>NZ_RKRE01000001.1:300000-600000 GCF_003815015.1 Thermodesulfitimonas autotrophica
ATGAAATCGTGATTGTCCGAAAACCATCTCGCATCATTTGCTCTGGTATATTTTTTTTGCCAAATAATATTGTTTATAAAATTTTCTTTACCGAATATGGCTTCTAAAACTTTCCGAAGCTCTGCCTGCTCTCCGTCGTCAATACTCACGAAAATCACGCCATCCTCAAGCATTAACTTCCATGCTATCCTTAGCCGCTCCTCCATCATTGCCAGCCAGGAAGAGTGCTGATACCGGTCTTTGTAGATAAACTCATCGCTTCCAGTGTTGTACGGCGGATCGATGTAGATGCACTTTACCTGCTCCCGGTAGCGCTCCATAAGCAGGCGTAACGCCTGGTAGTTCTCACCATGCACCAGCAGGCCATCTGTGGCCTCATCCAGATCCTCAAAGGGCAACGCTTCCAACAGGCGACGTACAAAGCCGCGGTCGAAGTGCCTGGTGTACACCGGCAGGGTAGGATGAGCTTCCAAAAAAGCCTCGTTTACTTCACCCTCTACGGCCAGCCAGCGCTGCCACTCCAGCAACTGCCCATTGTTACACAGGATCTCCGGCCAGAACTCGCGCGGCACGTGCCGGACGGGAATGAGGTAATCGGTTTCCAGCACAAATTTCTTTTTCTCGAAAAGCGTCTTTTGGGCGTCCTCAATGGTAGCTAAGAATTTGATTACTTCCTCGGCAAGTTTGCGGAAAGTTTTCACCACCCGGCGCTTGGCGTCGAGGTCAGCTTCTATATCCATTAGATGGATAATCTGATCCTTGATGTAAAACTCCAGTTCGCGAGTAAGAAACCCAGCCAGATTTTTGTGGATGAAATAGTCACTGGTGTTGCGCCGACAGAAATGGCGCAGGCGCTTCTGCAAAAGGGTGGGCGCGTCCTCGCCTTCGTTAATAGGTCGGCCGAGTAAGACACGCAGGTCGCTATCCGGTACGACCTCCAGAACGCGAGGCAGAGCTTCCTCCAGGATGGCCTCTTGGGCCTTGCTATTGTTGCCGTACCGCTCTGCCTCTTCAGGTGTAGGCAAGCGGTACTCAAAAGGCAAGGTAAACTCTCGCGCTTCGACGTCGTAACTCGCCAGATCAGGCCGGGGGAAGAAGTAACGCGCATTTCCTTTGGTGTTGTCTTTGGGAATGCTGGCCTCGGTCATAACAAAACGCACACGGTACTCACCGGTCAGATCGTCCAGTTTAAAGGCGTAATCCCGAAACCGTTCGGCGGTCTTAACGTAGTGCTGGTCGCGGTTGGCCCAGTAGAAGAAGACCTCTTCGCCGTTGTAGGGCACGGCGTACGTTTCCCGGGCTCCATAACGCCGTTTGGGGATGAAATCCCCGTCTTCGTAGTAGCGTCTAAAAAAGTCGTACAGGTAGTTGAAAACGTCGGCCTTGTCCTTTTCAGTAACCTCTTCGGCAACCTGGACAGCGGCCACTTTCTGGCGGACAGATTCGTAGCGTTCTGCTAGCTCACGGACAACCTTAGCACTACTGTTTAGGTACTCCGATTTGATCTCGCCAGTAGGAAGAATAGCATCTTCAGCAATCTGCTCCTGGACCTCTCGCGCCAGAGCATCCAGTTCAGCCCGCAACTTCTCTCGTTCTTCATCACCGACAATCCGAAAAGCAGCGTCTACCTCCCTCGGCAGTTGCTCGCTTATAAAGGCTTCTATCTCGGCCCGCTTCAGGTGGAACAAACGGTAGAGGCCAAAGTCTAAGTCAGCCAAATCGAGTTGAAAAAGTTCTCGAAAAAGGGATTGAAGTTTCTTTAAAGGATGTTCGTTCACAGTTCACATCCTCCTTTTACTTAATCAACCACCAGAATAAACAAGTAAGTTTTAGATGATAACAGGAAAACATTTTTGGAGACTTTCTTCATTTTCCCAGCGCAAAGCAAACTTTTCATCCAAAAATGCCTGTTTTATCACTTTAGCAATTACTTCTTCAGCTTTTTCCAAAAGCCCAAGTTCTTTTTCGGTAGCCTTTACAATTAACCTGCCGTGGTCTACCGTGTTTCTGTAACCCCATATCTTTTCAACTTCTTTACTCTCTAACTCAATTCCAATGTCTTTTGCTATTTTGGGAATCCGATGCAAAAACTGCTGGCGGACACAATAGTCGTTAATACAAGCCATTGATTGGAAAGCCTGCGCTATAAAGTGCCAACGAACCGTTAAATCGTCCGAGGAAAAGCCATACACATAGGACCACAAGCTCCGTTGCAACCGTTCAGGTAACTCGCGCTCTAAAAAATTCCCCAATATCTTCCCTAAAGTAGAGATTTCTTCCGCAGTATACCAAGTTCGCCTTCCTAAAATTTTTGCTTGCGACACAGGAAGATAGGCTTCTGTAAGCCACCCATAATACCGAGCAGGCATTACTCTAACCAATTGATTCCCTTGTATAATACACCGGCTAGCATATTTTAAATTAGTGGCAGTAGGATACACTAGGCGGGATAAAAATAAACAAATCTCCAACGGGTGGAGTTCCTTCCAAAGAGGCTTTTTCCACACGTGGCCCTTTTCGTGTTCAATGGCTGGATTTTCAAGTATAAATGCTCCGCTCAGATTATCTAAGTAAGAAGCAATTTTAAAATTATAACCAGCCGGTTCACAGCTTTCCATTATCGTAGAAAAATTTTTTGCGATTACCGTAAACACTGAATATTCCCCAGCTTTACGCGCTCTGGTGGTAATATACCAAAGACGATGAAAGCGTTCACCATCCGCTCGTTCAAATACCAAAAAAGGCTCGTCCCGCATTTCTTCCGGAAACTTCTCTCCAGGCGAACTCATAATAAGTAGTATATCTAAACCTTCCACCGTTACCTACTTTCCCTTCTTGCTTTTCGAATAGCCTGTTTTCTATGACCTGCACACCCTGCACGGCCTGTACCCCGCCTTAATAGCCTCTTCCCGGCTCCCGAACTCCACCCGGTTCGCCGGGCTTATCTTCTGCGCCCACCTGCAGCCCGCCCGGTGGAATATCTTCGTCCGCCTGTTGCCGACGTAGAGCGCCTTGCCCGCGGGCTTCGCGACCGCCGGGGCGCCCCACAGGCCCTTGCCCTTCTCCCGCGCCTCCCGCTGGAACTTCACGAAGATGTCGGCGTACTTCACGTTGGGAGGAACCGTCATCACCTGGGCGTACCCGTTCAGGAGGAGCTCCGCGTTGTATATCCTGGCGCGGACTTCTTTTTCCGTGAACGCCGCCGGCGGGGAGAGCCACACATAGGCCAGGAGCCTGCCGTACTTGTCCCTTTGCTGAACGTCGAACTCCAGCCAGACCTTTCTCTTCAGCAGCCGCTTCCTGGTGTAGGCCGCGGCCTGCTTGCCGTAAGGCTGCTCCCTGATGCCCAGGTCGGGGTGGCTGATCTCGGGCGTGTTGACGCCGATGAGCCGCACGCGCTCGTCCCGGCCGTTCAGCCTGACGTGAACGGTGTCGCCGTCGGAGACGTGAGTTACGACCGCCTGCAAGAGCTTCGGCTTCCCGGCGGCCTCAGACTTGGAGGCGCAGCCGGAGAGGAGGAGCAGGACGAAGAGCGCCAGCAGGAATGGGATAAAACGTTTCGGCCGCAAGGAAAGCACCGTCCTTTTTCAAACCCGGAAAAGTTTTCGAGGTCAACTTTCCCTATACAAAGCTTAACAAACCCTAACTTCGTATTCAGGTACTCGCTGTGCAGGTTCATCGGCTTTTAGCCTCCCCGACGGCTACCTCCATCGCCGTCTGGCCGGACGGCACCCCTCGAAAGGGGACGCCCTTAACCTGGAAGGGCGTGCGGCCGCCGTCCGCATCCCAGCGTTTTCCGTCTCGCGGGAACAACCCCTGCACGGCAGGACCACGGTCTCCTTAAACGGAGGCACAGGCATTCTTCCCTTGAGCGCATGCCGGGTGGGGGAGTTACCCCACCTACCCGCCGCCCCCTTGCCCCCTGTACCAACGGTTGCCGGGGCCCCGGGCGGCCCCGGCGGGAGAGAGCGATGGGCTTTAATTGCCGGATATTTAACCTGTCTTCCCGAACATGAAAACTAGCCAGTCTTCCGGCCGCCAGCGCTGGGTTAAATATCCTTCCCTGACCGCCCGCTTCCGGGCCGCTTTGAAGAGGCCGAAAAACTTACCCCAGAGCCTGAAGTGCCGCCATCCTTCCTTCGGCGACAGCACCTCCATAAGCTCCCGGGGCATCTTCTCGGCGTATCCCAGCGCCCGGCGGGCTATCACCAGGGCCGCCGCCTGGTGGGCGCTCAAACCGTAAGTTTCGGCGTACTTGAAATAGCCGATGAGGGAAGTAAACCTGGCGGAAACGGTGAACACCGCGACGCCGCGCTTCCGCAGGGCCACGACAATGCGGTTGAAAAGGAGCTTTTTGCAAAAGTTGTGGGTTATGCGGTTAAAATACCGGTTCGTGTCGTGGTCCCGGGCGAAAGCGAGCTCTTCCAGGGCGACCTGCTTTACGCCCAGGCCTTCCAGCCAGTTGGCTATTTCTTTGGCCAAGTTGCCAGCAAGCCATTCCCGTTTTTCGTGGGAAACGTGGACCAGTTCTGGGCACCAGAAGCAGCGGGAGGCCTTGAAGTTGCCGTTGGGGGAAACCACCGTCACGGCTGCTACCTCTGGGTTCAGGTCTATTCCCGCCATGATAGAATCCTTGTCCACGGGCACGGTATCGCCCAGGGGAAAGGAAATGAGGCATTCGAACCTGCCGTCTTTCCGCACTACCCGCACCGTGTAGGCTTCTCCCTTGAGGAGACGCAAGATGAGAAGGTTCCGGTAGCGGGCGGGGATTTCCAGCGGCACAGTGACCCATTCTTCTTCCTTTCTCCTACGCCCGGTTTTATTTTCCGGCTCCGGCGGTATGTAGACGTTGAGATAGAAGGTGTCGGTTAAATCGTGATAAACGATTTCTGTGTTGGCGTTGCCGTGCTGCCCTTCCAGCCCTTTCATGTTGGCCTGGCCCACGGAATAAAATGCGTTGGACCGCATCTCCCGCCATTCTTCTTTAGAAAGTTTCCCTTCCTGGAGGAGGAGCAGGTTTTTCTTGCCCCCGAAAACGGCGGGCGGCACCTCGTTCCTTTCCAGAAAGCCCTGCCAGTAGGCAAGTTTGGTCCGGAGCTTGTTCAGCCTGGCCAGGATACCCTGGCAGTGAAGCCTGTCCTTGGTGCGATCAAGTTTTTCTTCAGATTTCTCTATTTTGGCTTCCAGGTCGGAGACATACATCTTCACCAGTTCTTTCTGGCTCTCTATGGCGGCCTTCGCGTCTTCTACCGCCCACTGGCACCAGCGGGCGTTGGGAAAAAACTTTTCGTAGAGAGTTTTGACAATTTCCCCGGTTTCCTTCCCGCGCCTCAAGGCCTGGTAGGCGGAACGCTTGGCCGCTTGAAAACGGCCCATAAAGGAGACCAGCTCCTCCCGGGCGGCGGCGTCGGGGTATATTCTTCCTGGCACGGTCATCATGTCAATCGGCTTGCTCGCCCTTGGACGCATCGAGCATGGCCTCCTTCACTTTTTTGCGAAACTCTCTGCTCCGCGAACCGTAGAGCTTGGCGGAAAAAACGGTCAGAATGGAAAGCATGTCCTGTACCAGCTCTTCGTGCAGGGATTTCGGCTCTTCCCCGTTCACTACCTCTACTCTCACGCCGAAGGCGTTAAAATAACGCTCGATATAGGTGAACCCGAACCGGGCCAGCCGGTCTTTGAACTCGATTGCCACCAGATCCATCTTGCCTTCGCGGGCCATGCGGAAAAGCCGGGCCAGACCTTTGCGTTTCTCGTTCAGCCCGGACCCCTGCTCCGCTATGGCGGCCACTACTTGATAGCCCTTGTCCCGGCAGTATTTTTCCAGACGTTTTTTCTGCCGCTCCAGGTTGCCGGCTCCAGCCTGTTTTGCACTGGACACGCGGGCATAAATAACGGCACGAATGCCTGAAGTGGCTTCTCCGCCCAGAAGGCGCAGAACCTCGCTCCTGGGAAAACGCCTTTGGCCTGAAGGCATGCGGACGCACCGGATCTTACCTTCCTTTTCCCAGCGGCGCAGGGTGATGGGGTGGACGCCCAGTATTTCAGCGGCTTTGCGCAACGGGTAGTGTTCTTCTAAATCAGGTTTCATAATTTAAGTATAGCATTGATTAGGAAAGGAGGCAACTGTTGGTTGGACACCCGGCGGGATTTTCCTGCAGAGTCTTGGATCCTTTCCCTCCACATCCGCCACGCCGCAATCGCAATCCAGCACCCGGCCAACTCTTCTTCCCGCTCCCGCGCTCGCCATTCCTGCCGACTTTGGACATGCCCGCATCCCTTCTCAAAGATACAGCCTCCTGATCGTCTCCCGCAGCATCCGGGCGTTCTGGACCGCCTGGCCGCGCGGGTGGTTGTTGAAGGCGACGAAAGTTCTCTTAGATCCCTCGGCCACGGACCTGACCCGCGGCACCCACTCTTCGAGTTCTTCCTGCGAATAGAGGTAATCGTAGCGTTCCCACGCTTCCCCGTGCCGCCACCACTTCGCGGCGTTGCGCCCGTGGAAGCGGACGTAGGCGAAGTCCGCGGTCCGCACGGCCACCGGGCCGACCAGTCCCTTGAGCCGCGGCTCGTCCACGCAGACATAGGCGAAGTTAAGAGAGCGCAGGAGGTCGAAGGTCGACTGCTCCACCCAGCTTGCGTGCCGGAACTCCACGGCGGCGGGAACATCCGGGAAGAGCTCCCGGAGACGCGCAAGGTAATCCCTGTTCCCGGGGCTGTTGGGGAAGGAGAAGGGAAACTGGAAGAGCACCGCGCCTAGCTTTCCCGCCTCCTCCAGGGGCTGCAGCACCGCCCGGAACTTCCCGGCGTGGCCGGTAAACTCCGCCTCCCTCTCGTGGGTGAGGGACCCGTGCGCCTTCACCGCGAAAACGAAGCCCTCCGGGGTCTTCTTGACCAGGGCCTCCATCACGCGCGCCGGCGGGATGTGGTAGAAGGTGGAGTTGACCTCGGTGAAGGAAAACTCCCGCGTGTAGTACTCCAGCATCTTCCCTTTAGCCAGACGGAGGGGATAGAAGGCACCGCGCCAGTCGTCGTAGCTGTAGCCGGAGGTGCCGATCAGGATTTCCGGATGCACGCCGACCTCTCCTTTGCAGGAAGGGTTCGATAAATACCGGAAGTTTCCTCTTTTCGCAGTCGTCTTTGAATAAAGAAAAAAAAGGGGCGCACGCGCGTGCGCCCCTTTGGTGGTGCCATTCTTTTTCGATCCGGCTAACGTCCCTTAGAATTTTTTCTCTTACACAGCAACCTGCACCAGAGTCCCAGCTGCTCTGGAGGCGCGGACGTCGATTATCCGCTGGTTTTTAGAGCCGCGGAAAGGAAGGGTGAGGTCGCGTTCAGCCAGGACGAAGGGGCCGTCGATGAGGATGTCGGTCACCGCCAGCAGCTCCCGGACTCCTTTTTCCGCCATCGTCTGGAGCTCCTCGTAAGTGTAGCCCGTGTAAGTGACGATATTATAGCCCTCTTCGCGCAGCGCCCGCCCTAAAACCGCGAAAGCACCTGCCTGCAGAAAGGGGTCCCCGCCGGAGAAGGTGACGCCCTTCAGGAGCGGGTTGCGGCTGATATCGGCTAACAACTCCGCCGCCGTGATCTCGTAGCCGCCCGCCGGGTCCCAGGTTTCCGGGTTGTGGCACCCCTTGCAATGATGCGGGCACCCCTGAGCGAAGATAACGTAGCGCAGACCCGGCCCGTCCACCACGCTCTCGCGGACTACACCGGCGATGCGCAAAGTTTCGGGCGCGCTTCTGAACATACCTGCAGAACCCCCCTTTTGATTGGTTTTGGGGAGCAGGCCGAAACCCGCCCCCCCAATCTGGAAAGCTACCGCTACTAATGCACCACTTCCGGCCGGCCTAAGTGCACCACCCTGCTCTTCAGTTCCGCCACTTTCGCGTCGTTGAAGCGGTCCACCGTCGAGAGGTAGCCGGTGATGCGGCGCACCCTTCTGATCGAAGTCGAGCCGCACTTGGGGCAGTTGTCCCCTAAAACGCCGCTGAAGCTGCACTCCTGACAGAAGTCCACGGGGAAATTCACCCCTACGTAGCCCATGTCGCACTTGGCCATATGCCGGATGATCGCCTCCACCGCCTCGGGGTTGTGCACCGGCGGCGAGGGAAGCTCCACGTAGCTGATGTGCCCGGCGTTGCAGAACTTGTGGTAGGGGCCCTCAAGTTCGATCTTTTTGAAGGCCTCGATGGGGAAGTGAACCGGAACGTGGAAAGAGTTGGTGTAGTACTCCCGGTCGTTAACCCCGGGCACGATCCCGAACTCCTTGCGGTCGAGCTTCACGAACCGGCCGGCAAGACCCTCGGCAGGCGTCGCCAGCAACGTGTAGTTGAGGTTGTAATCCTCACAGGCGGCATCGATCTTTTCGCGGAGAAAGCGGACAATCTCCAGACCCAGCTGCTGCGCCTCCTCATCCTGGCCGTGGTGCTTCCCCGTGAGCGCCACGAGCGCCTCGGCCAGCCCGATGAAGCCGAGCGCCAGGGTCCCGTGCTTCACCGCCTCGGCGATCGGATCCTCTGGTTTCAAGCCTGCGGCACCCAGGTAAAGGCCTTGCCCCATTACGAAAGGCAGGTCCTTCACTTTCAGGCGCGCCTGGACCGTGTAGCGGTGGTAGAGCTGCCGGATACCAAGCTCCGCTACTTCGTCAAGTAAGGCGTAAAACTTCTGGATATTCCCCGCTGCCTTGAGCGCCACCCGCGGCAGGTTGATGGTGGTGAAGGAGAGATTGCCGCGCCCCTCGGTCACCTCCGGGCCGCGTCGGTTGGCCATAACCCGGCTCCGGCACTGGCCTATATGGATGAAGGAGCACATCATAAACCCGGAAGCGGTCGTTACGCAGTAGCTCGGTTTGGTCCCGTTCGTTGTGAGGGGCCGGATTTCCACTACGCTTACTATTTCGGGTTCCTTCATCCGCGCGGGCTTCCGGAAGTTTTCCTTCCGCCGGGACTGCAGCAGGGTGACTAACTCCTCCGCAGCACCGAACTCCACCAGGAAGGTCCCGTCGGCGCGCGCCTCAAACCGTGCCGGGTATCCCAGAGATTGGGCCAAACCGACGGTTTGAAGGGCAACCTCCTTGTTGGTTATGTGGAATTGAACCCTGGAACCACGATTATCAGGATCCGTCTTTATGTATCCGTCGCCGTCGACCATGCCCGCCAGGAACCACAGGCGCGCCTCGCGGGACCAGTTGAGGATGTTGCGCGGCATGTGCCGCTCGGGCTTCAGCCGGCCCTCAAAAACTTTAGTCAGGTAGCCGGCAAGATTCGGAATGCCTTGCTCCCCGCTATTACTGCCGCAGTAAAGCGACTGGTGAACATAGCCTCGGCGCTCGTCGTGAAGCAGGCTTGGCGTGACTTCTTTTCTGAACACTTCCCGCATGTAATCCCGGTAGGCCTCGGTCAACCCCGTATCGTCTTTGTGCAGGGAGCAGACGACATATTTGCCGTTCCAGGTGCCGTCGCACAAAAGAAGGCCCATCAGGTACGCCTTCTTCAGACCCCGCTCTCCGGGGGTGGCTCGCCTGGCGCATCCGTTAAGACTCGGCGTCTTCCATGCCACCTGCACCAGATCGCCGATGTGGAGGTCCTTTGTGAGCACCACGCCCCGCTCCAGAACCGCCCACCGGTGGTCGGACGTTACCTCTATGCTTCGCCCGTTGCTCAGCCGCACCAGGTACCAGTCGTTGTGATCCGGGTTCTTCAGGGTGCGGAGTAGAGGCACGAAGCCCCGGTTGGTGTCGTACAGCTCGTAGCCGCTCACGTCCGCGTACTCGGTTTCTCCCTCGCGTTTCAGGCCGAACTCGGCGACCGCGCGCTCGTGGAGCCGGCGGATGCTCTCCATGTACACCGTCTTGCCTTTGCGATAAATCACCAGTTCGTCGCCGTCGACGCACCCCATGTATGCCACCTGATCCCCGTAAGGCGCGTTGAAGCTGGAATCCATAAAACTGAAGGTGGGGTTGAGCCGCTTCGCCGCCACCCGGATCGCCAACCGGAAAAGATCGTAGTTGGGGTCGCCCGGCTCGAAGTTCACGCCCTTCTTAACCCGGAAGATGATGTTCGGGAAGATGGGAGCTTCGCCGCGACCCAAACCGGCTTCATAAGCTAAAAGCAGGTTGCGCGTCACCCTCCGGGCGGCTTCGCCGGTTTCCGTCCCGAGGTTGATGCTGGAGAAGGGCACCTGGTTGCCCGCCCTGCTCTGCATTGAGTTCAGGTTGTAGACCAGCGCCTCCATCGCCTGGTAAACCTCATCGTCCGTAGCGTTTTCCACGTACGGCGCCATGTCCCGGTCGAAGAAGGCGAAGGACTGGCCGCCGAACATATCGTTCTGCGAGCTCTGAAGGATGATGCAGGCCAGCGCCGCCGCGGAAGCGGGCCGCTTCGGGGGCCGGATGTAGCCGTGTCCGTTGCTGAAGCCTTCCTGGAGCAGCCTGCCCAGCGGGATCTGGAGGCAGTTGATCGTCTTTCCGTAATATCCCAGGTCGTGGATGTGGATATCGCCCCGCACGTGCGCCTGCGCGAAATCCTCGGGGATGAGCCGGGTCAAATAGTACTTCTTGCTGGCCGCCTCGGCGATCTGGAACATCTTGCTCGCCGGGGAGTTGCCCACGTTGGCGTTCTCCCGGTGGGTCTCTTTAAGGATCTCTCCCACGGCGTCCATCAGGTCGCTCTTCGCCTCGCGGATGCGGGTCCGCCGGTCGCGGTAGAGGATATAGGCCTTCGCGGTTTTGGAAAGGCCCATTTCGATCAGGGCCTCCTCAACCAGGTCTTGTATTTCTTCTACAGTGGGGAACTCAAAAACCCGGAGCTTCTGGAGAACCCTGTTGGTCACGTCGGAGGCCAACTTGATGTCAGCCTCCCCCGTGGCCGCGAGGGCCTTGGCTACCGCGGCCGTAATCTTGGTCGCGTCGAACGGAACGGCGCGGCCATCTCGCTTGATGATCGTCTCGGGTAACATGGCGTTTTGCCTCCTCTCGTTTTAAAAAATCAGGGAGCGGCTCTTTGCGAACCGCTCCCTTTCTTTTTTTAAAAAATTTTCTTTTTCTGGGGGAAGTCATCAAGCACCTGGAACTCCCAGTCTAAGACGTACCGGCGGAGCTTGTAACGTCTTCCCCATCTGTCGGAAAATATCAAGCGCTTAGGATCTTCCACCCTGAACGTGTCTTCCCGCCGCCCGCTGCTGAACACAATCGAATCGGCAAACTTGATCACCATTCCTTTTTTCAGCTTCGGACGGGTTTTTTTCGCCCGGATGCGCTCCCAGCATTTCTCGCGCCATTCCCTAGCCCACTCGTGTTTGGTGGGAGTGAGCATTTTCAGTATGCGCTCCGGGCAGTCGTACCTGTAAGGCCCCATCGTTTCGTCCATGTCTTTGTAGCCGAAGTTGTAGTAATCGTTGGGTTTATAGTCCAGAACGCAAACGATGGCTATCACTTCCCGTTTTCCCTGCGCGTCGCCTATCTCATAGGCGATGTAGGCCGTGCGCAGGTTCACCACGGCACAATCGAGAATTTTGCCGTATTTCCCATCGTCTTCGATGCGGTTAAACTGTTTTTCGAAAAACTGTCTGACACTCACGTTTTTCGGCTTATTCGTGTACGTCCACCCCATAGTTTACAAGGGCAGGCCCCCGGCAGCCCGCCCCTCTCACCTCCTTAAATTTTGGCGATTTGGGCGGGCCGGGCCGCCTGAACTTTCAGATAAGCCTTTCCGCTTTCAGACTCACAAACTTTCCGTCTCCGATGACAACGTGGTCGAGAACTTCGATGCCTAAGAGTTCTCCGGCCTGAATGAGCCGCTTCGTCAGCGCCACGTCGTCCCGGCTGGGCGTGGGGTCGCCGCTCGGGTGGTTGTGCACCAGGATTATTGTAGCGGCGCTGCTCCGGACGGCGCTCTTGAAAACCTCCCGCGGCTCGACCCTGGAGCTGTTGAGTGTTCCCACCGCTACTGTCTCCACCTGGATCACCCGGTTCCTGGTGTCCAGCAGGATAACCCGGAACTCCTCCCGGTCAAGGCGGCGCATGTCTTCCATCACCAGCCGGGCAGCGTCCTCGGGCTTCAGGATTTGCGGCCTGTCGGCCCCCGGCTTGCACGCCAGGCGCCTGCCCAACTCCACAGCGGCGGCCAGCCGAAGGGCTTTCCGCCGGGAGCCGGTTATTGTGGCCAACTCCCGGACCGTCGCACGGGGCAGTTTATCGCCGAGGGAAAGCACCCGCCCGGCGACGTCTATGGCGGACTCGGTTTTGGACGGGCCGAGCAGGAGGGCAATTAACTCTAACTCGGTCAACCGCGTGATGTCGGCTTCTGCCTTCGTGTCAGGGCGATACGAGGCGGGCAGCTCGCGGAGGTCGAAGGGCCTGCGAGCATTCGGAAATAATTCCGCCTGTTGATACAAAGATTCTGGCTGCCCACGGGAGCGGGCGTCCTGCCCGCGAAATTTTCCCGCGGGCAGCCGCCCCTCCCTTCAAGCCTTAGCTTTCGTCTTTGTCGAGTTCTTTTAGAACCTGATCAAGCTCGTCGCCCCACTGCGTCTCGGGCCATTCGTAGGTGGTTATTTCGCCACCCGCATCTTCATCCCGGACGACGACCAGGGCTTCGGCGTCGGTGCATTGCACGTCCTGCACGATACCGCTTTTCACGATGATCAGGACAACACTTCTTTCCATTAAGATTCCTCCTTGGCTTGGAATTTTAAAACAGCCGCCGCTGGGCCGCCTGTTTCCCGGCTGCGCTCAGGACGGCCTGCGCTGTCGGGTGGTCCGGGCAGGCTGTGGCAAGCTCGACGGCGACGGCCTTGAGCAAACGCAGAAGCTCAACGACGTCTCCGACACCGCAGCCGGCGTCTGTCTGGCGCCAGAGCCGCGCAAGGTTTTCGAGCTTCATCAACGCACCCCCCTTCCTACTGCGACTTCCAGCGTCACGGTCCTCCTGACCGTGACCGGCACCCCGTCGATCAGGAAGGTGACGCTCGTGACCTCGCGTTTGTAGAGGCGCAGGAGCACGTCGTCTATGCCCTTGCCCAGGTTCTGGGGCCAGGAGAGGGACCGCGCCCGGAAGCCGCACTTTTTGAGTTCCTGGATAAAGTCCTGAAGGGCTCTCCGCACGTTCTGGTTCGTGAACTGGTCGGCGTCGAACGCCACCAGTACGTCGGAGGCGCCCAGGAGCTTTAAAAGCTCCGGCACCTCTTTGGTGGCGTGGACGCCGCCGGTCCCTATGAAGGGGGCGCCTCCGGACAGGAAGTGCGCCACGTCGGCCTTCAGGGGACCTTCCGTCACATATACTGGCCCTCTTCCCCCCGTGTAGTGGGGCGGAGAGCCAGAGGAGGAGCCTTTGGGGCGGCCCTCAGAGGAGAACCAGATGTAGCCGCCCGAGTCCAACCGGACCTTGAGAGCCTGGATCCTCCCCCAGGGGTCCCGGACGGGGACGAAATAACCTTTCGGGCTCAAGAAGTCCCAGTAGGAGCCTTTCTTCCCCTCCCTTAGATAGAAGCCCGGCACGCCTTCCAGGGAGCCGCACCGCTGAATAAGAAAGCGCGCGGCCTTCCAGCGAAGGGGAGGATCCTGGGGGACACTCCTGTAGCCGCGCTTGAATATGGTGCTCTCGTCCAGACCCCGCCGGAGCAGGTCGCTTTTGTGCTCCGCGTCCAGGTTCAGGACGCTTAAAAAAGTCCTGTAAACCCGGTCGCGGTGCTCTACGGGGGCCATAAGGTTTGGGGAGCGTTGCGGGGGGCGGAAGGGCTCGTCCTCCGCACCCAGTTCGCTTCGGGCGGCTCTCGGGTCAACTTTTCTCAACTCCGCGTAGAGGGTGAGGAGGTTGCCCTTCCATCCGCACTTGTGGCAGTAGCAGGTGGTGGTCCTGGCGTTGATGTAGAAGTGGCCCTCGTTCGGGCGCGAGTCGTCGTCGCACCCAAAGGGGCAACGGAAGATCGTCTCGTCGCCGGGGCCGTTCTTCACGAACCTGAGCCCCAGTTTTTGGGCGATCGTCATCGCGTCAGGCGCCGCAGTAGCCAACGTCCGCCACCCCCTTCACGCGGGCCACGTCCGGGATCTCAAGGTGCCGGTTGTAAGGCCAGTCCACGAGCAGGACGGGGATGCCCGCCTGGACGTACAGCTTCGCGGCTTCCGGGTCGTCCTCCAGCGCCAGGGACGCGCCGACGGCCTTTGCCGCCCGGAGCTTGTCCTCCGGCCCCTGGCAGAAAAACACGGGCGCGAAGGGAAAGCCGTGGAGCTCGAGCCACCTCTTGGTGACGAACTCGGCCTCCCGCGGGCGGCAGGTGACGTAGACCAGGCCGCCGAGCTTGTCGGCCAGGCTGCGGAGACAGTGCGCGGCTCCCGGGAACGGTCTGGCCTCCAGGAAGCAGCGCAGACCCTCCCCGGAGCGAAAGAACTTTTCGGGAATGGGCGCGGGGTACACGTCCAGGGTGATGTCCGCATAATTCTTCAGGTAGCCGTTGACGTCGCAGATGGTGTTGCAAATATCAACGACAATCATCCTTAAACCTCCTTTAGAAATAGTGAGCGCGGGTGTTTCGAGACATCCGCGCTCTCTTTGGAATTTTGGGAAATAGATAGTTTTCAGATCTGCAATAAACTAATACCTTCACTTGGCTTAAGTACATAGCAGAGCGAAGGAAGGAAGAAAAACGCCATTCTGGCCAATATGACCGGCTTTTTGTTGACGAACCCTCCAGGTTTCGCGGCGATCATCCGTTTCAACGGGCGATCGGCCGTTCTACGGGAGAGATCTTGAAAGTTTACTACTCCCGTGACCAACCCTACCAGTAGGCTTGACGAGAGAAGCACGCGCTTTTGCTCGTTACCGACGACTTCTACCAACTCTGTCGCTTTGACGATCTGATCCCAGCAAAGATCCTGGAGAACTGCTGCCAGGTGAGGTTGCGCTGCAATTATCTGTTCAATCGCTTTGCTGACAGCTAATAAATTCCCGAGTTTAAGTACCAGGTCGGAAGGGTCAGTGGTTTCGTAAAACAATGCAAGACTCGTCTGGCATTTTTGAATAAGTACCGGTTCTTTTATCCACTCTTCAGGGAAAGGTCTATTTGCACTTTCAATGAAAGACAAGTAGCTTCTGCTTGCCCCAAGTAAACGCGCAAATTCTGGTGATGACAAACCGGAAAACCTTCTTGCTAGTGCTATGGATTGTGCAGGGTGAAGAATAGCCGGCCAGAAAATACGGCACAATGTGAGTTCCTTGAATATAGTTTCTCTCAGTGTCTTACAACGCATGTTAATCCCCCTTTTTAGAGTTAAAAGTAGTGAGCGCGGATGTTTGAAACACCCGCGCTCTCTTCGGAAAAGAGAAGCGGCCTGCTTGTAAGAGGCCGCTTCTGAAAGGTTTTTGGTCTTACTGTATGCCGGGTTTACGGCCGATGGTGGGCTTCGTCCCTCTCGCCGGGCAGTCCCAGGCTCGCCAGGAAGACGTCGCCGCGCTTAACTTCCATCCCGCAGCACCACCTCGGCCTGCGCCGGGAGGAAGAGGTCGGCGTCTGTCTTATGGGACTCCGCCAGCGCAAGGTAGCCCTCTTTGAGCCGCTCCTCGATCCGGTCATAGGCCGCGTCCTCCGGATTGTCCCAGTCTGAAAAGGCCGGCTCGGACAGCTTCAGCCACCCGAGCAGTTCGATCCGGTCGGCCATCGCGTACTTACTGCTCCTTCCGAACGTTTTCTTTGCTCTCTTTGGAAGTAACAAGCGGCATGAGCCTGCTCTTGGAAATCAGAAGCGGTCTGGTCTTAGAAAGACCGCTTCTGATAGTTTTGAGACCCTGATTAACTTATCTCCTGCGGTAGATTTCCCTGCGGTGCTTGATTTCGGCGATGTGGACTTCCCTTGCTTTGAACTGATACCGGAAAGTTACCCGCCAGTCGCCTACCCGCAGCCTGTATCTCCCCTTAAAACCCTCCAGCTTGACGATATCGCCCCGAGGAGGGAAGGTGCGCAGGCCGCTTTCGATTGCTTCTTTGATCCGCAACTGCGCGTCTCGCTCGAGACGCTTCAGTTGCCTGATGGCCCTGGGAGAAAAGACAATCTCAAATTCCGAGCTCTTTCCAGACATCTTCGGCCTTCACGCCCTTACCCGCATCGATTTCGGCTAACGCTTCCTCAATTTCCGCGGCTTCTTCCGGCGTGACCCGCTCGGTTGGCCAGGCCATTGATTCTACAATAACCCGCAGAGCATCTACCTGCTCGTCGGTCAGCCGGTCGATAAGAGCTTTCACGTATTCGCGTGCCAAGGCCATTGCAATCACCCCAAGGCCATTATAACCTTTTGTCAGCATATTTGCCACTCCCCTTTCAAGCTCAAAAACCCAGATACTTTTTAAGAACCGCAAACTCACCCGGGGGCACGGCGTGCCATGTCTCGATTGTTAACACTGCTGATTCGTCGGGTGCCCAGTACTCCCTGGCTTTCTTTTCGCAGCGAGTGCCGTCGAAGAAGAAGCCCCGGAAATACCGGTGAACGGCGTCCTCGGGAGTTTCTCTGGGCTTAAGTTCCACGGCGGCGTGCCCGATCGCCTCGTCGAGCCCGAACCGGAGGGTGTAGGTGACGAAGAGCCCTCCGACGGACGCATTCCTCTCTTGAGTGACCTGCGGGAGCACGTCGTCGTCCCAGTTCCAGTCGTCCGACTGGACGGTGACTACGCGCTCCCGGTAGCCGCACCCCAAGGCAATCGCCACGTCCTGGGCGATTTCCTCGCAGCACGGCCCCGCCTCATACGGGCTGTCCGTGGCGATGAACCGCCCGTTGACGACCACCGCCCACCCGAGGTCGTCGGCCTCGGGATTTTTGGGCCGGACCCGGATATAGACTACTTTAGGCACCGCGGTTATCGTCACAACGTCTGCCCCCTCCCCGGAGTTATCCCCATCCTCTAGGAGGAAGAGGGACACCTCCTCTCCTGGGCGAAGGGTTGTGTCTTCTAGTTCCTCTGGCAGATCCGGGTTTGTAACCCGGATCCGGAGGTCAAAACCGGTTTCGTTCTTTAAAATCATTCTTGCGGCGCGCGCAGGCCCCCGACGGCCCACGGCGCCAATCCCTCCTTTCAAGAGATTGGTTTTGCAGGCCGGTCGGGCGGCCCTTCTCGCTCTTTACTCCTCTTCTAGATCTTCCGGGAGCAGCCGGCTACCACAGGCCCGGCAGTAGTAGGCCCGTATGGTGTCTTCCGTGGACTCGACGTCGACAACCTCCACCGGGTCCAACTTGTCGTCCAAGATCTGCACCACAACACAGTGGGTGCGCTCCAGGACGAAGCCTGCCGACTGACCGCATTTAGGACAATGCATCTTTTGATCCCCCCTTGGTTGCCGGCAACGCTTTCACCAGTTCGCTTTCCCGGACGAAAAACTCCAGGCCGTAGCCCAACCTCAACTGGCACAGAAGCTTGGCGTCGAACCAGTGCTCGTCCTCGCCGTCCGTGGCGACCACGATCCGATCCCCCAGGTAGCGCTTGGCAATGACGAGGAACGCGGTCACCGCCAGGTCGTAGGGCCGGAACGCAGTCTTGCAGAACTGGAAGTAGAGGCCGCGCTTGTCGGGCTCCTCCCACTCCCGCGGTCCATAGACGCGCGGGAAATAGAACGTCTCGTAGGAGCAATCGCCCGGGCAGGCCCTCGTGGCCACCAGGTGCCCGGCGAACCAGGTTCCCGCCACAGGGTTTCCGGCAAAAACGCCGCCCGCGCCCGAAGCAGGCCAGGGGATGACCAGTTCGTAGTCCGCCGGGTGCCCGCAGTTTATAGCCCCGTTGAAAGCGACAACATCCCGGTCGATCACCGGCTCTCCCTCTCCCAGCGGGCCGGCGAGCTTCACACCAGCCTGCTCGAGCGCGGGGAGGAGTTTTCCGAAGTCGGCAACGATCTTCTTAAACGTTTCTTTGGGAATAAGCTTTGGTCGCCGCCAGTAATGCGTGTAACCCATACTCACGCCTCCTTTGGTAAAATCAGCTCCAATCCCTCCAGGTTTTCCATCCCACCGCCGCGTCGATGACGGCGGTGAGGGTAAGCAGACTGGAGGCGATGAGGGCGGTCTTTTGGAGGTAGGTGCCGGCGGCAGCTTTATAAAACGCCGTCGCCAGGACCGCCCACATTACCCCCACCTTCGTCCACCACAAAGGGGCATCAAAGTAGGGGACGACTTTGGATTCGGGCGGCACGTCCAACACCCATAACCACCGCTCCACGGCCGTGGTGAGGACGTGGACAAACACCTACCCCAAACAAGCTGTAGAGACGCAGATAATAAACATCTTCTCGGACAGCAACCAGCGTCACCTCCTTTTAGACCGCGTACCTGAACCCGTGCTGGACGGCCTGATCAACCGCCTCGTCGCTGAAGCAGAAGTCAATCATCCGCTCCAGCTCCGCCAGCGCGGCGTTGACCGCCTCGGCTGGCGGGTCCTCCTGAAGGAGCTTCCGGAGCCTCGCCTCGATCCGCCGGCGGGCGGAGATGAGGAACAGCTCCTTCTCTCCGGTGCAATAGAGCATTTTGTCGCCTCCTTTTTGAGAATTAGAGAGCGGGCCTCTGTAAAGCCCGCTCTCTCCGGAGTCATTGTTTGCGAAAGAAAAGAGCCTCGGCGTTGATCTCTTTCTCGAGCAGACAACCGGTGTCGAAGCCGAGGTCGTTTAGGAACTTGATCATCTTTTTCGGGTTCCGCATCAAGCGGAGGCGGTTTTCCAAGGCGCCATAGGCGTTTCTTGTCTCCTCCAGTTTGCGGTTCCACTCCGCGCGAATCTCCTGAACCGCCTCCAAACCGGGCACCTTTGCGCCGTACAGCGCGGCGTCGAACAAGAGCTTCTCGATGTCGGCAACCGCGTCGTCCTGGGGAATAATAGAGCGATACAGGTGCGCGTACTCGAGCCACGGGCTTTCCGGTTTTTCAACCAGCGCTCTGAGGCACCCGGCCAGGTCGTTCAGGCACTCCTGGATCTTCTTCAGGGTTTCGGAGAACCCGCCTTCGGCCAGCGCCGCTTTGAACGCAGTGAAGGCTTTCTCGGCGTACACCGAGTCAATGGAATCCAAAGCCTCGCGGCGGGCCTTTCTAATAAAAGCCAGCACGTCTGCTTTTGTCGGAACTTTTTCGATTGCCATAATAACCCTCCCTTTAAAATTGCTTGAGATTAAGATTGCTTGAAACTGCGCGCTCCGCCCGCAGGAGATACAGGTAGTCCGAAACGTCCTGCCGGGTCCAGAGCCGGAAAGGTCCGTCGAGCTTCTTTTCGAGCCGCTCCTTGATGGCGCGGAGCTCGTCCGGAAGCTCCCGGGGCTTCAGGCTTTGGGACATAAGTTCACCTCCTTTTGATTAGAAATAAAAACCCCCTGCGCGAAGACAGAGGGGTTGCTCCTTTTGGAATGGTTCGCGATTCCTTCGCGGGCGCTTGAGCACCCGCAGTAGATAACTGAGGCCGGCGCTCGGGCACCGGCAGGTGGTTAATGAAAACTCCTGGTTTCACCTTTCGGGGATGGGGTTCCCCGCGGCTGGCCTGATCATCTCAGGACACCCGCAGGGAGCCCGAAGGCTCTCTGCGAAGGCTTTGGTCTATCTCCGACGTAGCAGCCAGAGCCGCAGGGCGCCGGGCAAGGTCTGTTTTTGCTTTAAGACATACTGCAGCACCTCCCGGAGGCTCTCCGCGTACCCCAGTTGCGCCGCCCAGCGGTCTGCGGCTATCTCCTTGCGAAGAAGGAACAGCCGGGTAAACTGGAAGCGTCGCAGTAAGGGTGTCAACCACATCGCTTTTTTGTCACAGTGGCCGAGCGCGACATGGCCCAACTCGTGGGCCAGTGTTGCTTCGACAAGTTCCGGCTTCCACCACAGGGTGGCTGTCGGAACGATAACAATATAGCGTGCGTCGGTGAAGTCTTTGACTCTTTTAGGGATAACCGGATCGTCCCGGTGCGCCACGGTAGCGCCTGCCCTGTCGCAAGGGAACAGGATCAGCGCTATATTTCCGTCCGGGCACCCGCTGCGCGAGAACAGGTTCTCGGCGCAGCGGCACGCTTTGTCGCGCAGATGCTGAGGCACGCCGAGAAAAAAGATGATTTGGTAGGAGGGCATGGGGTTTACCTCCTTCCCGCACATTAACTGCCGTCCTTTCTTCGCGGAGGTTGGCCTAGGGCCTTTTTGATCTCGTCCTCCGTTAGCTTCTCGCCCGCGGCACACCGGCGCAGTAGTTCGTCGAGCACTATGATTTCGGGACAAACCAGCACCGCGAGGCGCGTCCACGCTTCGGCTGAGATCATGAATGCGTTGTACGAAGTTACGTAAGGCACCGAAGAAGCGACCGCGAATCTGATCGCTTCCTCGCAGGCGGCCAACCGTTGGCGAAGTTGCTCCGCTTCTGACAGCCTGCTTCCACACTTGGGGCAAACAAGCACAGGAAGTCACCGTCCCTTCTTCGCGGAGACGCACTTGAGCTGCCGCGTCTCCGCCAGGTCCGCCCCCAGGCTGCGGCACTTCTCCTCGTCCCAGCCGAGCTTTTTCAACCCGGTGGATGTGAGGGAAAGCACCGTGAGGGGGTCGATGCCTTCTTTCTGCATCTGGGCGACGGCCTGGGAAAGCGCCTCCTGCGGCCATTTCCAGTAGCGGGAGGGGGAGAGTTTGAACTCTTTGTCGTCGACGACCACCGGGCCGTTCTTGTCAATATAGGCCCGGAGGGCTTCCTTCAGGATGTCTAAAGCCCCTTCCAGCCGCAGGATCTCGCGGGCGACGGTCTCGGCTTCCTTAAACGCGGTCAGCTCGCCCGGGACGGTTATCTCCTCCTTGGTGCAGTGGGAAACCCAGCCGCAGTGCTTGCAGTGCGGGCCGGGCCTGGCGGGGAAGAGCTTTCCGGGGTCGCCGCCGTTCTGGACTTTGTAGAGCCGCTCCCGCACGTCTGTTGCGATTTCGAGCGCCCAGGCGCGGGCTTCCTCGATGCCGTTGGCCGGGGTGTATATGTGTTCAAAGACGTTGCCCGACCGGAGGAAAACCAGGTGGCCCTTCACGGGCAGGCTCGTCTCCCGGTGGAGCTTCCAGGCGTACAGGCCCAACTGGTACTTGTCCGCAGGGCTGTATTCCTTGAACCCCGATTTCCAGTCCACCAGGAGGACTTCGCCCCCGTTGGGGACCCACAGGTCTATGAACCCCTGGAGCTCCGGGGAGAACGGGTCGTCCGGATCCAGCGGCGCCTGGAAGTGCTCCTCGATGTGGGCGCCCGGTAGGAAGAAACCGAGCACTTCGGGGCGGTAGGTGAGCCGGAGGAGTTCCCCGGGGTCGACCTCGCAGGCTGCGCCTACGGCGGAGCAAAGAGACTGAAAGAATTCGAGGTCCCTGCGGTTTTCCCGGACCGCCTGGGCGATGACCGCGTGCGCAGCTTTACCGATGGTCTGGGCCTCTGTTGCGGGTTCCGGAAGCTCAAGAACGTACTTCCGGTAGCCCGCGGCGGGGCAGGTGGCAAATTTCTCTAACCTGGAAGGCGAAAAGACCTGCATTAAGATCACTCCTTTGCCAGTTTTTCGATCTCCCGGAAGCAGGCGGCGCACGCCTCCGCGCCCGCGCTCCGGTGCCGACCTTTTTGCTTCTGTATAAATGCGGGTAGGCCCTGCTCCCGAAGAGCGCGGCAGCACGCCCTGGCTTCCGCTTCAGAAAGGTTGTGGTCGACGATGCAGATTGCGTCTTCCCTTGCATCGGTGAACAGAAGCACCTTGAACATATAATCAAACCTCCTTATTTCCCCGCCGCACTTTCTGGCGGACAAGCTCCAAATTCTTTAGCGTCTCGAACACCGCGAGGACGTCGGGGTGCGTCCCGTGCGGCCATTCTCCTTCTTCCCGCAACAGGTCCGCCGCTATCGACGGAAATTCCGGCGACTGCCGGTAGGCTGCGGCTGCGGAACTGAGAAAGAGATAGTGCCGCAGGGTGTCCACGACGGTTTCGACCAGGCAATCCGTTTCCGAATCGCCTGTCTTCAGCGCGCGGAGCCGGTTCTCCAGGCGTTCAAGCGCTTGCTCAGAAGCGATAAACGCCTCAACAAACATTGCGCTCACTCCTTTTTTTTGAATGATTCGGGGGAGCTTTCAGGCTCCCCCGGTTATCACTTGCTTCAAAACCCGGCCCAGGATCACCGGCAGGTGGCCGACGTCCTGGACGAAGACGAATCGGTTGTAGATGGTCCGGGCCTTTTGAATGTGGTGCTCGTGCCCGAAGTACAACCCAACGACGCCGACGCCTCTTCTTTCCAGCTCCCGCACGGCCCTTGCGGCGTCGGCTACGGGGACGGAAGAAGCATTTATGTTGTAGCGCCGTTCAAAGTCGTTTGGGAGGCCGTCGGAAAGGACGATGAGAACCTTCCGAGGCTCCGGGCGGAGCTCCAGTTCCCTGGAAACAACTCGGATTGCGAAGCCGTCCCGGTTGGCATTATTGGGCCACAAGGAAGGGATCTTCGACCCGTCGCGCTCGTCCCACCTGACGGCCCGGTAGAGCCGGGTGTTCGGGTGGCACGAGTTGAATCCAACGACTGCGTGGGGTACGTTCAATGTGACGCAGGCCTCGTGCAGGACAGCGGCCGCTTCCTTTGCCAGCACGATCTTGACCTTTTCGGAGGTTCCTTGAGACGTCTTCTGGTAACCGCTCATCGAGTCCGAGCAGTCCACCAATAGATAAACCGCTACCGCGGGAACGTCTCCGGGTGTCTCCCGCCTGGAGAAGACCCTCGGATCGGGAACCCGGAGCTTCCACAGGCTCCCCGCGTCCAGGCGGCCCTTCTTCAAGTTCCGCCTGGCAACGGTGGCCTTGAACTCCAGGGCCTTTCTGATCTCCTCCACCAGGCGCCGGATTGTGCCCTGCTGTCCTCGGACCAACTCTTGGTAGTCCTGCGGAGCGGGCGGCAACTCGTGCCACTCGAAGCGGCAGTCTCTGTGGAGGTCCTGCGAGACCTCCTCCCGCACCTCGTCCCAGTCCGGCTTCGGAGTGGCGCTTCGGGCGGCTTCCTTCTCCCGGCGCTCGGCGGCAGCGGCCAGGGCGGCAAGTTCCCTTTCCACCTCTTCCGCAAGGGCGGAAAGGTCGTGGTCTTCTTCTTCGTCGAAGGGTTCGGGTTCGTCGAAGGTTTCGGGAACCGTCGGATCTTCTTTGGCTTCGCCTTCTTTAAAGTCGCCAGGATTATCCTGTCCGCCGTCGTTCTGGTCGCCGGTATCCCGGCCGGGGCCATCGCCTTCTTCATCGCTGTCTTGATCGTTGGGGGCATCGTCTTCAGTGGCCCGGCCGTCAGAGGCAGAAGATTCGCCGTCACCGGTTTCGCCGTCATCGCCGTCTCCGGTCTCGCCGTCTTCACTGCTTTCTTCGTTGGCATCGGCACCAGTGCCGGTTTCGCCGGAGCCACCGCCTTCGCCGTCGGCTTCTTCAGAGTTTTCTTCGCCGCCAGGGCCGGGATTGCTTTGTTCTTTGGGCTTGGATTCGGCTTCGCCGGACTCTTCGCTGTGGTCTTCTCCAAAGGAACCATTCCCGTCTTCTTCAGAGGTTTCGGGTTCGTTTTCGGAGCCTTCCCTGGAGTCGTCGCGGGAGCCGTCCGAAGCCTCCTTCGGCAAGCGATTCTTCTCCGCGGACTCGCCCGAGTTGTTGGTATCTTCCCGCTCGCCTTCACCGTCTGTTTGGTCGCCAGCCTTATCTTCTCGGGGCTCTTTAAGAGAACTGTCGTTCTCCTGCTGCTTTTTCCGCTTTACCGATATCCTCCTGGGGTCCAGGGGGCCCTGCGGGGCCTCCCGCGGGCTGTCCGTCCCTGTCTCGGGAACGGGAGGCAGGTTCGGAGGCGGGAAGGCGTCCTTGACCAGCGCGTGGATCTTCTCTGCGCGCTCAAGGACTTCCCACGTGCTCCCGGCCAGGCGGGCCTCGTCCACGATGGGCTTGCACTTGTCAATGAGGCCCTTTATCTCCCGGTCAAGAGCGTCGGGGACCTTCCCTGCCATCGCATAGGCGCAAAGGCCGCCGATGAAGGCGGTCGCACCCTCTCCCCAGTCCTTGCGGTTCCACACGACATAATTGTTCAGGTCGCGGAACCAGCGCAAGGTCCCGGGAACGGCGTTGGCCATCGCCCGTTCAACGCGAGCGTCCTCCAGCACGTTGACAATATGCTGGAGAAGGAGGCCTCCCCTTGACCGCGCAACCTCCATTACCCCCCGAGCGGTGAAGAGAATGTGCGCGCTTTCGTGGGCGCACAAAGTCCTGAGAGCTGCCGCGCACTTCCCCGGAGGGGCGGGCACGCCGGAAACGATTTCGCCTTTTTCAAGGCAGTCCTTGATCTCGATCTCACTGAGGTTGGTGCGGCTCACCGACCCGAACCTGACCACAAGATCGTTCTTTTCGGTAAACGCGCGCGCCAGCGATTGGAGACGCTCGCGCCACAGCTCTTTCAGTAAGGCAGACACAATCTCACCCCCTATGCCACGTAGGCGTCCACGATGTCCTTCACCTGGTCCCGGGCGTACTGGTCGCCCAGGCCCTCGGTGAGCACGGACATGGCCGCTTCCTTTAAGGTGCCGCAGCCGTCCTGGACCTCGCGGATTGCCCGCATGAGCGCCCGGATGGAGAGAACCCTTTCGGGCAGGTCGCCGTTCTCCACACGGCCCGCCAGCTTGTGGAACAGGGCGGCGAGTTTTTCGGCGACATCGGCGTCGCAGCCGGTTTCCCGGACCAGGAGATCCTTCAGCAACTCTTCGGGCAGGTGGGGGACCTGGACGCTTCTGAAGCGGTCCTGGAAGGCCTCGTTTAACTCCTTGGTCCCGGCGTAGCCGTAGTTCATGCAGCCGACCAGCCGGAACGAGGGGTGGGCCTTCACGGCACCCACGCCGGGGACGGAGAGAACCTTC
Organism: Thermodesulfitimonas autotrophica; assembly: GCF_003815015.1. NCBI lineage: Bacteria > Bacillati > Bacillota > Clostridia > Thermoanaerobacterales > Thermoanaerobacteraceae > Thermodesulfitimonas > Thermodesulfitimonas autotrophica. The sequence goes on from NZ_RKRE01000001.1 coordinate 324,849, forward strand.
TGCCAGTCCAGGAGGCCGTGGAGAAGGCTGGTAACCTCGGGGACGAGCATGTTTACCTCATCCACGACGACCATCTCCCCGGCCTGAACGGCACTGAGCAAGAGCCCCGGCTCGAAAGCGACCTTCAACGTGGCCCCCTTTAGTTTCGGGAGCACGTCGCTCATGTCGATCCCCGCCTGCCGCGCGGCGACTTTGAGCTTCGCCTCCGCCACCGGGTCCACGCCTTCGACGGGCTCGAGCGTCTTGCCGCCCAGAAGCCACTCGGCGTTGACGTCGATGCCGCCGAAGATCTTGACCACGGGAAGATGCAGGATCGCCGCCAGGGTCTCCGCCAGGGTGGACTTGCCGGAACCTTTGGGGCCGATTAATAAAGGGGCCTCCCACGCCTCACCGCTCTCTCCGTAGAGGAGCGCGGCGACGGCGCGGACAAGCTCCCCGTCGGCGGGCAGGTAGCGGGGGGTTGGGACCCTCTGTTTTTGGTCGGGCATGAGGCGGGCCTTCTGGGCTTCACGGAACCGCAGCACCTTCTCCAGTAGCCTGGCGGGGAGCTTGTACTCCTTCAGCCAGGCGTCCTCGTTCGGGAGGTCAATCTCCGGTTCTTCTACTGTAGGAGGCGTTTCCGGCGCTTCGGATACAACTGCTCCGTTGATCGGGATGAGCTGAAAATCTCCCGGGCGGCCCAGGTAGTTCATGGTGACGTCCTGCCAGGTGACGTAGGGTCTCTCCGGGATCTTCTGCTCGGGGTGGCAGGTGACGTCGGTCGGAACCGGCCAGCCCCAGAGCACGGCAGCCATCCCCAGGTGCCAGCAGGGCTGGCGCTTTTCGCACGCGGGGCAGGTGTGCCACACAATCCTGTCTTTGTGGGCTAATAAAGTGTGGCGCTGGCCGCTGCGAGAGTGGGAGATGTATTCGACGGCGATTTTGTCGCCGTGTCTGGCGATGCCGAGAACCAGGTGTTTGTTCTCCTCGTACTTATTAACGTTGCCACGCTGGACTTTCATTTTTCGATCCCTCCTTACTTTTCGGGGCGGATGTCATGGGGGTTTTGGGTATACGCCTGAAGCAGTGGGCAGCCGTTGCACGAAGGCATAGTGCAGCCGATGCAGCCTGGCTGCACCTTCTCTACCGGGCCGAACATGACGTCCAGCCCGCCGCGGACGAGGATGAACTCACCACTGCGCGGGTGCTTAACGACCACAGCCCAGTCGTCGCGCTCGGGGTGCTTCAAAAATACCTTGAAGCGCGGCGATTTAATTTGCTGGAACCCTTGCTCCTTCAATTCATCCAGGTAGGGCTGAAGTTCCCGGAAGCGGTGTCGAGAAATTTTTTTGACTCCGAGGTAAACATCCACTTTCGATTCCTCCTTTAGAAAAACTGAGGAGCAGGCTGTAAAAACCTGCCCCTTTTGGACTTCCCGGCCGACCGGGTTTAATTGATGCCTATTAACCGACTCTTAAAAAGCGAGCAAACATCGTGTTGGCGTATAATAACGCAGTTGTTGGTTATAAGCCCACTACCGTTTCCTTCCGGGTAGGATCTTAAGTCTGCCCACCCGGAGTATATTTGCTCCGGTTTCTTTTCAAGATCCAAAAATTTTTCAAAAGAGTTTAGCGACCAGTATGCACAGGCTACGTAGGGTAGTCCTTTCTGGGCTTTACGAACGTTGATGCAGTTGATGCAACATCTTTCCATAAAAACCACTCCTATTTAAACCTTCTAACCATTGCGATGGCAAACTTCGGAATTGGAATAACGGCTTCGGTGCAAGCAGAACGGACGACCTGGTTGATTTGCAGAACGCCGCCTTCAACGACGTACAAAACAGGGTCTATGGTATAAAGAACAGCATGGAAGAAAAGGCGACGGGTTATGACTTCTTGAGCCACCTCGTTGTCTACCCAGTCAAGAAAAATGCCCTTGCTGTGGTCGGAATAGAAATCTTCCAAGAGGACTTTTAAAAGTCCTCTGGCAGCGGCAGGCGAAGCCACACCTCCCATACAGAAAAACCCGGTGACGTTAACTGCGAAGATTTCGAACGGGGTACACGGGTAGAACGGAAGATTATGGCTCACAAGCTCCCGCGTTCCTGTAAAAGCAGGGTCAAAACGAGGACAGCGACACGCTTCTTCCGCCTGGCCTTGAAGGCTCAGAAAGCGTTGCTGGCTTTCATACCATCCTAAAGCCGTCTCGCGGGCAAACCGCCAGGCAGGACACTCTGGATCGGAGAATTCAACCAACTTCCTATCCTGTTCCGCAAGAAGTCGAGATTGAATTTCGGGGAAGCCCGCAGGGAAGATACCTACCCCGGCGAGTTTTTCGAGTAAAGCCGCAGAAGGAGGCGTCTCGCCCCGAAGTACCCGCGCAAGATTAGAGTGATCCACGCCCATCATGCGCGCCGCAGCGCGAATGGAACGAAAACGCGAGAGAACGAGTTTTTTCATCTCTGCTGCAGCAGCAGCATCCCACATAGCGCATCCTCCTTTTTGAAAATCAAAGGGGCAGGCTGTGTTTGCAACCTGCCCCTTTTGGACTAATCTAGGAGTTTTATGCAGCGCTTGTGTCCGCGCAGACCTCCCGGACCTGGTAGATATCCTCTCCGTTGGCCGCCTTCTCGCCCGTAGGGCTGGCGATCAGCGTCACCGTCTGGCCCTCGTTCAGGCCCAGCAGCGCGTCGCCGGTGAGGATCACTTGTACGTTGTAACCGTCAGCTTCGGCGTGGCCTTCGACTTCAGCTCTGCACCAGACGACTTCCTCGGCGGCCCCGTTTTTAGACCGTACGGTCTTTTTCGGGGCAGTCCGGATAACGGCCGCGATGGCCTGGTTGTCCTGGGTTTCGGCCTGAGCCTGGGCGCCAACGGGCTTGATCTCCCCGACCTTGACCCGGTTCTTCGCCCGCTGGCCCTTCACCCGGTAGACGGCCTCAGTTAGATCCTTCACCAGGTCGCCGACCAGAGTGATCGCCTCATCACCCAGGGCTGCCTTCACTTCCCATCCCTTTTCCCCCAGGATGGGAGTGCCGATGACGGTCACCTGGCCCTCGAAGGGCTGGAGATTGGCCTGCGACTTTTTGGCCTTCTCTTTACCCGCTTCAGCCTGCTTGATAGTTTTCTGGTTCCCGGTTGCCTGCGGCCCTTCGGTTTTTTGCTCGGTTGCCTGCACGGCTTCAGGTTGTGCTCCTGCGGGTTCCTGCGAAGTAACAGGAGCGCTCTCGGGCTCCGGAGGGTAGGCGTGCAGCACGGACTCCGAATCCGCCTGCTGCATCTCGTCGTCCGTATAGATGCCGCTCAGCTCCGCCGGGAAGGCTTTGCGCAGGGCCAGCGCTTCGGCGCATTTGGCCAGCTGGTTCCGGGGCATCTTCCGCCACATATGGAGCGGCTGCCCTTTGGAATCGGTCTGGACGTACTCGTCAAAATACGCCGTCGCCGATACCTCGAACCAGCGGTCGCCCACGCGCTTCATCACGTAGGCCGTCGCAGCGAAGATTTTACCGTCCCGCTCCACAATCTCCGGGGCCCTCCCGGGCGCGTAGCATCCGGTCCGGTCCGCCACGGCCCGAAACCCGTCGATCCCGGTTTGCACCGACCACGTGACTTCCCACTGGCCGGTCTCTTTGTTCCATTTGCGCCGTTCAAGTAGGTGGATCTGGTTGGTGAGCGGATCCAAGCCCGCCCTCTTGGCTTGGTAGACGAACAGCCGGAGCTGGGCTTCCGGAGCCGTGGGGTACAGCTTCTTGAGCAGGTCTACCTGCTCCGGAGTGAGACCGAACCACAGGTCGGTCTTTTCGGTCGCTTTGGTCATACGATTACCCCCTTGTGTGTTTACAGAATTGCGCCCTCTCCGCAACGGAATTTGTGGTTTTTCCATTGCACAAGATACGCCTTTTGTCCATCGATTTCCGATTCGCCAATGATTTGTACATGCCGAATATTCCAGTTTTTCACGGTTTTAAACCAGCGGACAGCGCTTTCGGTTAGCTTTGCGCGTCTCGATTTTTGCACTTGAAACCAGCTCCTTTTCAAAAACCCCAGGGAGCGGGTTGCCTCTCGAAAGCCTTCGGCTTCGGATGCTTCGCCGCTCCCTGAGCGATTTCGTTTCAGCGCACGCGCGTGCGCTTTAGAACGGCAGGTCGTCAGGATCCATCTCCACCGGTTCGCCGAAGAACTCCACGGGCGGCTCCGGCAGCGGGGCGTCTTCGACCTGCTTTCTTCCTGTGGGAAGGAAGGTGATGCGCCGGACGATCACCCGGGCGGCCTTACGGCGGATCCCCTGGGAATCGTCGTAGGAGTCGATCTGGAGGCGGCCTTCGACGGCAATGAGGTCGCCCTTCTTCTTGAACTTGCAGAGGTTCTCCGCTTGATTCCTCCAGGCAACGCAGTCGATGAAGTCGGTCTGGTCGTTACCGCGATCAACCGCGACGGTGAACTTGCAGACGGAGACTTCCCCGTTCTGGGCGCTCACCTTCTGGAGCTCGGGGTCGGCCGTGAGGCGGCCGATGAGGATGACAACGTTAAGCATTTTCAGCAACCTCCCTTGAAAATTTTGAGATTCTGACTTTAAGAACCTTGACTGTTCCGCGCTTGAGGGAACCGGGAGTTTTCGTCGCCGGCTGCTCCGCCGCGATGATCCGGTCAATCTCCCGAAGCTCCTGCGGAGAAAGCACCGGCAGCCTGTCAAACCTGGCCATAAGTTCTTCAACGTGCTTCTGTGCTCCGGCCAACTCCCGGGGAAGCCAGTCTTGCTTCCTGAAGAGGGCCGTGGGACGGTGGTTGGTGAGGGCCAGTTTGAAGAGTTGGTACACCAGGTAGGTCATGTAGTGATACCGGTAAGCCAGGTTCTTGAGAAGCCCTACGGCGTAAGGATCGACCGCCAACAGGCGGGCGTAGGCCTTGGGGCCAAGAAATTCTTTCACAAGTTCCTGGCAGTAACCCTCTTGAGCCATCATGCCGCCACCTCCTGGGCCTGGGAGACCTTGTAAACGACGCACAGCGCCTCCCCGGGCTTCGGTCGCCACAGGCGCGCGTCGATTCCCTGAGCCCGGAGCTCCGCGCAGCGCTCGACGGCCCAGGCGTCGGCCTGTGAAACGTGGTCCTGGGGGACAATTTCTTCTTTGAGATCCTGGAGGATCTGGTGGTAGCTCTTGAAGGGGATAAACATTTAAACCTCTCCTTTCGCCCCGGCACCGCGCTGCCGGGGAAATTTTTGGATTTCTCCCGGCGCGGCGGGGCTTGAAAGGGTTGCGCGTTTGTGGTAAACTGAAACCAGAACGCTCCCTGATGGGAGCGGGCGGGTTTTTGGGTCTGAGAAGTTTTGGGTTTGCGTTAGGTTTTTCCTAACGCTTTTTCTTTTCTTTTGCGATGACCGCCAGAAGCTCGACCAGGGCCTTCAGCAGTGCGAGCACCGCCGTAAGAAACCTGATGACTTCCGTAGCGACCACCCCCTTCCGACCCCGCTGCGCTCCCGTATTGCGGAGAAGGAAGGGCTGCGATAGGGAGAACCCGCCAAACCCGTGCGGGTTCGGCTAAGCGCCAAACCCGCGAATCCGAGCATCTCACCTCCTTTAGAAAAACAAAAACTCACTCCGCATTACAGAGTGAGTTTTGGAGACCCCGACTAGAGAGTTTTGGGAAGTTACCTGCCAGGCAACGGTCTACCTGAAGCGAAATGTTACTTCTTCTTCGGGAGCCAAGCGGCGTCTACTTTCGGGTCGTCCCAGTCGTCGTAGAAGTCGCGGGAGTTCTGCAGGGGAATCGCGCCGGCTTTCTCCTGAAGAAGACTCACCAGCCCGCGGCTCAGACGGAAGCCGAGCTTCTCCCACGCCTGGAGGACGGAAAGGACTTCCGGACCGCTCATGTAATCGCGGCGCAGCCCGGCTATCAGGACGCCCACCGCGCCGGAAACCCTGAAACCCGCGGCGGAAATCCTCTTCCTCGCCTTTCCATCATCCACCAGCACCAGGTCGGCCCCAAGCTCGCGCGCGAGAAAGAGGCACCCGTCCTCCCCTCTGGGAAGAACCGGGCCGCCGTGCGGCTTGACTTCTATCCAGCCTGCCGCGATCGCGGCCTGAACTTCAGCGTAACCGGGTTTGTCCGGCTTGACCTCCCGAAAGACTTCCTGGGGAATAAAAACGACCTTCCACAGCTTTCGCAGAAGGTCGAGTTTCTGGACCACGGCCAGACCCACAAGGACCGAGGTGTCGGATATAACGATCACAGCAACCCCAGCTCCTTTAAGGCCTTCACGTCTTCCTTGTAGTGCTGCTCGGTGTACCTCGGCCCCAACCCGAGGCCGGTCACCAGTTCCCAGAAATCCATATAAGGCATTCCGGCCAGCAGGGCGGCGCTGCCCATCGAAAGGGCGCCTTCCGCATACAGGGCCACGGCCAGCCGGCGCTTGAGGCCCGGGACAGGATCCTGGCCTTCAGCCACGAGCGGAAGAACTTCGTCCGGCAGTTCCAAGGTTACTTTAGCCATGTTGAACACCCCTGCCGTCATTATACCACGCTCCCTTCGGTGAATTACATACTTCTTGCGATTTCAGCGGGCTATTTCACGGTGCAGTGCCCGGTGGCGCAGAGCACCGCGTCCGTCTGGGGGAACTTGACGCATCTGTCAGTCTCCACGAGCGCGCGCACGACGAAGGCGTGGCCGCGGTAGAAGCCCCCGGGACGGTCAAATTCATCCTGCTTAACAACGAGCAGGACTTTGCCGCCCGGCACGGCCACGAGAACATCCCAGACCCTGCGATCGACCGTAAGACTTCCGGGACCAATGTAAGCAGTCCGGGACCGGACGACCACCCGCCCTTCGAGGGCAGTACCGTTCCGGAAATAGCAAACTTCGTGCAGGTCGATCTTGTTCTCTCTGAGAAGCCTCATGGCTTCCCAGAGAACGTCCCCGGGGTTCCGGTTTTGAGTAATGGGGGCGTTCCCCACGTAAGGCAGCGCTCTGAGCACCCGCCGGAGCAAGGTGTAAAACCGTCCTGCGTGGACGCCGCCACCAAAGCACCGGCCGGGGAACTCGGCTCCGGGCGCGAAGCGCCGCAGCACTTCCGCCGCACGTTGCGCGCCATACGGGGCTTCCAGCAGACCTGTGACCAGCGCAACCGCGCCGTCCTGGCCCAAAGCGTCCCGGAGCGCGATCGCCAGGCTGCACACGTCCGCACCCCTCTTTAAAGTGCGGTGCGCGTTTTTGAGCGACAACCCTCTTTTACGGAGAGCGCGGTAGACATTGAGATACTCCTGGTTCAACATTTTAGACCTCCTTCGCCCCTACCCTTTCGAGCGCCGCCCCGTATTGTGTGCCCCGGCGGCTTCGGGACCGGGCAATTTTGCACTTTTTTTGAGAGAAAAAAGAAAAAGGCCCTCTTTTTGTCGAGAGCCTTTTAGACTGTTTCTCTTGTTCCGGCAAAACCCTGAAAAAGACAAGGCTTCGCCAGGGACTTTTATACCCCGCTCTTGCACAGAGCGGCTGATGATTCCTTCGCGAGCGCTTGAGCACTCGCTTGTGGAGACTTGAGGCAGGCGCTCGGGCACCTGCAGTTGATTAATAAAAACCCGGTTTCACTACTGTCTCAGGGACAAAATCCCTGAGCTGGGCACCGCAAGAGCGGCGCTTAACATTAAAATAACACCGCTATCTGGTAATGTCAAGAGGTTGTCTTGAAATTTTGGCAGATTTTTTCGCCCCACCAGACTGCAGCCTCCTCGTCCACCCTTCCGTCGGGGAGGTAGAACTTCAGCGGGCCGGAGACGAGTTCCTCGTCCAGGACGAGCCTGACAGGGAAGCCTTTAAAAGCGTCCGTGAAGGACTCGGCAACTACGACTGCGGGCTGCTTGAGGAGTGGGAGGAGTAAAAGGGGGTCGTCGGACTTCCTCAAGGTGAACACCTGGAGGCTCTTCTCCCCGTAGGAGAGCAGCCAGCGGTAGCCGGGCGGGTCCTGGGGAACAAGGCGGCAGTCCCGCGCCCTCTTAAGCCGCGCGTAGAGCTGCGCGACGGCGAGCTGCCTCAAGCCCGGATCAAGCGGGAAGGTGCTGCTAAGAGAGAAGACGTTCATCTCCCTCTCGCCTCTGAGTTTGTGCAGGTAAAGGTAGCCCGCCCGGTGGAGCGCCAGGAGCTTCTTCCGTGCCTTCGCGGGGTTGGGCCATAAATCCTGGAGGGTGAAGCCCGCGGCGGCCCCGCAGGAGGAGACTATCTCCTTCACGAGGGCCTCGCGCGGCGAAGACGGGACCCACTCCCGGAGCAAAACGGGGCGGGACTCGACAAGGTAGTACCTGGAGAAAGGGGACATGAGATCACCACCCTTCTATGCTCTCTTCGCCGCGCCCGCATCAGGTCGCGCTGCTTCGCCCTGCGCCGTTGCCTGGCGCAAGCCGGGCACCGCTTCTGGCGGTTGCTCGCGGGCGCGAACGGCCTCTTGCAGTCGGGGCAGAGTTTTTCCCGCTTCGCCACCTTCTGGCACCCCTTTTTAAGGGTAACGCAAAAGAAGGCCGTAGAAGCGTTTCTGGAAAATTTTCCCCTTTACGAACCGCCTTCACCGGAAAACCGCATCGCCGTAGGGCTTCCGGGCTTCGGGCGTCGCGCTTTGCCGTCACGCTTTTCGTGGGCAGGTATTAACATACTTGCCTCCCCCGAAATCGCGATTTCCCGGTTCTGTAAACCCGCACCACAAGCGGGTTTCAGGGCTGGGAAATTTTCCCCTTTCGTAACACTTAACCCTGCTTTGCCCTTTGCTTTCGCACGCGCTCCCTGGCCTTGTCTCTCTCGGCAGTCTTTCGGCAGAGGTCCGAGCAGTATTTCTCGAAAGAGTTCTTCGCCACGAACGGATTGCCGCACCGGGCGCACTCCTTCTCCCGCTTCTTCTTCGCCTCCCTCAACACCTGCCGGGCGAGTTTTGCCCTGGCCTTCTCCGGCGCCCGGCCCATCGATCCGTCCGGAGACAACGACGGCCGTTTAAAGAATGGTTCCGCCTCGTATTCCCGGTTGTAGGCATCCTGGAGTTCCGGTCTCAATAGGAGCACGGCGCTCTCGAACCAGGAGCACCGGTGTGCAGCATTGGCCGCCGAGAAGAAGGCGCACACCTTATCGGGTTCGGGCTCCAGAACGCAATAGTGTTTAATATCGCAAAAATCGCTCCGGTGGTTGGCACACTCGGAGACTGCTAACTTCCTGACCTCTGTCAGAACCGGCCCGGGCAGGTCGCCCCTCCGCAGGACCTTCGGCCCGTCATCTCCCGCCCGGTTCGCCGTTTCCGCCTCCCTCTCCCCCTTCCGGTCGCCGGGCAGCACCGACCACACATAGCAGTCCGGGCACAGGCAGGCCGCGCCGGGTGTTGAATCGCCGGTCAAAATCTTCCCGCACTTCCGGCAGCAGACCGCCTTCTTCGGCGTTTTTGTGTCGGTCGCGCCATCTTTCTTGATCACGGCGACGCAGCCGCAGCGGAAGCACCGGACGACCGCGGGCAGGTAGGCTTTCCGAACGAAAGAGTTGCAGTTCGGGCAGCAGACTTCGGTGAGCAAAAGAACAGCTCCTCTCTCGCAAAGGTTTCTCGTGAAACAAAAAGGGCCGGCGCTTAGCCGAACCCGTAAGGGTGCAGCGAAAAACCGGCCCTTAAGGGAGCGCACGCGCGTGCGCCTAAGACGCCCTTCTAATGACCCTGATGGCCTGGCCGTAGATGCGGCCGGCCCCATCTTCGAGCTCAACGTCCGTGACCACCAGGAGCACGGTGTCGCCCTTCCTGGGAAAAGCGTCGCGCATGTGGCGGCATAAAGCACTTACGCCGGGCTCGAGCTCGACGAATATCCCGTAGCGGACGACGCCCGTGACGACCCCCGAACGGTAGGCGCCCTTCGGGTGCCTCCTGGCGGCGTCCGGCCAGGGGTTGGGAACGAGGTCCTTCACGGACACCAGAAGCCGCTTCTCCTCGGGGTCGACGGACTTTACTTTTACGTCGAAGCGGTCGCCGGGCTGGATGTAGTCGGAGAGCTCGTCCACCCACCCGTGGGAGATCTCCCACACAGGGAGGACGGCCTCGACCCCGTTCACCTCGACGACGAAGCCCCTGGGGACCAGAACGCCGTTTCTGGGGCGGAGATAGGGGCGCCGGGCGACGGCCTCCACCACGTCCCCGGGCTTCAAGCCCTGCCAGACCTCTTTAGAAAGAGCGTCGATGACGGCCTTCCTGGAGGCGAGAAAGACCTGGTTCTCGAGGTCGATGCCGGTGACGACGAAGCAAACCTCCTGGCCGACCAAATTCAAAAGCCGGTTGCGCGCCCGGCGCTCGCTCTCCCCGACCTCGATTCCGGACTCCTGGAGGGGAATCAGGCCCCGCACGTCGCCCTTCTGGACGGTGAGGCACAAAGCCTTCTCAAGACGGGGCTCGTTGTTCTCGCCGCGAACCCGGAGCGCGAACTTCTCGACGCCCACCGCGGGCCAGGTGAGGACCATCCTGTTCTGGCGGGAAGCGTAAACCTCCGGCCAGACGTCGACGTGGAACTCCTTCTTTTCCTGAAGCATGAAAAGCATACCTCCTTTTTGGGATTTGGGAAAGTTTTTTAAAAAGATAAACAGGGACGCGGTGTATGCGCCCTTTTTTACGAGAGGCCACTCAAGGGTGGAAGGAGGTCACCAGAATTTGGTCGCGGTTTCCTGTGGAGAGTGGCTTTTTTCAAGCGCTTCTTTGAAGCCTTCGGGTGCGCCCGCAAGCCCGGAGGGTTCGGATGCTCTGCTATCGTTTCCGTCCGGGGGCCCTCCGTCAGCCTCCGGCTCCGGGCGCTTCTCCAAAGGCTCCGGGCCCTTTCCCTTAACAGGCCGGCCGGTCTCTTCCGGGAAGACCACTTTCACGTCTTTATTGGCCCGGTCCAGGGTGCTCCCCAGCGGGTGCTCGGTGTAGTCCAGCTTGTCGATGAGGGCGGGGGGCAGCCCGCCGAGGATGAGGACGGCCTTCTTTAGGTCAAGGCGCCGGAGCTCGTCGGGGGTCATCAGGTTGCGCGGGGAGGGTGAGCGCATGACCTGGACGTGCTCCAGGGTCATCGCCCGGTTCCTCACGGCAACGCGCTCGACGGTGCCCGTGCCCAGCTGGTCGGAAACGTACTTCAAGGTGCTCTGGTCGTTGCCCCCGAAGAAGAGCTGGGAGTCGCAGCAGGCGACGATCTCCTCCCACTCGTTGCCCGGGAAGCGGTCCCTCAGCTGGGGAAGGTCCTGGGCAATCAGGATCAAGGACAGCCCCCGGGACCTCACCGTGGCGATCTTCTTCTTGAAGTCGGGAATGATCCCGATGTTGCAGAACTCGTCGAGCACGAACCTGACGGGGACCGGGCAGGGTCCCCCGCGCCCGTCGGCCAGCCGCACCAGCTTGATGAAGAGAAAGGAGAAGAAGAGGCTGGCCAAAAAGTCAAAGGTGGAGTCGGTGTCCCGGACGCAGCAGAAGTAGGCGCACTTCTCAAGACCGGGAGCTTCCAGGTCGATGTCGGAGGCCCCGGTGAGTCTCTTGACTTCTTTGTTCTGGAAGACCTGAATCCTGACGCCCAAACCCTGGATCACGTCGGCGCGAACCCTCTTGTCGGCCTGGGAGAAGATGTTGTAAGGGGCTTTGGCCGGGTGGTCGGCGGACAAAGACCCGAAGGTGAGGTCGAGCTGGTCGAGAGAACCGCAGGAGAGCAGGGCGTAAAGGGACTCCATGTTGCGGTTCTCGGGCGGGTACTCGTTCACGACGTAGAGGGCAAGGGCCTTCAAAAGGTTCTGCTCGGCGCTGGTCCAGAACTGGTCGCCTCCCACTTTCTTGATACCCGCCACGGTGGTGTTGGCGATGATGACCTCGGAAAAGAGCTGGGCGTCGATGTCGTTCCTGATCACGCTCATCGGGTTCCAGCGGTCGGAGTTGAGCATGTCGATCAGGTCGAAGACTTTCACGGTGTAGCCCCGGCTCTCGAAAAAAGGCCTGGCGACAGGAAGAATGTCTTTCTTCGGGTCGGTGACGACGCATGACTCGTTTGATAAGGCGGCCTGGAGAAGGTTGGGCACGACCAGAGCCCTGGTCTTCATGCGGCCCGGGGGCCCCCAGACGATGACGTTCCTGTTAAGCCTGGGAGAATCAAGCCGGACGGGTTCGCCCTCCATCTTGCCGAAGATTATCCCCGGGCCGTGACCGAAGGAAAGGATCTTCTTCGCCTCGGCCTTCGTCAGCCACCTGGAAGTGCCGCACGAGGGGTCCTCGGTGAACTCCGGCTCCCTCTTCTTGATCCTGAAGAGGGAGGGGAAGGTCGCGCTCAGCTTGAGGACGACCACGAAGCCCGCGGCCCCAACGACAAGGTTGAGAAAGAGCCACCAGAAGAAGACGCCCTGGAAAGGAAAGACGGCCGCCGCGTAAAAAGGGTTGTGCAGCATTCTCTGCGACAGGGAGGCGTCTTTAAGGAAGACGCAGAAGGAGCCGAGTATCCAGGCGTCGAGGATATAGACGAGGAGGGCGACCAGGGCGATTTTCGCCCGGCGGGAGGAGAACAGGGTTTTAAGTTTCAGGGTCAGGGTGAGGGCGGCCCGCAAGGCCCGTCACCTCCCGGGTCGGAATCTTCGGGTTCGAAAGATTCTTCCATCAGTTCGCGGATGGCTTCCTGGAGGGAAGTTATCTCCGCAAGCTCTTCGGGCGAAAGAGCCGAAGGGTCGAAGGGGCAAACTTCGTAGCCCCACTCCTCAAGGACGGCGAACAGGTCTCTTTCTTCAAGCCGGGGCACGGGCAACATCTCCTTTCTTTTGGGTTACGGGATCAGAAACGGTCACGATCTCGACGCCCGGGAAAAGCTCCGCAAAACGGGCTTTCTGGGACTCAAGGCAGACGATGACGTTTCTGCGGCCCTCTTTCTCGCGTACGTGGTCAATATACCCCTGGAGGAGCCTGCGCTTAATCAGGTCGTTAGTGATTAAGACGGTGACGAAGGTGCTGCCTCTCTCCAAATCCGCAAAGGGGCGCGGACAAAAGGCAAAGCCGGGAAAGAGCTTCGCGGCCTCCAGGTGGAGCCGGTCGATGTTGTTCAGGATGGTCACGCCCTGCGGGTAAGGGAGGACGAAGAGCCTGGAAAGGTTCAGGTCTTTAAGAAGGTCAGGCGCATCGAAAGACGAAAGGGCCGCTTCGTGCCGACAGAGAACAACAGCTCCTGAAAGACCCCAGGCCCGAAGTGCGCTCCAGTCGCGTTTGAGGCTGGCGAGCGTGGAGTTGCGCACCTCACCGACAAGGTAGAGGGCGAGCGACCGGCCGTCTTTGCTAATGACCGCGTCAAACCGGGCGTTCCTATAGATGTCCCGGTTGCAGCGTTTCACTTCAAGGGCGAATTGGAACTGCCAGTTGGACAGGGCAAAGTAAACGTCGGCTATCCTGGCGCGGTGCTCCCACTCCCAATCCTGCCGAAGACGCAGAACTGGGCCATCAACATTCAATAAACGCAGGCCTTTTGCGGTGACCTGAAGATACCTGGCAAAGCGCCGCAGACAACCGCGCCTTTGAAGCACCTCCAACCGTTTATAGCCGTAAGTTTCTGTGTCAAAGAAGCGCAATGCCTGATCGGTGCGAAGCACACATCCCCTGGCAAGCAAACACATCAACGCTTTATCCCGTTCCGTTACTTCTGGATACCGCATACCGCGTTATCAGCCTTCCTTTTGCGAACCTCTCTTGCAACTCCTTCGCTCTGGCTAATGACTTCACCTAATCCATTTTTGCCTCAGTTGCAAGAGGCTCTAATGCCCGATCGCTGTAAGGTTTCCTTAAGCCAATTTTCGGGTCGAATTGAGGGGGTTGTTGAGAGGTCACTTTTCGACCCGATAGAAATTGAGTTTCTTCTTATGTTTATAGGCGATACAGCACAAACCGCGTTAATCTGTTAACTTTTGCGAACTGTCTCAGTTAACTGAAACGTCGAACGCGTTCAGGAGAGAGGGCAACACTTTTTCTTGGTCGGCGACAAAAATTTCTGTCCGGGGGTGTTTCTCGTCCACCTTTCCGATCACAGTAAAAATCAGCTGATCCCAGGAATCACCCTGGACGACCCCGGCGAACCGAAGCCCGTTGATGAGCGAACCGATCGCTCTATTGTCGGGATCCCATCGCCCTTTTCTTGGGAGATAGGTTACTATCAAACAGGCGGCTTTTTCGAAGAAGATCGTGCACCCGAGTTTTTCTGTAAGCGTTCTGACTGCTTCTGCAACAGGGTAGGTGTAAAAAAGCCGCAGGTGGCTGTTGTGCAGCACCTCGGATTTTTTAGGAAGATAGTCCTTAAGCACAACGCGCAGTACTCCGTTGGAGTAACTCGCCTGCGCCAGAACGGTCCGCTCTTCCGGCTTGAGTTCACCCCATTGCTCAAGCTCGTTTTCGACCTTCTCGAGCTCTTCCCAGACCGCGCACCGGAGCTTCTCTACCTCGACGTAATGCTTCTTTAAAAAATCCCTGGAGTGATCGAAGATCGACATCACTTAACTGCCCTCCCCTTCAACTCTTTTGAGAGCCTCCACCTCGAACTCCACCGTGGCTTCCTGGCCCAAAAACACAAAGGTCACCCGTGCCCGCTTCGCGTTCGCCCGCGTAACCACGCCCACCTGCCCGGAAAGGGGGCCTTCGACCACCTCCACGCGGTCGCCCTTCTTGATCCGGGGCTTGACGGCAGCGCTCATGAGTCTGTCCAGCTCCTCTTCCGTGACCGAACCCAGCGTCCGTGCTTTAGGGAACCCCGGGCGCACGTAGCCGTCCGGCCACCAGTCGGCCTCGACGAAGATGTAGCCCGGCGTCAGGAGCTCGCCGTCCCGCTCCGGGACCAGGATGCGCCCGACCCTGCCTGCCAGTCCGTCGTGTTTTCTCTTCTCCAGGTACTTTCTCACCTTGTTTTCGCTGCAGGGAGGGACCCGGACTGCGAACCATTGCATTGCGACGCACCCCCATTGAGGCCGATCTTGGCTCCGGTGGCGACGTGGTGTTTGCCTACGCAGAAACAGAAACCTGCCGGGCTGCGGACCACCGCGAAGTCCGGGGTTACCTGGATCACCTTGCCGCGTCTTCCGTAGCCTTCCCAGGGGTCGAGCCTCGCGTCGGGCCACGCGACTATCACGGAATCGCCGGGTTTTATGTTCCGGAAAAACTGGTCCGTTGCTTTATGCATTTCGTTTACCTCCTACCCCCGTCCGGGTTTCTCAGATGTCGAAGAAGGCCGCCGCGTCTATAACCGGAGCGTTCTTTTCGGAGGCCGGTTTCTTTGTGTTCTCCGGCACTGTCGCCGAGAGTGCATCAATTTTCCGCTCCAGGCGCGCCATTCTCTCCTCGATGGCCTCAAGCCTTGCCCCTATCTCCAGATACCTTACGGCGGTTGCCGCCCGGCTTCCCTCTGACAGTCTCCAGATCCAGTGGGTTACCGGTAAGCGCAACTCCAGTCGTTTCAAGCCTTTGCGCCTCATTTTCGGCCTCCTCTACCGGTAAAAGAGGCCGGTTCCGTTTTAAAAAGAACCGGCCTTACCGGTAAACCGTTGTCAAAAATGCCGTCCAACCCGCACTACATCAGGCTTTTCTTATACCGGTAATATCGTTTGCGACCTTACCGGTAAGATGGCTCTAAAAATGCCGCTCAAGCCGCGCCGTATCAGGCTTTTCCCGTGCCGGTAACAAACCTCAAAAACCCCTCCGCGTTTGCCCACTGGGGGTCGGGCAGGACCTCCGCCGCGGGGAACATCTCTTTCAGCTCCGGGAGGGCCAACGCGCCGCCTCCCGCCAGGTAGAACTTCGCCACGAAGTCGCCCCTCGTGCCGAGAGAAGCCAGCACGCGGTCGGCTATCGCCCGTGCAACGCTTTTGCGGGCCGCTTCCGCCACGTCCGCAAGATTGATTTCCCTGCCCCGGAAAGTCGCCTTCCCCGTGGAAGTAATTGTCTCCGCTGCAGTCAGGTCCAGGGGCGCGCCCGTCCTGGCCTCGAACTCGGCGGCTACGGCCTCCAGCATTCCAAAGACGCCGATCTCCACGCTGCCGCAGAGAGAAGAGACGGGCTTCCCCTGGAAACCTTTCATCTCCACGGTCACGTAGTCCGTAGTCTTGCAGCCCACGTCCACCAAACAAACCAGGCCGCCCTCCGGTAAATTAGAAACCGTGAGCAGCGCGCCCGCCCCCTGGGGATAGACGATCACCTTCCCGAAGGAGACGCGCGCGAACGGAGACCCGTTTACGGACACTTCGGCGTGCAGCGATTCCAGGTGCCTGCGGAGGACGTCCTTCTGAGTGCGGTAGTAGGCCACGGGAAGGCCGACCACTAACGTTGCCCCTGATTCTGCTCCCAGCAGCCTGGCGGCGGTGAGGATCAGCAGGTCGTGGTTCGGGTGTAAATGTTTCTCCCGGTCCAGGGTGAACGTCGCGCCCCGGCCTTCGCGGAGGGCCATCTCCCCCACGAAGTGCCTGGCGACGGTGCCGTCCACCTTCCTGACCGTGACAACGTGGCCCGTGCCGTTTAAGGAAAGGTCGGCCAGGGGCAATTCCCTGAAGGGAGCCACCACCGAGGGGATGATCGCCCGCCCGTTAAGAGAAACGGCTTTGGTGTGACTGTAGCCCACGTCGATCGCTATCTGCACGGCAACACGCTCCTTTCATAATTCGTAAGTTCCTTTCAAAAAACGGTAATGAATCACCAGGTTTTGCTATTTAAAGTTCTGTCAGCATCCTTATCGCGCGCAGGTCGCGGATGTCGACCACGCGCCCCATCTCGCGTAATATCTGCCTCCGCCCCGCCGGGTCCTGGACCGCGCTGGCCGGCGCAAGCACGTCCTCAAGCAGTCGCGGCGCGTACCTTCTTGATTCCGGGTCGAGTGCCCAGAAGACCACGTAAGGCCCAAGAACCTCGTGCAGCACGGCGCACTGCCGCACAAACTCCCACGACGAAAGCTCCTCGGCTCGGCCGCAGAAGACACACGCTCCGTCGAGGAAGTTGGTGCCTTCCGGAAAGAACTGCTCCGGCGCCTCAGTAAAGGCGACAAGGTCGAAGATGCTTAAGAAGGCCCGGGCGTAAAACCCTTCCGGCTCGGGCCATAAAGCCCAAAGAATCCTTGTCTTTTTTCTTGTAACCTTGCGCTTTACCGCGATAATTCTGCCGCCGGTCTTCTCCGCCTGCAGCGCCGCCGCGGCTTGCTTCAGTTCGGACAGGACGCCAGGGATATTGTCATCTTTCGCAACGGCGATCGTGGCCTTCTCTATAAGCCGGGAGAACCTGATCTGCGCGAGAAGCACGTTCCGGGGCACCTTCTTTCTTTGGCTTAAAAGGCGGGCATGTAGTTCGGTCGGTTAACGTTAACAGGGGTTGCGGGCCGCAAAAACTGCTCTACGAGAAACCTTAAATGGCGGGCGCTCCTGGCGAAGACCACGGGCACGTCGCGTTCTTCCCCGTATGTTTTTGCCTTCTCGTAGAGCTCAAGGCCGCAGTCCACGATTGCAATGATGTCCGCAGGGTCAGACCATGGCCTCACCGGGTTTGCGCCCAGCTTCGAGACCACGGAAGCGGCCTCTTCAAAAACTTTTTCGTTTTCGCAAACAAGCATAACGTTGTGCAAAATATCACCTCCGAGAAAAAGAAAAGGCCCGGCGTCTTGCCGGACCTCTTCTTAGTTGCCACGAACCTCTGGCTGACCCTCCAGTCGTTCTCGGAGCGCCGCCAGCGCGCTGCGGTGTATCTGGCTCGCACGCGCCTCGCCGACGTCGAACTTCGCGCCGATTTCTTTCAGCCTCTTGCCGAGGAAGTACCGCGACACTACCAGCGCCCGTTCCTGTTCTGGCAGTTTTGATACTGCATCCCTAACCACTATTCGGTCGACCAACAGGTCGGTTTCGCTCGGCCCGGACAGCCGGTTTTCAAGCTCCTCGATCGAGTAGAAAAGGTTTTCGTTTAATAGCCCGCGCAGTTTCTTGTGCTGCTTCCACAGGTTCCGCGGCACCCAAAACCACCTGCGGGCGGCGTCCAGGATAGCTCCCTTGAGCCTCTTGTGGGCATACTTGAGGAACGGCACGCCGCGCGAAGGGTCATATCTTTGCGCGAGCTCCACCAGCGCCACGACGCCCGCGCCTTCGAGTTCTTCGCGGACCATCCAATCCCGGGGCGCGACGTCATAGGCGAGTTGCCGAACATAAGGGAGATTCTCTAAGACCAACTGCTCCCAGTCGAAAGGTTCTTCGCGGACCGCAGTTGCCTGCACCACACGACCTCCTTGAAGTCTCATTTTAAGTCTCGAAAAAAACGAAACCCGGCGACCTTAAAAGTCGCCGGGCGTTTCGCTTAGATTCCTTTTGCTCTTTCTTCCAAGCCGGGCGATTTCAGCCGTGCCGTCCGCAGCGTCAGCACCGCGCTCTCGGCGCGCGTCACCTTCTTCGACGGTCTGAAGGTCTTGTCCGGGTAGCCGGAGACGATTTCCATCGCCGCCGCCTCCCTCACGGCCTCGCGCGCCCACGCGGGCACCCGGCCGAAGTCCTTGAACGCCGGGACGGGCTTCGCCGGCACCGCGCCGAACCGCTTCGCGAGCCGCGCCATCAGCACCGCTGTCTCGACGCGGCTGATGTCCCTCTCCGCGCCCAGCGTCCCGTCCGGGTAGCCGACCATCAGGCCCGCGTCGTAGACCGCCCGGGCAGCGGAAGCAAGGGTTCCGTCTGAAGCAGGCACGTCCTTGAACGGCACTTCCCCGCCGGGGTCCGGGAGGTCAAGCGCCGCCTTCAGGAGCTTGGCCACCTCGCCGCGCTTCGCAGGCAAATCGGGCAGCAGGTAGAGTTGCTCGCCGAAGACCTCCGGGTGCTCCTCCAGGAACACGCCCGCGGCCTTGTACGCCCAGTGCCTCTCGAAGTCGGCGTACCGCCAGAACCTCTTCTCGAAACACAGGAACTTCCGACCGTTCCGCTCGACCAGGCACTTCATCACATGCCGGCCGGGGCCGAGAGACACGTCGCACTCGAAGCCGCCCTCGTGCAGCCGCGCCGCATGTTCGGCGCCGTCCACCATCACGCGGACGGAGGAAAGGCCGTGCGCGAATCCGCGCAACCTGCCGTTGCTTATGACCACTGTTACGTCCGGCACATCGGTGAAGCAGCCCAACTTGCATTCTCCGGATAGGATCAGGGTCGCTTTGCCGCCTTCGCGGTAAACCGCGTCGATCACGCCGTAGATGGCCCGGTCCACCGGAACCCAGGCATCCAGGGAGTCGTCGAAGATGAACGCGCCACCCGAGAAGGTTATCCTGGCGCCGTTCGGCTTCCCGGTCACCACGACCTCGATCGTCCCGCCGTCCGGGCGGCAGACGATCTTGCCTTCGCCGTTGCTCGGTGCCTCAACGGACACGGAGACGCCGCGGGCCGAGACGGTTCCGGAGCCGCCCTTGCCCAAGTCGACCGTGAGATCCGGGTTGTAGCGGCCGCCACCGCCGCCGGACGAAACCGGAGAAGCCGCAGGAGCCGACGGGGCCGCGTTCAACTGGCTCAACGGCGCGTAGTAGACGTCGCCTAGCGTGACGGAATCCCACCTCGTCCACGCGACCCACTGCGGGGAAATCGCCGGGCCGTACCAGTCCGAAGCCTCGACCAGGTACTTCTTTCCGTCAGACAAGCCGAAGAGAAAAAGCACATCGTCCAGGTTGACAAGCGCCCACTTCCCGTCCTCGCTCACCCACGCGCCGTAGCAGTACTCGCCCGGGAAGGAAAGGACGGTCGTCGCGGAACCGCCTGCCAGGGACACCCTCGCCAGGCGGCAGGTCTCGCCATCATTGTCCACCCAGTAGAGATTCTGCCCGATCACCTGCGGCGTGTAAATGTTCGGCCACCACGACACCGGGGCCACAATCAACGTGTCCGTTCCCGTGGTGACATCAATCGCGTGGAGCTGCCGCTTGTAGTTCACGTACTCCACGCAGAAGACCTTCCCGCCGCCAACGGCCGCCGCCTCGTGGGGCACCGCGTAGCCGTCGCTCGTCAGGAACCTCCCCTGCCGCGCGGCAATGTCGAAGAGGTAAACGTCGCCGTTGACCGTGGTCGCGGCGTAGACGCCGTCCGTGGCCACGCTCCCGGGGGAAACGCCCATCGGGATCAGTTCTCCGGTAGCGAGGTTAAGGACGTTCGGGTTGTTGCGGCATACCGCAAAGCCGTTCCGCACCTGGAGGCCGTAGCCGAAGTTGGCGCCGGTCGATATCTTCTGCTCGGTTTTCGCCGCCGGGTCGAACCGGTACACATCGCCGTCCTTGACGTAGTACATCGTTCCTCTTTCGTCGAAGGCCGGGAAGTCTTCATCGGAAGGGGTGCTCAGCGCCGTCGGGGCAAGCGCAGGTTTGAGATAGTTCACCGTGCATAGGGCCGCCGCTGATTCTCGACCTGCACAGTCTTTCACTTTCAGGTAAATGGTTTTCGTGCCTTCGCCCGAAAGGGTAAAAGGTAGATCCGTGGAGAACGGGCCGCCGGGGACCCACTGGGTCCAGGAACATGCAACCCAGGATGCACCAGTGAAATTAGGGTCTTCACTGAGCATGAATTCCGAGGGTTCCACGTCTTCTGTTACGCTTACATGAAACGTTATGGACGGCGAGAGCACTACCGAAGAATCGGCATAGAAATCATTTACGTTCGGCGGTGCTGCGTCGTAACACACGCTCTGCGTTAAATCCGTTGTGTTTCCGTTCGCGTCGCGCAATCTGACATAGATAGTCTTCTTTCCGGGCGAAGACAGCGTAATGCTTGCCGTCATCGGTGAACCGGAGAAGGGTTGCCACGACGAGCCAGTAAAGGCTGGATCGGTCCCAATCATAAAGTCCGTTACCGCATTGTTATCTGATCCATAAACTGTAAAAGAAACCGTTGCATTAGTGACCACTATAGACCCGTCTGTAAGAACCGGTAACTCTGTGAAGAAGGAAAGTGAACCGACAGGGCACACATTGTCGATCCCCACCGGCGGGTCGTAGATGCCTTTATTGGTCATTGCGAAAACCGTATTGTTCGGTGCTGCGAATAGATACGTGGTTACCGCATCTATCGGGATCCCGGTCGAGAAGCTAAACCACGTTTGCCCGCCGTCTACGGATTTAAACACTTCATTTCTCCCAGAGGGAAGATCGACGCTGAGATAGATGCTGTTTTGGGCATCTATCGCCACCGCCCTGGCGCTAACGTTCTGGAGCACTCCGCCCAGAGGAATTTGTATCGCACTCCAGTTGATGCCGTCTGTGCTTTTTCCGGAGCCGCATCCGCAGGCGAAAAACGTGCCGTAAATATCTTGAGTAATGGTTGTAGCGTAACAATTAGTGAACACCAGGTTCCAGGACGTTGCCCCGGGAGACCATCGGTAGATGTACCAGTTCGCGTTCGAACCGACGTACGCCGTGCCGTCCGGGGCAACGTAAAGCGATTGCGGGGTCACTGGTAATGCAGGGCCGTATGTTGCCCACGTTAACCCATTATCGGTGCTCTTGTAGACGTTATAAAGATCGCTGTAATAGAGGTTTCCGTAAACGTCTTTTGCAATGCTGTTTACTCCAGCGGTAACAGACGCTACCGGAGTGCCGTCTGCCGGCGATACCTTATAGAAACCTCCTCCGGCTACGGCGTAACAAAGGTAGCCATCGTTGCTGACGAGCATGCCCTGGCCCCTTGGCAGGCCGCCTACACCGATGAACGGTTTCCAGGATTGTCCGCCATCAGTTGACTTATAGATGCCGTACGGCGACCGGGCAAATAAAGTGGTGGCGTCCAATGCTACCATGTTCATCCCGGAAAGCGCCAGCACTTGGTCGGTTCGGACGCCCCACCGCATCCCTTGACTGAAAAAAGTTGCCGTAATTCCGTCAGTGCTCTTGAATACGCCAAGGGGTGTTCCGATGAAGTATCCGTCAGGCGTGTGCGTTACAGCAGCGACGCTGAAACCCGGATATAACCCGTTAGTGGAAACGCCGCTCCAGGTTGTCCCCCCGTCTGCGCTCGTCTGAAATCCAGCAGGAGTGCCGGCGATGAAGGTTGAACCGTCGATTCCTATGCTGGTTGCTCCTGGCCAGCCGGCGGTTGTTGTCATATCTGTCCAGGTTACGCCGCCGTCGACGGACTTGTAAACGCGGTAGTAAGTAACACCTCCCAGCGTTAACTGAAAAGCTCCGTAAATTGTGCCTGTTGCGTCGCAGGATATGCTCGCTTTGTTGTTCATCGCAAGGGCACCTGGCGCAGTCAGAGATGCCCAGGTATTACTATCAAACGGTTTCTTTAATACAGTCGAACCTTTAAAAATGAAAATGTTGTTTGACAGGTCGGTCCACACTGGAGCGTCATAATAGGCGGTAGTGTTTATGTCTACCCAGTTCACTCCGTCGGTGGTATATTTAAGCCCGTATACAGTCGCCGCGTAAACCTCCCCGGCTATACTGGAGATGGTAGGATAGTACGACTGGGCAGGACCTAGTGCCGAAGTATACTTCCATGTCGCACCGTCGGTCGTCCAGTACACCCGGTAGTCCTTACCTGCGACGTAAACTGCGCCACTTACTTGATCGTAAGCGATATCGCTTACTCCCTGGTTGGTAAATCCCGGATCGGCCCAAGCGGGCGTACAATCCGTCCATGTTGTGCCCCCATCGGTCGATCTAAAAACGCCGTAGGAAGTAGTTGCATAAAGAGCCGTAGGGGTCCGAAGAAAAACTCGTACATCGCCCCCGTAAGGCCCGCTCGGGTACCACTGCGTGGTCAGCGCCCACGCGGGCGAAGCGGCTAACAACACCGCCAGCAAGAAACCGAACAGCAAAAGTAGTCGTCTCAAGGATTCAGCCCTCCTTTTGTGATTGATTGACCGATTGCGTAAGGTTTGCCAGCGCGCTCCGCTCATCCCGGCGAATCGCTTCGCCCGGCACGCCCAGAGCGGCCGCCGCCTCCTCCGGCGTCAGCCCCTCCTGATAGCGGAGCGCCAGCACCGTTTGCTGCTCCGGTGAAAGTTCGCCGACGGCCCGGGCGAGGACGTTTTTCCGGTCCCGCGCCGCGTAGCGGAGCAGCGCGGCCTTCAGCTCTTCCAGCTCTCGCGACAGCAGTTCCAGTTCTCGTTGGAGATTGTCCGGCACCGCCCGGGCCAGCGATTCCAGGTCCCCCAACTCCGCGACGGAACATTCGAACCGCTTCAAGGCGTGTCCACCCTTTCCGGTAAAATAGTTCCGGTCAATCGATGACAAATCTCTATTTGCGAGCGCCGCCTCTCTTCCAGGATCCGCGCCAGCCTGTGCGGCGTCTCGCCCATCTCCCGAAGAATTTCCGCAATTTCGATCAGCGTTGCGAAGGCGCCATTACTTATTTGCGCGCCGGTTCCATGCCACTCCAAGGACAACACTCCCTTCATTCGGTCGTTCCCGCGCCAGCTTCGCCAGTTCTACCACGTCTTCGGCGGTGAATACTTCGATTCGCCGACCCCAGTTGACGAGAAATTTAGCGTCCACGAGCGCAACGCTCAGGCCGTGCCTGCGGAGCTCCAGGATCGCTTCCGCTACGATTGCCGCGTCTGTGTTCAGGCCAACCCCTCCTCTTCCACGAGTTTTTGCTCTTCTTTAGTTAGTTTGTCCCACGGCCAGACGGCGTTTCCCCGGGTCTCGGCCGCCCACTCGGCAGTGTAGGGAACAGCGGCCGCGATCCATCCAGGCGATTGCAGGTCGCCTTCCTGGAGGATAACGTAAACGTCGAAGCCTTCCCCGTCGGAGACAAACACCGAGTCTTTGCTTTGTCCGCTTTCTAAAGCGGCGTCAATGGCCCGCCGCAGGGCCAAAAGACCCTGGCGGTTCCCCACGATGAACGCGTCGTCGTGGTGCGACGTCTGTGCGTAAATGTGCAGCACGGCAGTCATCCCGAAATTTCAGCTCCTTCCATCAACTTTTGCGCTTTCCTCCTCACCCGCTGCCAGGCGTTGTCCAGGGATTTCCAGGAGATGCCGGTTGCCTCTTCGACTTCCCGGTAGCTCCCGCCCAAAAGGTGGACCCGCAAAGCCAAACTCTCCAACGGCGTCAGGTCCAGCTCCCGGATCAGCCACCGAAGGAAGTCCGTATCGGATAGAGAATCTTCAGCCGGTGCAACCGAACAAGGCACCGTTTCCCCCAGGGTGCGGCGCTCTTTTTCGTCCACCGGCTCGTCGAGGCTCCGCTGGAAGACCCGGCCCTTCCTGGACTGGACGCGCAGGAAGGCGCGCACTGCGAACTCCACGTGTCGCTTGCACCACGTCTTAAGTGAAGACAGCGCCGGGTCGTAGGTTTTGCACGCCTGCCACAGCGCGATGCGCGCCTCCTGCTCCAAATCCTCCCTGCTTATTGCCGGGTCGCGTAGAGCTTCCGCGCGGGCCGCCGCCCACCGCAGAAACGCCCACGCGAACGGGGGTTCGACCCATGCTTCAGTCATCAAGCTCCCATACCTCCGCTTCCTGACGGCGTGCCAGCTCCTCCGCTGCTCCGCGGCAGCGCCTCAGCGCATCCTCCACGGCATTCAGGAGTTCCGCGACTCCCGAAGGATCGTAGGGGAACACTTCGGCCTTCTCCTTCAGCCTCCGCGCGGCGCCGTAGAGGTCGCCCGCCGCGTCCAGAAAAGGGATCAGGTCTCCGCCGTACGGCAAAGCTCGCGCACCTCCTCCCGCAGTCTCCTCGAAAAAAGAGGAAGCCCGGGTTCAATGCCCGGACCTCCTCCCGAAAGCGAACTCTCCCGGCCGACCACTCCCTTCCTGCCCCCGGCGGATCCGGCCGCACCCCCGCCGGAGTCTCGTTCCGAAAAAGAAAAGGAGCTGCCTCTTTTGGGACAGCCCCTGCAGCGTCAGACCCGAGTGTGCCGGTCGACAGCCTTTCGTTTCCCTAGGAGCCGCGCGGAGTTCACTGCCCGGCGGCATCTGTAGGCGGCGTCTTCAGCCTCGGCGACCAACTTCTCTGCTTCTTCGAGCGGGAGCAGCTTCTTTGACGCCTCGCGCAGCCGCTCCGCGGCGGCAAAGAGCTCTTCCGTTATCTGCTGGAAAGAAGCCGAGGGAAAACCGTTTGGCAAAGCGACCATCCCCTTAAAGTTTGAACACTTTTACCGCTTCTTGCAGTTCCGCCGCCTGCTGCGCGAGCTCCGCGGCCATCTGCCCCACCTGCTCCGCCACGCGGCTCGCCTCCTGGACCGACTGCGCTGCGTTTTGGGTCCCCTGGCTCGCCTGCTCCGTGGCCTGCGCGATGTCCCGGATCCCGGCTAAAGTGTCCGCCACGCCTTTGAGGATGCTCTTGAGCCTTTCCTCCGTGCCGACCACGGCCTGGACGCCCTCATGCACCGTGGCCGAAGCCCGGTCGATGGCGCTGACTGCTTCGCCGGTGCCCTGTTGGATCTCCGCGATGATCTTGCTGATTTCTTCCGCCGCGTGGGCCGATTGCTCCGCGAGTTTTCGCACCTCTTCCGCCACCACCGCGAAGCCGCGCCCGTGCTCGCCGGCGCGCGCCGCCTCGATCGCGGCGTTGAGCGCCAGAAGGTTGGTCTGCTCCGCGATGCCCTTGATCACTTCCGTGATTTGGCCGATGGCCGCGGAGCGCTCGCCCAGCTCCTTCACGAGACCGGCGCCCTTATCGACCGCCTCCTGGGCGTTCCGGATGCCGCTTACCGCACCGTCCAGCGCTCGGATGCCCTCGTTCGCCTCCCGCTCCATTCTGTCGGCGATCTCCGCCGCCGTCTGGGCGTGCGCCGCCGTCTCCTCCGCTCCCGCCGAGAGCTCCTCGACGGTCGCCGCCACCGTCTGGACCGTTGCCGACAGCTCCTCCGCCGATGCGGCGAGGTTCTCGCTCCTGCCGCGGGTCTGGGTTGCGGCTTCCTGGACCCGGGTCGCCAGGTCCCGCAACTGGCCGACCATCCGCCCGGTCGCGTCGGCGAGCATCCGCAGCGCCCGGAAGCGCTGCGCGCCCAGGTCGACCTGGGAAAGGTCCCCGTCAGCTACTTTTTTCAGCTGCTCGGCCGTCTTTTCGATCGGCGCCACAAACCGGTTGACGAGCGGCACTATTATTAGGACCGAGAGCAGGACCGCGATCAAGCCGACCAGGCCCGCCGTCCACGCCATCCTGGCGATCGTCGCTTTAACGTGAGAGAGGGGTATCCCGACGAACCACATCCCGACAACTTTACCCTGGGCATCCCGTAACGGCATATATGCCGTGAGGTGGGGCGTCCCGGCCACGTCGGCCTCGCCGTAATAGTTCTGCCCCTGCTTCAAGACCGCCTCGACCACGTAGGGGGCCGCCTTGGTCCCGACTTTCCGATTCCCCGCAGCGTCCTTCACGGTAGTCGCCACGCGGGTGTCGCCCATAAAGACGGTCGCCTCAACACCGAAATCTTCCTTCACCTGGTCGACGACTTCAAAGTTCCCGTTCATCAGAACGTTGCCCTTGTAAAGCTTGTCCCCCTCCACGCGCCACGCGCCGGGGTAGTGATGTTCGAAGAGCATGTCGTAGGTCCCGACAAGGTTCTGTTTCAGGTTTTCTTGTAGATGGTTCGTCGTGCTCGACCGCATAACGAACGTTCCGGCGACGGTGCAAGCGATTGCTGTAAAGATTACGGCAGCGGCCACCAAAGCAGCAACCACGTTCTGCAGCTTGAGCTCGCGCACGAAAAACTACCTCCCTTTTTAACTTTTAACTTCGTCTACCCGCAGCTTCGACCCGTCCGCCTCACCCCGGACGGTGAGCGGCTTCCCCACGTGGGACTCGATGGCCTTCCTGGCGGACTCGGAATCGCAGTTCCCAGGCACCAGGACGTAGTTCCTGCCGCCCGCCGAAAGCAAGTACCAGCTGCCGTCCTTCCGGACAACGCCGGTGACGGTATCTTTTTGTTCGGCGCATACGGCAGGTTTTGGCGCTCCGCTGCTCCTGATCGGGCGTATGTCCTTCTTCGCGCCGCACCCCGCGGCCAAGAGACAGCCTGTGACAAGAACTGCAACAACCTTCTTCCGCAAAATACCACCCTTTCTTTGAAAGTCTTGCGCCTGAAACAAAAAGAAACGGGAACAGTAGTGCTCCCGTTCTGCGGCACACCAAAAACAAAAGCACCCGGCCCCGGATTTCTCCGGAAGCCGGGCCTTCCGTCTGTCAGTGGCAGTCCGTGCAGTTCCACTGCCCCCGTGACGCCGGGACCGTGATCGTGTTCCACAGCAGCGACCCGCCGTTGTAGCGCCCCGTGACGGCCTGCCTGACCAAGAGAGACCGGTCATCGTTCCACCCGTGCGGCAGCGCCGCGTGGCACGCGAAGCAGCCCAGGTTCGCGTGGACCGGGTGGTAGTTGTAGACCGAAGCCACAGCCGTGGTTCCCTGGAACGTGTAGCTCGGGTTGGTCGCGAGGCTCGGGTTCGAGAAGCCCGACCGGAGGCTGTCCGAGCCGTCTATCGCCGGGTTCCCCGTGGGCGTCTGCGCGTAGGTCGCGTAGAAGTACGGGTCGTGGCACGAAGTGCAGAGCGCCTGGCCCGACAGCTTCAGGATGTAGCCGTTGGCCGACCCGTGCGGCCCCCTCCTGGTCCCGGAGTGGCAATCGGAGCACTTGAGCTGCGCCCCGCCCCACCAGGGGAGCAGGTAGGAGCCGTAATAGTGGAGGTTCCCCGCCGAGTCCGCGAACTGCGGCACCTTCGAAGGCCCCACCACCGCGTGGTAGCCCTGGTTGTTCGGGTTGAACTCCACGCTCGGATCCGTCTCCGCCAACCCGTCCGTCGGGCTCAGCGGTGGCGTGCTCCCGTAGCTGAAGTAACTGTGGCACTTGAAGCAGACCTCGTACTGGTAGGTCGCCCCGTTCGTGAAGGCGTAGGACGTCGGAATCGTCCAGGCGGTGGTCCCGTAGTTGGGCGTCACGCCCGAGACGCCCGCCAGCGGGTTCGGACTCGTTGCCTGGTGAACGTCGTGACAATCGGCGCACTCCGCGTGCCGGTTCGGGTTCAATGCGTAGTTTTCCGTGTTACTGTGGAGACCGGAGACCGTCAGCGTCGGGTGGTGGTAAGTGGATGTCAGGTCCGTCTTCACGTTCGGCGCGTTCGGCCAGGTGGCGTTCAGCCCGTTGTGGCAGCGCAGGCACTCCCCGTCGACCGTGGTCGAGTCCTCGGGATACCGCTGCAGGCACTTGTAGTTCGACCCGTGGCTCTCGTGGCACTCGCCGCAGGTGATGACCGTGCTCTGGGAGCCGTGCGCGCTCTGCTTGTAGTTCGCCTTGTTCGCCCAGCCGCCGGAATTGGTCGTCACGGGCGGCAGGTTTGCGAAGCTGATGGTGCTCGGCACGTAGACCGCGTAAGTGGCCGTGGCGACCGGCGGGTCGTTGTCGTGGCAGCGCAGGCAGAAGTCGGAGAGGTCGCCCGTCGAGTTCGCCGCGCCGCCCAAGGAGGCGTTCCCCGCCGCGCCGGTGAAGCTGAGCTTCGTGTTGTCCGGGTCGGAGAGGACGGAGTAGCTGCCGGTGAGCTTGTAGGCGTTCCTGTCCGTCGGCGACGGGTAGTGGCAGTCCGTGCACGCCACGTAAGCAAAGCTGCTGACCGTGTGCGGCCCGTGGCAGGAGGTGCACAAAAGCCCGGTTTTATACGGGTCGGTCGTCCCGGTCGCGGGGTCGGTGATCCCGTAAACGTCGTGGACCGAGCCCGTCCGGGAGAAGGCGGTTACCGGATGGACCGAACCCGAGCCGGAAAGCACGTGACAGGTGGTGCAGAGCGGCACCCCGCCGCCGTAAACCAAGAACCTGACCGAGTCCGAGGCGTGCTGGTGGTGGCACGCGACGCAGGTCACCTGCGTCCCCGAGGGCGGCAGCAGCGGGCTCACTTCCTGGTAGTGGGCCGTGTAGACGTTCTCGTGCGTCCCCAGGGTGTAGACCCAGTAGCTCACCGCCGGGTCCTCCACGCTCGGGAAGAGCCTGTCGGTCGCGCCGTGGCAGATGAGGCAGAAGCCCGGCCCGTAGACGCCTGTAGTCAAAGTGGCCTTGTCCCAGTAGTTCCACAGGAGCTTCGGGGTGCTGCCGTGCGGGTTGTGGCAGTAGGCGCACTCGATCACGCTGCCCACCGCCGGGTTCCCGGTGTTTATTACCGGGTGGAAGTGGGTCGAGCCGGAGAGCGGCCCGAAGCCGTAGACCGCGTTGTAGACGTTGTAGATCGAGGCCGTCCCGTCGTGGCAGACCAGGCACATCGCGGTCTGGCTCGGCTTGATGATCTGCGGCTTCGCGTAGGCCGCGTGGCTCACGTGGCACGCGCCGCAGCCGGTTGGAGAATCGAAATAGGGGCCGTGAGGCCCTACCGCCCAGGCGATTCCCGGAAAAAGCACGAACGCGAAAATGATCAGAAAGGTTCTTAACATGACAAAGGTAAAACACCCCCTCTTGAGCTACTTCGATATCTTGGTACGCCCGGGGGGACTCGAACCCCCGACCCGCGGTTTAGGAAACCGCCGCTCTGTCCTCCTGAGCTACGGGCGCGACTCGACCAAAAAGAAAGGCTGGCCTTTCCGCCAGCCCCTCTTGGTCAACGCTTCGTTTTTTGGGAATCGGTACCGTCGGATTTCCAGTTCTCGCAACAAGTTATTTCCGGTGCAGGGATATACCTGAGCCGAAAACCGCCGAAGCAGAAGCCGTCCTCGTCGCTAAAGTGCGCGCAGTTCAGACAGTTCTTGTCTGGTGTCTGCTGAGCGTGTTTCTCGTCCGTAACAGCACCCCCTCTTTTTAAACTGTTGCAAATTAACGCCTTTTGCCCGATTCGAATGAACCCGGAAGGCGGCTTCTCGGCACTTCGCTCACCAGCGGCACCTTTCCCCTGCACAATTTCACCGCGATTTGATGCGCTTCCAAGTTCAGCGCATTTTTCTTGTCTTGCTCTGTCATCCTCATCTGCTTCGCGCGCTTTTTGCGCAATTTTTTCAGCTTACTCTTTGAAAAGCGCATAATGCTTGTTTCCATCCTCCTTTCTTAGGGCAAAGATTTTTAGGAATCAGCTGATTCTACAGATGGCAGAGAGTACAATCCACGGTGACAACATGGGCGCCGGGATGGCACTTGGAGCAGTCAATGCGCGTATCCTGCCAGCAGTTGTACTCTCCGCTACGGTGACAGTTGAAGCAGACGCCGCGGTTGTCCATCCGCAGGAGCGCAGACGAAGAGCTGGTGCCGCCCTCGGAGCGCGGCCAACTCGATGCCCAGCCGGCCATCGTGGCGGTCGTGCTGTGCGCCCGGTGACAGGTAAGACACCCTAGATTCCGAACATACTGCAGCCCTGATATATTGCTGCCAGTGGGCTTTATTTCTAGCGGTGTTCCGGTGGCAATGCTCCCGTCAAAAGTGGCTGTTGATGTTGCAGGTGGCGGTATGACATGAACATTCACAGGGTGACGCCACATACCGTAGTAGAATACGGCGTGCCCGGCACCGGGAACAGTGTCGGGATCGTCGGTCTGGAACTTGACATGGCAAGCGCCGCACCAGTTCGTGCTACCGTCGACGTACTGGATTACCCGGTAGACGCCCGAAGCGACCGAGGGGGTACCGTAAGTAAATGTGCCTACCGTTTCGAACTTAAAAGATACGTAGAGGTCACTGTAAGTGGCGGTACCAACGGTAATCGTCTTGCGCAGCAAGCGCGGGTTCGGCGTTGTAGCGCTACCGGTTATCAGGCCGGTTGCAGGGTCAGGGGTTGCGCCTCCACCGTGCGGGTCGTGGCAGGAGGTGCAGGTGAACCCGGTCCCGGTAAAAGCGTTCGAGCCGCCCGGTATCGCGAGCGTCACCGCCGCCGGGTCCAAAACCAGGGGGCCGCTCTCGTACACGACCCCCCAGACGTTGTGCCGGGAGGTCACAGGAATTAGCTCGCCCGGGTCAATGGCGTAGTTCGCGTTCAGGTCTTTGAATTCGTAGACGAAACCGCCCGCCGTGGAGGGGTAGACCGCCGCCCCCACGGTGTAGCCGTCCTCCACGTCGTAGGGCGCAGAAGTTCCGCCGTCGCCGTGGCAGAGGAAGCAGAGAGCCGCCTCGGGCGGGCCAACTTTTAAGAGTTTCGCCGCCTGTCCGGCGTGGGCCACGTGGCAGCCCGCGCAGGCGTCCGTGGTCGCGGTGAACTGCCCGTGCGTCCAGGCGAGGCAATAAGCGGGAAACGCGAGCAGCGCGAGCAACAATATGCAGGAGACCAAAGACAACCGCCGCACGGAAACCACCTCCTATGAAGGAAATCGGCAAAAGCCAGCTAAAAGAAGAGAGCCGCTTCAGAAGCGGCCCTCGCTTATGCCGGCCCACCATCCCGGCGGAACAGTGGGGGTGATACTCTCGCTGTGGCTTTCCGATATCAAGAGTCTTGATGTGCGCTTGCTACCTACAAGCAAGCGGCTCCGCCGGCGATCCCCGCGCCCCGCAAGCACGCGACGAATTCGTCGACCTTTCTGCACAACTCTTCGTAACTCCCGTCGTTCTTAATCAGGTACCCGGGAAACAACGCTTGAACGGTAAGCGCTTCTTTTTCCGAAGGGTGCGTTTCTTCTTCTAAGGCGAGAAGCCGACCGTCCCGCTCCCGCAACCGCGCCTGACGGGTTTGGACAGAAGCGGTCACGAACAACGGCACGAAGCCTTCCCCAACGCACTTTTGGTACTCGTTCGCGTACCGGCCGTCGCCGATCACCGCGCAGGGCGGGTCGTCCGCCGCGATCTTCTTCAGGACGTGATCCACCCCCACGTCCGGATAGAGGTTCCGGAAAGCGTCGCCCAGCTTCTGGAGCAGCGTTCGCCGGTTACTTTCGTAGAGCTCCGGGAACATCTCCGCCGCGATTTCTTTAAGTTTGTCGGCGAAGGCGTACTTCCTGAAGCCGTGCCTCTCCACGAGGTAGTCCGCCACCGTGTCCTTGCCGGACCCGGCGGGGCCGACGAGCAAGAGACGCATTTTGATCCCTCTTTGCAGGAAATTTCGGTTAGAAGAACAAATAGACAAAAATTGTAAGGCAAAAGCAACAGTGATTTGGTATTTGCTCAGTAACTTAGAATTTTCGCTCTGGCTCGCTGCAGGCGTGACTATAGCGCCAGTGCTGCTACGGCGCTAAAAATAAAAAAACGGATAACACGAACAGCAAAACCGTTATCGCTTCCGCGACAAAAAATAGGCCGCCAAAAAGACACGATTTTGTTAGGCTGGGACAGCACCTTGCAAAAAACAGCAGAACCAGTTCCAAAAGGACGGCAACCCGCACCAAAAACTTTGCCCGGCACACTCTCTCCGTGCAACTCACGGCTCACCGCCCCCTGAAGCAGTTTTTGCCCGCACCACCAACCACCCGCAGGGCGGCACGGCAGCCGCTTTCTCGTCCTCTTCCAGACGTTCGAGATTCAGTTCCGGCCCTGGGAAGAACCGGAGGAATTCCTCGTTTTCCCGCAGGCTCAGATGGCACTCACCACAAAGAGGACACCGCTTCTTCAGTAACCATTGATCCAAAGCCGCTCGCTCCCTTCTTCGAGGTGAACCGATTCGTCCGCGAGTTCGCGCATCTCACGGGAGTCGCCGAAGATTATCAGGTGCCGCGTCGCCCGCAAACCGGAACCCCTCCTCACCGGCCAATCACGCCGGAGAGCGCGTCCACCACCCGCGGGTCGAACCCGCCCGACTTCCGCATCTCCTCCAGGGCGGCCTCCGGGGCGTAGCCCTTCCTGGGAAACTCCGCCCTGGTCATCGCGTCGTAGACCTCGCACGCGGCGACGATCCTGGCGAGGACGGGAATCTCCTCGCCCCTCAGCCCGTCCGGGTAGCCCGTGCCGTCCCAACGCTCATGGTGGTGCTTCACGGCCACGGCGACCTCCCTCATCGCGGCCACGGCGGAGAGCATGTCCGCGCCCAGGACGGGGTGGCGCTCGATGAGCTTCCGCTCCTCCTCCGTGAGGGGCTCTTTCTTCCGTAATACCGACGGCCCCACGCTCAGCTTCCCGATGTCGTGGAACTTGCCCGCGATCCCGGCCAGCCGGACCTCCTGCGGGGGCAGCCCCATCCTCACTGCGACCTCCCGCGCCAGCTTCGCGACCCTCCGAGAGTGGGACGCCAGGCCGCGGTCCAGCCCGTCTATCAGCCCCAGGAGCGCCTCGAAGACCGCCTCGGCCTCGTCAAGCGTTGTTTCGCCGTCGAGCCTGGCCAGGACCGAGGAGAGCTTCGCGGAGAAGCTCCTGCCGTTGGACTTGTGGGCGTACATCCGCTCGTCGGCCCTGGATAAAAGCAGCCCGGCGTCCTCCACGTCTCCAGGGTAGGCAGCGGCGCCCCGGCCCACGGTGACTCTTCCGCCGGGGCAGTACCGGGCGGAACCTTCCTCCAGCCTGGGATCCCGCGCGACGCTCTTTGAAAAGCGCTCCGCCGCCTCGTAGTCGAACCCGGGGAGCAGGACGGCGAACTCGTCGCCGCCCAGCCTGGCCGGGACCGCGCCGGGGACCCTGGAAGCCGCGTCCTGGAGGACGGAGGCGAAAAGCAGGATCACCTCGTCCCCGGCTTGGTGGCCGTGCCGGTCGTTGACCTGCTTCAGGTCGTTAAGGTCGAAGCAGGCGACGGCCACCTTCTCTCCCCGGGAGACCATCTCCCCCAGTCTCCGGTGGAACTCCCGGTGGTTGTAGAGCCCGGTCATGCTATCGGTCGCCGAAACGCGGGTGAGGGACTCTTTCATCTCGGCGGCGCGCGCGACGGCGAGGTTGAAGGCTTCCACGAGGGGCCTGACTTCGGCCGGGACCTCCCCCGGATCGGCGGGAGCGAAGCCGCCGGCCCTCAGGCGCGCCTCCAGCCTTTTCGCGGCCCCGGCAATGTTTTCTTTCGAAACGTTCGCTACTGCGAGCGCGGCCAGCAGGGCGAGGCCCGCCGGGCAGATGAGGGCGGCCGGCCCGAACGCGGGCGAGAGGCACGCGCCGGCGGCGCCGAAGAATGCGCCGGCCAAGGCGACGGCCACGAAGGCGAAACGCAGGCTCAGGGGTTGGAAGAACAGCACGTCGACCACCTCGGAAAAAGAAAAGGCCCGCGGGGTCGCCGCGGGTCTTTGTCAGGAAACGATCCACTTCTGCGACCGGTAGCTCCACCAGCGCACCAGCCACGGGTCTTCGTAGAACCAGTTCCACTCTTCGCGCCGCAGGGGCCACTCCCGGACGCACTGGTTCAAGAACACGTCGTCCGGCAGCGCCACGTAGCCCCCGTTCAGCGGCGCGAAGTAGGAGAAGTTGCTCCAGACGGTGTCCGGGGTGCCGAGGTAGAGCCAGTTGTAGGCGTCCCGGAGGCACCCGAAGCCGCGGATCCACTCGACAGGAACCGCGTAGTTTCCCCAGTTGACCGGAACATCGGGATCCAGGACGAACTGCGGCGTGCAGCCGTAGGAGTCGTAACCGTACGGGTCGTAGAGGAACACGGCCTCGCAGTTCGACAGGCTCCCCTGGATTGCGGCCAAAACGGCGTTCAGCACGGCGCCCGGGTCCTCGTCGGGCCTCCGCGCCACCCGCACGGACGCGGCGAAGTCCTGCCGCCACCTGGGCGCGGAGGTCTTCGGCTCCACCCGCACCGGCGAAGGAACTGTAACTTTGCTGGCGGGCGCGCTGAGGTTGGCCACGGCGGGAGTGTAATTGCCGAACCCCCACCCGTACCAGACGCCGTAGAGGTTGTAGAGGCCGCCCCGGAGCGCGTCCGCCGCCCGGTCGAAGAGGTAGAGGTCGGAGCCCCTCCGGTTCCTGAACTCGCCGCCGATGAGCTCGCTGGCGGCGCTCAGGACGCTCGCGTACTCCACCCGCACGTCCCAGACGTCGGGGGTCACCCCAACAGACCTCGGGTCGCTGTTGTCGGGATAGGGAACGAAATAATAGCGCCCCCAAGTCGCTCTCGCGGGGGTAGACTCCCACCAGTAGGATTCTTGACGCTCCGAGAGCTTTGTCCACCCCGCACCGGGGACGTATTCCCAGGTGGTGACGAGGTACTTGAGGTAATCATACGGCCCGTTGTCGCCTCCGAGGAAATGGTACCTGGTCGCCGTGATCTTTTTCAGCGGGTGGCTGAAAGAGAGCTTCGGGGCCCTCTCCGTCTGGATCCACATCTGGTAGCCGGGCACCACGTCTTCTTTCAGCACTCCAACGTCGCCCTGAACGGGTATGAAGGAGTAGCGGTGGACGAAGCACAGCCTCGCCATGAACACCGGGAGCCACTCGCGGCGGTCGCCCCAGAAGAAGGTGCCCTTCCCTCCACAGATCCGGCGAATTGAGCCGTTCCAGTAAAAGCTGTACCTATCCAAGTTTTGCTCCAGGACCGGAGCCCACTTGGGCACATTCCAGTCTAGCCAGAAATTCGTCTGGGGCTTCGCCCCCACGAGCACCGGCCCCTCCTGTTCCGTCCAGGAAGCGTAGGCGCCGTAGTTCTCTGGCCACCAGCCCGAAGAGGACGAGCACCAGTAGAAGTAGAGCCCGTCCACCGTCCTGGCGTCCCGGGAATCGACAATGAGCGGGATCTGCGAGAGCTTGTGCGAGTTGAACCAGCCCTCGATCACGTCCCTGGCGCGGTAGAGGTCGGACCACCAGGACTTGTAAGGAGGTCTGCTGCCGGGGTAAAGGTGGGCACGCCCGTCTGCGTCAAACCAGACGTAATTGTAAAAGCTATCCCACATCCTCAAGGTGCGGAACTTGCCGCTCTCGTCCATCTCGAGGTCCGCGCCCCACTTGGAAGCGTTGACGTTGCACTTCACGCCCACCGCGAACCGCATCGGCCACCTCGGCTCGGAAGGCCCGTAAATGTCGAACGTGCCGAAGCCCTTCGCTGAACCCATGATGTCGGCGGGGAAGTCCTGGAGGGCCGCCGCGCTGACGCTGCTTGCCCACATATATGCCAGCGTGTAGCCCTGCGTATCGCAGTCCGAGAACTTCTGCGCCAGGAGATCGGCCTGCTTGCTCCTGTTGACCAGTACGTACTTCGTTTCGTTGGGACCGAGGGCCAGTGCAAGACTCTTTTGAAAGGGCCAGTCGGAGTAAAGGTTAGACCATCTCCAGAGTTGAGCGTCGACCTTCCCGCTCACCGGGAACGGGTTCGGGTTGGTCACGGCCAGCACGATGAGCCAGTCGTCCGGGTTGTTTGTGAGCAGTTTGGCGTAGCCCCTGCCCTGCCCCCAGGAGACGCAATTACCCGTGCTGTGGAGCCACAGGCCGCCGTGGGCGTTGATGTCCTGCAAGTTGTACGTCAGTGTAAGCGGGACGTTGGGCGCCAGCAGAGTAAGCTGGAGCGGCTTTATCTCCTTCGGGTGCTCCCAGTCGAGCGCCCGCTTCGTCTCGTACTTGTCGAGCACCTGCTTTTCGGCCTGGACGTACCCGCCGTTGTTGACGTAGGCGATACCGTTGCCGTCCTGGTCCTGCACCGGCTCATCCGTCTTGGGGTCGCAGACGATGAGTACCTGCGTCCCGTTCAAGTCCGCCCAGTAGCCGTAGACGCTTACGGGCGGGGTACTCGGATCGTTGTCCGCGTCCACCTGGACCCACTGGCAGGGCGGGTGCGCGGAGGCGAAAGCCGGAGAAGCTGCGAATATGAGCGCAGCTACGAGCAGCGCGGAGAAGAGAAGCAGCTTGCACATGGTTGCAGGTTCACCTCCTTTCGTCGGGTTGTTCTGGTTGGCGTGGTGAAACATACAGGATCACGCTCCTTTTGCAACTTAATCGAACGTGAACGGCTTGCCCCAGATGAGAGCCAAGTCCTGCAAAATGCGAAACGGGTAAGCATCTTCCCACCCGGCCAGCAGCTCCCACCGCCGCGTCTCCAGCAGGTAGAAAATCAGCGGCGCGACTGGGTTGAAGAAGACTTTTTTGACGTCCTCCGAGCACAGGACGTGTATCTGGTACATCCGGTACAATCGGACCATCTTGCCGCGGTGTTCCCGCAGGAACGCCCGCAGCCGGACGAATTCGTGCAGCAAGTTTCCCGCGAAGAGAGGCCGGAGGTGCTTGACGATCTTCGCCGCAAGGAGAATGTCCTCGGGAGAAACCTCCCTACCTGCAATCGCGGTGTATTCCCGACCCAGGTAAGCGATCAACCTGGCGAGCCTGGGGCAGATTTCAGGAATCGCTTGCTCATCGACAGAAGCCCGGATCGTTTCCGCCAAAGCAATCACCCCCTAAAAAAAGAAAAGGCCGGGCTTTCATCCGTCCGGCCCCTCTTAATACCTAATTCTCCAGTTTCGACAGATTGATAATCGTTTCCCCCAGCCTGCGCAGGGTTTCGACGTGCATGGAAAGTTCGGTGTCGGCCCCAATGAAAGGCGATTTGCTCTCCTCGTCGCTGACACACCGCTTCTCCGCGCGGGAACGCACGTACTTCGCGTAGGCGTCGAAAACTTCCTTTAGGCTCTTCACGATGTCGTTTTGCAAATTCGGTAGCACCTCCTTTCTTCCGGCAGGAAAACCTCCTGGCTTCATAGAACCCAACCTTTGCCTATCTTTTTCGGTGAGTGACAAAGGAAAAGTTTATTCCTTCCGCGAACTCCTCAGACTAAAAACGAAATATAATCCTAACAATCCAATGCAGCACAAAAACCCAACCCCGCTGAGATAAATTAAAATTTCGCTTAAAAAACTTAAAGTGGCGTCCAACAAGGTTTGGTGAAGGACTGCTCCGGTTCCAGAGAGCAGGATAAAACCAGCAGCAGATATCCATAAAAGGTCAAAAGGAGGTAGCCACGCTTCAATGTTGTTGACTAACCTAAAAAAAAGAGGGCTCCTTCCGTGAAAACCTGCACGGTGGTTTTTGTCACAGTCGCACTTGGTGTTTTGATTACGTATGCTGCCCTCTTCATACCTGCCATCGCGCCGCTTGCCGTGGCAGACATCGCAATCATATCCTTCGTGTGGCGTACTGCATGGCGCGCCCGAACAATCATGCGAGCAATCTGGCAAAAGCAACCGATCTGGGTTACAATCGCCGTATTCGCATTTCTTTTCTTTCTTGCCTTGGAAGTGTTTGTTTATTTCAAACACTTTTCTCATCCCCTTTCACGCATCCAGCTCCTGGCCGCCCTGGTTTTGGGAGGAACTACCGCACTGAGCGCAGCACTATGGCACCAGGCCGTGTCGTGGCTCGGAACCTGCTTTGTGAACGGCGTCGAAGTCCCTCCTTCCCTTAAAACGCTCGGCCCTTATTCTCTGGTCCGGCACCCTATCTATCTTTCTTATCTCAGTCTCCTCGGCAGCATAAGTCTCAGCCTTTTCGTCTGTACCGCTCCGCAATACAAGTTCATTTCCTTCGCCTACGGAGCATTGTCTTTAAGCTTTCTTCTGCTCGTATTGAAAGAAAGAATCCGGCAGGAAGAATATTTGGCTCAAAAATCATTCACGGAAGTTTGGAATGACTACGCCCGGCGCACAAACCCGCTACTACCTTCTTTACAAAGCTCAAAAAATTACCTATTTCAAGATCTCGCCCGCAGGATTCCTCTGAATTCATTCAGGGGAGGAATGCGGGCTTCACCTCCCTCCACGAAAATCCCGTCGATCTTGCCAATAATCTGATCTTTCTCATGCTGAACTGGCCGATGCGCCTCCCGTCGGCGTCCGCCACGCCCACCAGTTTCGTGGTCTCCGTGGGAAGCCCGCACACCCAACCGCGGTACACCTTCCCGGCCTTCTCCGCCTCCACCCAGTCGCCCTTGCGAAAGAGGCCGCCGTTTGTTGTCCCGCCGAATTTAGGGCGGATACCTCCTTTCTGGAAATGCTGCCGGTGGAGGCTCCGCCTGGCGTACCTGAGCCTGTGCCATACCCAGAAGGGGGCGTCCCGGTTGTCATGGCAGCCGGTGACGCCCATCAGCATCGCCACGGCGTCGTTCGCGTGGGTCTCCGGGACCTGCTCCCACTTCCTGTCCGTGCGCTTCTCCAGACCGAACCTTGCCCGCCAGGCGTCCGTTTCGGAGACCTCGACCAGCTTCAGTTCGGCCAGCTTTCTGTACTCCCGGTAGGTGAGGGTCTTACCGATTTCCACCGTGGAGAAGTATTTGCCGTTCCTGTCCCTGGCGTGGTTGAACCGCACATCCTCGGTGACGATGAGCCGGATCGGGTAGATTTTGCACAGTTCCCGCACCACCTTCAGCCGGGTCTCGACTTTGGATCGCTGCGTGGGGGCCAGCCAGTAGCCCTTCCTCCTGCGGTTGTCGAACCTTTTTGGTCTCCGGGGCGTGTTGCGGTACCTCCTGGCCCGGCGCAGGTTCCTCCGGGCATCCATCTTTTTAGGGACATCATCCGGAAGAAAGACCATCGCTTTCAGTTCCACCCGCCGGTGGGAAGCCACGGCCACGCCGTCGTATTTCGCGCCCGGGTCCACGGCCAGGGCCACAGGCTGGGTTTTCGTCCCCACGGGACGGAGCATCTGGACGTAGAAAAGTCCCAGCTTGTTCCGGCGCGGGACCGCGATCCCGTCCCGGATCATCAGCCGCGCTTTCCTCGGAGTGGTAGGCATGAGCGGTCTCCCGTCCACGCCCACAACGGGCACTCTGGTAACCATCTGCCGATACTCGGCCTCCTTTCGGAGTGATTGTCGCCTCGGCGATGTCCGCAGGGCATAGCACGATTTCCGACCGTGCGCGGCATTGAGCGGTTTTGCCGGAGATAGTCCGGGCTGGCGAAATACCCGGAAGTCCTTGGTAGCCC
The DNA here is from genome assembly GCF_003815015.1 of Thermodesulfitimonas autotrophica. Lineage (NCBI taxonomy): Bacteria > Bacillati > Bacillota > Clostridia > Thermoanaerobacterales > Thermoanaerobacteraceae > Thermodesulfitimonas > Thermodesulfitimonas autotrophica. The sequence continues at coordinate 364,433 of NZ_RKRE01000001.1, forward strand.
CGCGGACCCCTGCAACCCCTGAAGGTTGCCGCCTGGTCACCCAGTTGCCCCCGGCCCCGCCAAACCGGGCCCCTCAATTCATTGAGGGGTGGTTGACCCATTCCTGCCTTCCTCAACCAAGCCAGCACCGAAAGAAAACAATTCAGGTTCTTAACAACCGCAGCCCTTTTTAGACCAAGAAAACTAATTCTACATCCTGAAAAAAGAAGCCAGAACAGCCCTTCCGCGCCAAATCCCGCACCGAAAAAAAAGAACGGCCGGGCTTTGTTCGCCCGGCCTCTCTCTCTCCTCTAATCCCCCGGCGGCGATGAAAGACTGTTCGGCGCCAGCCGCACCATGTTTGTCTGCACAAGATGCTGAGCAATCCCCCGCTCCTCATGCAAAACACCTTTGGGGCGCAGAACCACAACGAAAAGGTGCCGGGATGGATCGACGATCGTGCTTACCAGGAAGAGCATCTCGCTCGCCCACGCGCAGGCAGATACCACGGCCAGCGTAGAAGGAGAAGGTCTACGTAGCACAACCATGCCGTCCCAGTCTCCCTCCCAGGAGGGGTAAGGCGTTGGGAGCATCCGCACGGCCAATTCCGCTGCCCGCTCCGCGCCCCTGCTGCCCTTGATCGGCAGACTGCGGCAGCCGTTGCCGCCAGGCTTCCTGAATGCTTCCAGAAGGCTTTCGTTTTCCGCCATCCCTACGACGGAAAACCTGCGGCTTGCAAGCAGCCTCTCGACGAACTCGTCTTCCGCTTCGGGCGTGTCCAGGAAAACCGTCACCTGGCCGAAGCCAAATCGATTTCTCTTATCCTCTTCCATTGAATCGTTGATAAAGTGAATCGCCTGGGAAAAGGAATCCATCCGCAAGGCGTAGTATAAATAGAGCAGCATGAGCACCGCCTTTCATCTTCTTGTATTAAACTCAAAAAAGGAGGCACATATAATGGAATTCCTGCTGACTTGCAGTTGCTGTAGCCAGACATTCGGAATGGATGCGCGTCACCTCCGAGAAAAAGAGCACCTTGAATGCCCTAACTGCGCCAACCCAGTTTCAAAAGAGCTTTGCCAGGCATTGATCAGCCTCGCCAAATGTTGGTCGGAAATTGTTTCGGAAAGAAAGTGGCAAATCCAAATTAAAGGAACTGCTATTTGACGGGCAGATCATAAAAAACTTGCCCGACGACCGATTTTTCAGATACAGAAAGCTTGACCAGCCCAAGTCGATACTCGACTACCTTAAGAACTTCTTGAGCTTCATAAAGGATCATATTTCTCTGCGCCATTAACCTGACAACCTCCGCAGCCGTTTCCTCGATAACATCTGGACGCATAAGGAATTTTAACTCTTCTTTTTGCACTAGCATCACCCCCATGGTTTTATTCCACCATTTACGATAAAAAGAAGGGACTGCCCCGGTTAACTTTTGGGACAGCCCCTCTCTCTTCTCTAATCTCCCGGCGCCGACGGTGGGGAGTTCGGCGCCAGCCGCACCACGACCTTCCCGTTCGCCTTCTCGAACCTGATCGGCACCTTGATCCACTTGTCCCGCCACTCGACGGTGTAGACCGTCTTGTAGACCGGCACCGTCTTGGTCACCAGCGGCGGGTACCAGACGGACCGGCTGTACTCCCGCGGCTGCGGCTCGTAGGGCGGGGACTCGCCGACCCCAATCTCCAGGGCCATTTTGTTGTTGTCGTAGGTCTTCTCGTCGTACTTCCCGTCGAACTTCTCGGCCTTCCACCCGGCCGAAGGGTCGTCGCCGCTGTTGTAGTAGTCTATTGTGGCGATCAGGGTGTAAGTCCCTGCGCCCCAACCGAAGGAACCGAAGTCCTTCTGGAGGGTCGCCTTCGGGCCGAAGTAGGCGCTTCCCCCGTCGTACTCGTACATCCGCTTCTGGCTTGCGTCGTAGCGGTACAGCCTCAGCCTGGCCCATCCCGAAACGTCGAACCCGCTCTGGTAGGTGGCCCGGACGTAGTAGACCTTGCCTTCCTGAAGGGTGTTCCCGACGGGGTTGTGGTTCTCGTCGAGCACCTCGACCTTGACCACGGCCAGGTCGTTGTCCTGCGCCTGAACGGGCCGGTTCGGGTTGGTGGTGGGGGCACCGGTCATCGACTTGCTCACTACATTATCCGCGTAATTCGTTTCCATGTGCCCGTTCTGGCCGTAGAGGACGTACTGCCCGGTGTTGGGGTTCCTCACGGCCAGGGGCTCCCCAACCCAAGAAGAGCCGTTCCAGTAATAGTCAACCGTGGCGATCACGTCATAGTCTTTAGCCGAGGCCGGAACAGAGAACTCCCAGTTGCCGAGGCTCTGTTGCTCCCAAGGCGTGCCCATCCTTATAATCTCCTCCGCCACCAGCTGGGGCCTGCCGCCCTTCTCCTGGACGTAGGCCCTCAGCCGCGCCTGGGGGACCTCCCAGGGGGTGTCATTGGCCCACAGCACCCTGTAGCGGTCCTTCTCGCCCGGCTTCTTCGCCAGGTAGACAGGTTCGAGCACAATCAGCTTAACGTTGTGCGGGTAGGAGACCATCACCTGGCCGTAGCCGAACATCTGGCCGGTGCCCCAGGCGACGGACTTCGCCCCCTCGGGCCTGGTAAGCTCCGTCCAGCCGGCTTCGATGGCGTCGTTCCCTGCTATGTGGGGCAGCCGCGCCTTGGCGTAGGCGAAGTACTTGCCGTCCCAGGTAACGTCCGCCGGGAAGCGCGGCCTGGGGCCGCTGTTGTCCGCGGGGAAGACCGCGGGGTTCTCTTTAGAGCCGTCCTTGCTCTTATAGGCCCCGACGGATTGCGCGTAGCCGTCCGCCTCTTCCTTCCTGGTGAGCGGGATGCCCAGGATGTACTTCGTGAACTCGGGCTTGAGGAAGAGGACTTTTTCGCCCCAGGAGCCTTCCTCAGCAGAGAGCAGGTAGTAACCCTTGTCCCTGGGCCAGTGGAACGCCTCGAAGTAGTTCTCCGCCAAGTTGGGGTCGACGCTCCTGACCTCGGAGATCGGCGCGGCGGACAGGCCGCTGTTGGGCACCCCCGGCAGGTCGAACGTAGGCACCTGCAGCCAGCCGAAGTACTTAGTCTGGATGCCATCGTTCAAGTAAAACCGGATCGGGATGCGGTGCGTGTATTCGTGGCCGGAGTAGGGGGAGGAATAACCGCCACCCTGCCACGCAAGGGCAACGCCTGCGACAAGTAAAAGTGCCAGTAAAATAAGGAGAACCGCTCTTTTCACGGTTCTCCTTTTCCGCTCGTTCAGGTTACGTTCATCCATAAAAAATCACCCTCTTTTAAATTTTCAAGTGTGTATCTACCATTTGGCCATCATAACTAAGATCGCTACTAACACCCCATAAATACGCAGAAGCATTACCAACTGCATTGTTACCCCAAAACACCCCGTCCTTCACAAACATCGGGTCGCTGTTCTTGTCACTCTCTGCAGGCCAGCGGTCGAAGAACGCCCCCCACCAGCCCTTCTCCCCCGTGTAGAAGGCTACGTACGGCTTCTCGCAGTTGTCGATGGAAACCGCCGCGTGCCCCGCGCCGCCGCGGACCAGGAAGCCGCCCCTTACTGGGTCAAAGAGCATCGCACTCTCAGGGATCCCCCAGAGCTTTAAGTATTCGGCTGTGTCAAGATAGCAGTCCTGATAACCCTGAACTTTAGCCAGCGCAGGCCTCTCCGTCGCCACCTTCTCCGTGCGCCCGTCAACGTAGGTGACCGTCGCTTCGCACTTGTCCCGCGGCACCGCGACCTCCTTCACGGTCAGGGGCACCGGCTCCGGCGGCTTCTCCCACGTCACCACGGTGACAGACCGCTCTTTGCCGTCCCAGAAGCACAACGCGCCCAGCGCGGTGCAGACCGCCCGCATCGGGACCATTATCCTGCCGTTTGCGACCTCCGCGGGCTGGTCGAGCTTGCCGTAGGGCCAGCCGTTGACCGAGAACTTTGCCTGTCTCGGGGCGAAAACAACGTAGTCGCAGTCCGTGGAACCGCCGCCCCACCGCCGCTTCAGGGTCGCCTCCCTCTTCGCGGGGTCCCAGGCCACGTCCCTCTCCTGAAGCCCTAAAGCGTAGCCGGCGTAGCGGATGGGCAGCAGGGTGCGGCCGTTCTTGACTACCGGGGCCGCGTCCATCGGATGCCGGACGCCGTTGACTTCGTAGAACTTCTGGCCCACGTAAAACTTCGCCACCCGCACGCCGGGGTCGCCGGGCTGGGGGACCCTGGCGGAGGCGAAAGCGGGAAACATCAGCAGGGTTGCAACTGCGACAAGCAGGGTTAGGAACTTGCGCATCCGGTATCATCCTCCTTTTTTTTCGTTATATTTTACCACTTTGGCCAGAAAGCGGGCCCCAAAAACAAAAAAGCAGGATGAGACAATTGTCACGCCAGCCTGCTCTTGAAGTACGTCGCACGGACTCTTTTTGCACCGCCCGGAGCGCAGCCACATGCCCAGGATGTGACCAAAGCCGACAACTTATGGGGCTTTAAGGTCTTTTAGCTCAAATTGGTTAAGTAGAGACTTAAACTAAAACATCCTGGAGGGGTATTCTGCCAGTTATTTGGCAGGAAAACTTCAAATCGGGGCGAATAACTGGTTAGACAGTCAATTAGTGGCGTATATAAAAGGTTACCACAAGCGAACAGTTCTCGGTTACAGGAGCAATAGTTTGAATATGTTGTCACGTATAAGACCATTGTTCCTGACCCATTGGCCATCGGAAAAAGCAGAATACGTATTGTGTGTCGACGAATCAGGGGATCGGGACTTGTCAAAAGTCGATAAAAATTGGCCAATACTTTCCCTTTTTGGCGTAATAATTAGTTATCAAGACTACGTGGCCCTTCAAAAGCGTACAAATCTGCTTAAGAAACAATTATGGCCTCCGGATGGCACATTCAAATACAGAAACAGTATCAAAAAAGTTTGCTTTCATAGCCGGGAGATGAGAAGGAAAATGGGTCCGTTTTCTGACAAGTACCTGGACAACAGCAAGCGGATGCATATGGATACTGCCCTGTGGGATGACATACTTCAAGTTATAGAATGGCAAGGAGTCTCTTGTATCATCGATAAAGCTAAATTGCTAAATACATACTTTTCTCCGACTGATCCATATAAGCTCGCCGTTACGTTCATGTTGGAAAGGCTAGTAATGAACGTGAAGAAACCTTCTTTTGTGCTTTTCGAGGCGCGCGGGAAAGAAGAAGATCGGGCTCTGTGGGAGCACGTTCAAACAATCCTAAAGAACGGAACAAAGTTCATCGAAGCACGAGAGTTTCGGTCAAAGATTCTCGAAGTGGGATGGCACCCAAAGTTTAACCAAGAGGGAAAGGTAGTTTGCGGTTTGGAGGTCGCAGATCTGTGTGCCTACGCGTTTGGTGCCAAGTATGTCCGTGGAACTAATAAGTACGCGATGAAAGTGTGGCACAAGCTAGTGGGATATGAACAGCAGAGTGTTACAGGAAGGGGTTACAAAATCTTTCCCTGAGAGAGAGAAAAAAGCAAAAGGAGTCCTCGAAGACTCCTTTTGCTCGACCGTGTAGTCACGATCCCCGAAAGTAAATTTGCTTAAACTTAAATTCAGTTTACCACTCCAAAGGGAAAAAAACAAGTAGGTGGTATAAAAATTTTTCATTCTGAATCCGGCTCGGATTGAGCGTTTCTCTCTTTTTCAACCAGCACGATGGTCTCCGCGAGCTGGCAGAGGGCTTCAACCTCGGGCTGAATAGGATCTGTTTTGTAAGTGACCGACTGGGGGATCTTCCGGCACAGCACCTCGGCCTGGGCGTTAAAAACGTCTAAGAGGGTAGACGCCACCCTGCTAAGCAAGGTAACACCTCCCTTCGCAAAAGTCTGGAAGCAGCACCCCGAAAAAAAAGAAAAACGCCAGATTTTTGGCGTTCTGCTCATCCGGCTTTACCATCAGCAGGAGGTTTCTTAGATACCCTTCCAGAATTCTTCTTCGGTCGTCCTTAGTTGCTTCAGGATCTTCCTCCACAAGTGCCCCGGGATCTCTTTGGCGACCGCATGGCTCACCCTGGTCCGTAATACTTCCCCGTTGGGGAGCACTTTTTCGTAGTACCAGTGGTCGGTGTTCCTCACCATCACCCACCCGTTCTTGTCGCAGTATCTCTTGAGCTGGCCGAAAGTCGGAGGCACCGCTACACCTCCAGGAGAGAGCGGATCTCTTCGTCGCTGTCGCAGAGCCAGATTCTCAGGACGTAAGGAAAGTGCCCCCGGCGGTTGGGCGCGTGGAGGAACAGCTGAATCCGGTCCCTGTAATCCTCTGCGTAGACCTTCATTTCCCGGACGAGTTCCTGAATCGCCTCCTCCAGCGTGGGGGCGTTGACCGCCAATTCCAGTTCGTTGAGCGCCAGGGTAACCGACCCGTCCTCCTCATACAAGACTTCCGGCTTAAAAGCGTAAGTCCGCAGAATCTCCTCCTGGAGGTCGCGGCGCACCAGTAGAACCTCTTCGTCCTGATGCCGCTTGACGAGGGCCGGGAGAAACCGGTGCCACACCTGATCGAACAGATCCGAGAGGGAACTCCGGGCCGAGGTGAATTTGACTTCTTCGAGCATCTTCACAACCTCCCTTGCTCCCCATTATAACACAAACTGCACATTCAGTGCAGATTGTATTGAGGGACACGGGATATTGGTACGTTGGAAATGTTGGCACGTAAGGTCGGCAGCGAACAGAAAGCCATCGCCCGACCGGAAAACCGGAAGTCAACCCTCCCCTTCGCTTCTCTGGTTCTCTTTCTTTTACTGAAGGTTGTTTGAAACTTCTTCGAACTTGTTTTTAATCCTGCCGCCGAGGACAACCAGGGCCGCGATACACGCCACCGCGATCAGCGCCAGGATCAAGCCGTACTCCGCCATCCCCTGGCCGTCTTCTTCCGTCGCCAGCCGCTTGAGGAGCTCCTTCATCAACGCTCCCTCCCTTCCTAAAAGTTTTTCTTCGGCTTCTCCCGCAAGCTCCGGTTAAAACACCGACACAATTGCCGCCAACAGGAACAGCGCGTTGAAAAGGGCCGCCAGCAAAACGAACTGGTCGAACAGACCCACGACCGCCGGAGAAATATCGTTCATCTTAAGATACCCCCATGAGGGCGCCGAAGCGCCGGAATAGTTCTCCCGTAGAGAGGAGGGCCACCGAAAAGGACACCGGGAGCGCAATAGATACAAGGCAGTAAGCAAAAAAGTGAACTTGAAGGGCCGTTTTTGCGGCGCGGTCCGCAGTCAGTCCTTCTAATTCTCTCCGCGCATACCACGTGGCACGCAGTTCGTCAACCCAGGAATCAAGGGTCCAAACACCGAAGAGGAGGGCCATCGGTACCAGAAGCCAGCCTGTTTCGTTATGAGTAAAACCGCTCCACAGGCACGCGAGCAGCCATGCGAAGTAAGCACCCCAGAAGAGGCGCACGACTTTGCCGAACAGGGGCGGGCCGTGGACGGCGTGCCCAACTTCGTGCGCCGCCTGAAAGACCGCCGCAAGGTGGCTCTCTTTTTCGCCGTAGCCGAGCCAGATCGTTCTCCGACTCCAATCACAACGCCCAACGGTGCTGGAATCGTGGATAATCCGATAATCGAGGCCGTGCTTTTTTAAAAGAGTTTCGGTTAATTCTCCGCAGCCCACCGGAAAATCGACCTTCCGCCTTTTCCAGGCAACTGTCAGCTGGTGCAGCATCCACATCAACGCTCCCAATATCAACACCGGGATCGAAATGGCGAGCAGCACCTTCTCCACGGCAAACCACCCCGACGGGAGATTCGCCGCGCAGAAGGATTTCTCCTACAACCAGCTCGCGATCAATAAGGCGCCGTTGGCCGCAGCGCAGAGCGCGACGGCGCCGCCCGCCAGGTACATGCCCTGCCTGTCGCAGCCCCTGAAGTAGAGGTAAAGCGGGAAGGAAACCAGGAAGCACGCACCGTTCAGAGCGACAAGTACCGCGTCCGGGCGCGTAAAAACCACGAAAAACACCTCCTGGAAAGTGAAAACCGGGAAGACCCGGTGTTTGGCTAACTTTCCGTTGTTTTTGTCTTCTCCTGAAAACCTTTTCAGAAAAGGCTCGGCCACGTCCGGGACAGCCGCAGCAGGTGGCCCCGGCGCCAGCAGCCGAAGCGGTACACGGTGCGAAAAGAAGGAGGCCCGGCGAGCTGCGGACCCAAAACCTCCGCAGCAGACACCTCTGTAAGCCAGACCTTCGTTTTTGCGTGATCCGGCTCTACCGCGACCTCCGACTCCACGAAGTATCGCTCCCGGCGCCGAAAGAAGCCCTGTTTCTTCAGTTCCTTGTTGGCCAAAACGCGGTACCGGAGCCCTGGGAAGAGCTCCGTCCACCTTCCCCGGGTGTCCTGAGACGCATCAAGCCATGCCCCTCTGAAATCAAACCTGCCGGGGATCACCCCCGGAGGACTTTGAACCCACAAGTAGGCCACCGAACCCCGGACCTCTTCAGGACCCCTGGAGCCTAAAGAGAAGGAAAGATAGAAGCGGAACCGCTCCGGTTTTCCTTTGTGGGGCAACAGAGATTCGGTGTCCTCTTTCAGGTGATAGACGAACGCCTCCAGGTTTTCCACCCCGGCCCTCATCGCGAGGCAGACGCGGTGTTTGCCTTCTACGACCCAGTACCGCCCTCCGTGCTCCAGCAGGCAGATGGGGTCTTTGTCGCTGAATGGGGTGCGTCCTTCCCGAAAGGCTTCGTAAAAGCGCCGGCAGCGGCTGTTCCGCAAGCAAATATCAAGACTACCCGGCTTGCGTGCACTCTTGGTCAACGCTTCCAGAAGCTCCTCTTCGGAGTTGTAGTAAGCGTTGAGCCCCAGTTCCGGTAGAAGCGAACACCTGTTTCCCAGTTCCGTCGGGAACTCGGCAATGTCTGCGACCCGGACTACGCGGAGTTCGGCTTTTTGCACCGGTCTACCTCCCTGGAAAATCTTTTGAAGAGGATTTCCCCGGCGTTTCGCTTTTTTCCTCCCAAAACCTCCTCCAAAATTCCTTCCGGTGAGGATCCAGTACCTGCTGCCTTATCTCTTCCAGAGCTGCTTTCGCCTCAGGCAGGTAGTCCGCGTAAGGAAGCACCCGGTCACGGGGAATAATCCCCTCAAAAAACTCTTCGTACATCCGGAGACCGCACTTCTGTTCCAGAAGGCGCACCTTGCAGCCCGGGTACTTCTCCGCCACCTCCTGCACGGCCTCCCTTATGTCGTTGCCCCACTCCCCTCCGAGGGGGCGGAGCGCCACCCCTCCGTCTGCGGTTCTCACCACCAAAGCACCGAATACCATAGGGTCCGCGAGCGCTTGTAAAACTTTTTGGTCCATCTTTGTAACACCTCCCGAAAAGAAAAAAGGCGCACGCGCGTGCGCCTGGTTGAACCATGCTTTCTCCCGCCCTAGAGCGCCCTGGCCAGTTCCGCAAGCGTGCGCTTCAGCTCCCGGCGCAGCTTCAGGGCCTTGTCGGGGTTCCCGAGCTCCGCGACGCCCGCGATGGTGTCGCTTGTGAAAAGCAGGAAGCCCCGGCTCAGGCTCCTCCCCCTCTCGGAGACCAGGGCGAGTTCGTCCGGGTCGGTAACCAGTTTGTATGCCCCGCCGACGCCGTACACCCGATGGCCCCACGCCCTGAGCGTGCGCGCCAGGCCGCGCACCCTGGCGCGGCTCTGGTGGGTGTCTTCGCCGTACAGCGTCTCGGCCAGCTCTCCGACGGGGACCCCGAACGGGTGGCGGGCCTCGATAAGCTCCAGCATCTCCGCCGCGAGGGCCTTCATCCTCTCACCTCCCCGAAAAAGAAAAGGCCGGAGTAGCCTCCTCAGCTCTCCGGCCTTCCCTTTACCAGCTGGAGGTTCGGTCTTCCCGGCTCCAGGGCCTCCCACGTTTCCGTTATTTTGGAAGCGGCTGCCTTCAGGGCCGCGTCGAACCCCTTGAACAGCAGCGCGTCCCCCACGACTTCGATCATCTCGCCCAGTTCGTCGCCCGGAGCGCCGCGCACGCGGGCCGCCGCCAGAAGCCTCGCCCGGTGCTTCTCCAGCAGGTGGCCCAGCGCCGTGGCGAGCGAGGCCGCGTTTCGGGATGCTTCCTGCACCAATCCCTGGAACTCCAGGTGCTCCTTCGACCACTGCGGGGGCTTCGGGCGACTCTTCTCCTTCTCCAGTTCCTTGCGCGCGTTGTCCAGCCACCGGCGGAGCTTTTCCACCTCTTCTTCGAGCGCGCGGAGCTTCGCCTCTTTCTTCTCCTTCTCCTGGGCCAGCTCCCGGAAGCGGGACTCGATCCTTTCTTTCTCCCGAAGGAGGCTGGCCGCTTCCCTCCTGGCGGCCTCGATTTCCGCCTCCAGGGCGGGGTCGCGCTGGTAGACGACATTCTCCACGACCCTCTCGACCGGCTTTGTCTTGAGCTCCTTCAACCTGGCGCGCAACTCCTCGGCCTCCTCCTGCTTCTCCCGCAGTTTCCTCTGCAGGTCGGAAAGGGCTTCCCGGAGCTTTTCCTCGTACTGCCGTCCCAGCTTCTCCGCGATCTCTTCTTCCACAGAAGAAAGGGAGTCCTGGATGTCGGCCAACTGACTGGAAAGGGATTGTTTTTCTTCTTCCAGTTCGATCAGCCGGCTGTTGAGGGCTTCCTTCTCTTTCCTGGCGATATCGAGCTCCCTCTTGAGCTCCTGGGCCTCCTTCACGGAGAGGCCGCAGACGCCGGACTCGCCCAGGGAAGCGAGCAGCTCCCTCTGCTCCTCGGGCGGCAACGACCCGACAATCGCCGCGACCGTGGTGGCCGTCCACCTGCCGGATTCCAGCAGCGCCTGGAGGTCGGGGATGAGATCGTTCAGTTTGTCGAGGCGGTACACGGTTCTTTCCGGCAGACCAACTACATTAGCTATTTCGATCAAACTGCCAAATTGGCAGTTTGATCTCGCCTCCTCCGAACGTCTGTCGCCGCCGCGCTTCACGCCGCGCAGTTCCTTGAGCTTCCGGATCAGCCGCGCCACCTGCACGTCCGAGAGTTGCCTCCTCAGCAAGTTGTCGCGGATCAGGAGGGAGACCGCTTCCTCGCTCTCCGGGTCAAGGTCTCTGATGATCACGGGAACGCGGGCAAGGCCGGCTTCTTTCGCCGCCTCCAAGCGCAGGTGTCCCGCGAGAACGGTGTAGTCCGGCGCGACGATGAGGGGGTTCAGTATCCCGTTCTCCCGGACGTCCTCGACCATCTGCCGCCACAGCTCGTCGGGAAGTTTTTCGGGAAACAGCTCCGCGTTCCTGGGGTGGGGCTTTAAAAGAGAGACGGGGACTTCGTTGGGCACGAGACCAGCTCCTCTCGAAAAACGATTATTCCCAGAAAACAAAAAGGCGCACGCGCGTGCGCCTTTGTCGGTCCTTGCTCTTCGGACCTGCTCGTTGTCTACATCCCGCCGGAGAAAAATTCCTCCCCCAATCCCGGCACTATCCCGTTCAGCACTTTCCGCCACCGCCAGGTTTCTTCGAAGGAGGCACCTGCCGTCTCCGCCGTCGGAATGTTGGCAAATTCCAGCCTGACAAAATCGTCCAAGCGCACCCAAATCAAGCTGTCGGGGCGGTCGGCGTCCCGGAGAAGGACGCTCTCCGACCCGTTCCACGAATAACGCAGGCACTCGCCCTGCACTGCGGTTCCGTCTTTTAGAGTTCCCTTGATGTAGGGGCGCTTCCCTGCCTTTCGATAGGCAAGAAAGACGTCTCCGGGCAGATTTCCAACCTTTACCCACCTGGCCGCAAAGGGCTTCTGCCGTGCGACTTTCCAGTAAAGCCTCTTAACCCGGAGCCAATACCCCGAGGGAAATACGCCTACTTTGCTCCACAGTTCGGCAAACCCAATGAAACATGCGAGCGCGTAAACAATCAAGAAAACCGGCGCGAGTGGCCGCACATCGAGAAGCCCCTCTCCCTGTGAAAACTTCGCCAAGCTGGCGGTGAAACCGGTATACAGTCGGAAGTCGCTCGCCGTTTCGACACCCCAGCAGAGTAACAAAGCTACGGCAAAAACCCACGTGCCATAAAATACCATCCTTGCCAGGGTGACGTCTTTTTCGCGCCGCCCTGCAACGGTAAGAACAACGCCGCCCGGCAATAAGACGTAAAGCAGAAAAATGACGCTTGCCAGCGAAAGACCGATTTCCACTAACCGCACCACCTTTCAAAATCTATTTCTTTGCGAGAAAATTCTTGGAAAGTGATTGTTTTCCTCTTTTCTCCACGGGCCTCTGCAACCAGGTCCTCCCACAGAAAAACCGCAAAGCATAGGAACCATTCCGCAAGAAGCGATCCGGCCAGCAATGCGAAGAAGTAAAAGCCGGCTTTCGCCACTAAATACTCCAACCGCGCCCCCCAAGGCACTCTCAAGAAAAACAGCAAGACGGCGGATGACACGAACGCGGCAACCCACAAGAAGAAAAACATCGCCGCTACGAAAGTGATCCCCTCGCCGCCGAAACGCTCTATGATGCCCAGCGCAACCGGGTGACTCTCCGGGCGTCGTCCGGCGAGAAGAACTTCGTCCCGCCAGCGACGGTACTCTTTCCACTTCCAGGCAAGAAAGGCGAACATGGTGAAACACCTCCTGAAAAACAAAAAGGCGCACGCGCGTGCGCCTTTGGTCGAACTACATTAACAATGTTATACCAGCGTAGCACACGTCCTTTTTTCTGTAAGCCTATCTCTCAGGACAAATTTGATGATAGACTTGATTTCTGCACAGCAATTAACAAATTTTACCGCCCGCTTGAATTCTTTGAACTCCAATTCCTGGAGCATCTTGCCAATGGCTTCGTCACAAAAAGAATGCGAAGCCATCTGCACCCCGGCAAAATCCAAAAGAACCGGCGTCGACTCTTTTGTTTTTCCTAAGATTAATTCGCGAACCTTCTTGCCTAAAGCACGTCCCGTCAAATGGGTACCGAATTCCTTCATTTTGATCATTTACACCACTCCTTTCTCGATTTAACACCATAAACCGTAAAGACACAAGAACCAATATTTATCGAACGATCACGGCCAAACAGTTCGACAGCCTCCGCCCGGGCTTCACCTTGTACCCGCCCCGGTAGTAGAGCCCGCAGGAGGCGTTGCCGTCCAGGCTGATCGCGTCCTTCAGCCCTAATTTTTGAACCGCCTGGGCCATCTCGCCCATCGTCACGCCGGAGACGGTGCCTACGACCAGCTTCTCGTCCCATTTAACCCCGACGAAACTCCAGGAGCCCTTCCTGAAGAACTTGGGCTCGCGCATCCCGTCGGCGGCCAGGTCCAGCACGTTCTTCCCGTCCCTCACCAGGAGCGGCCCGGCCTGGATCACGTGGCGCACGTCGCCCCAGTCCAAAGGGTTGCCCTTCTCGTCTGTAAAGACGTACCGCACCCGCACGGCGTCCCCGACGCTGAACCGGGAAGCGATGTGCCGGGAGCCGGGGCCGAAGCCGATCACGTAGCCGTCAGAGGGGATCGAAACCGGTCCGGGCTGGATCGAAACCACCCTGCCCTGCCGCACGGCGACCGTGGTGGCGACCGGCGCGCGCATGGCCTGGCCGAAGCTCGGCGTGAAGACCACTATGGCTTGAGAATCATTTATGTTGCGGTTCAAGTCCCAGGCGTACCAGCTCTCGAACCACTTTTCCCCGCCGTTGATGGTCCCCTCTACTTTCACACGCAGGTGGGCCACCTTCACCCGGTTGTCCGCGGTGATCCCGATGGCCCCGCCGGAGTTGCCGGCCCTGTGGAGTATACCGTCGATCACGATCGTGCCCCAGGAGGTCATGTCGCTGTAGGCGTTGAAGAAGGTACCGTTGACTGCGGCAATAGCGTTGACCCTCTTCGCCATCACGGCGAGGTCGGAGACCTGCCCGGTTTTCCCGTTGGCCAGGACGGGCCGCACCTCGACCCTCCGGTCGGAAAGGTCCACGGTCACCATGCTGACGGCGTGGCCGTTTATCTTTGCCGTCTTATACGAAACGGGATCGCCCGCCAGCGCGGGCGCGGCGAGTAAGAGTGTTGCTAAAAGGATTACGACAGCGAACAAGAAGCGCCTCATCCCAGCTCCTCCAGCTTCTTCTCTATTTTCTGGATAAGATCCCCGTACAGTTCGTCCCCGTAGCCGTACGAGATGCCGTTGAGTATGTACCTGTTCTTCCTCAGGTCGGACAGATACTCTTCCAGTTCTTCCTTTGTTCTGGCTCCCGCCCGGGCGCTCTCGATTTCTGCGAAGTTCAGAAACTCGACGGTTCGCGCGCCTTCCAACACGACGTGGGATACCTTCCGGGGGTCGTCCAGATTGCGCAGGAACACGCTCTCTTTCCCGTTCCAGCTGTAGGACAGGCACTCGCCGCTGTACTGTGTCCCGTCCGCGAACGTAATCTTCACCAGAGGGCGCTTCCCGGCCCTCCGGAAGCGAACGAAGATCCCCAAGAACTGGTCCCCGGGCCTGACCCGGGCACCCTGCTGTCTTTCTGCGATCAAAGAAAGCAACCTCTCCCGTTGTCGCTCACAGAAACGAACCGTCCGACGCACGGGGCGCCAAGCGAAGCACCGCCTCATCCATCCAGGCGGGGCAACCAGCCCGCTGAGGAAAAACAGTTCCGCCAACCCCACCGCCGAGGAAGCGAAGTACGTCAAGGCGAAGACACCTCCTACCGCGCGCAGGTCCACGGGCTTGCCGGAAGCCGCTGCGGCAAGGGAAGATACGAACCGCTCCAATACGTCACTTTTCTTGGCCAGCGCGAGAGCGTACAGCAAGGACAGCGACAAAACGAGGACCAGTGTTCCGTAAAACACGGTCGCAGCCACCGTGCGCTCTTCGCGCTTCCGCCCGGCCACCGCCGTCGCCAGGCTTCCGGGCAAGTAGACGAGTAGCAGGAAAAGAAGCACCGACAGCGTGAGTCCCGCTTCCATCAATCGCACCACCGCTCAAAGTCGAGTTTCTTAGTGAGTATTTCTTTCAAGGTGATCCCCTTCCTCTTTTTGCCGTGCCGTTCCGCAACAAGCTCCGCCCAAAATACACCGGATACGGCCGTGGCCCAGGCTCCTGCCGCCCCAACTCCCAACCAGAAAGCCGCTTTCAACACAAAACAAAGGGTGTTTCCGGTTCCCTGGATTTGATCCCAAACGAGCGCCGCCGCCGCACCCGGAAACGCCAGAAGAACAGCCGCAACGAAAGCTAGCGAAGACGCTCCCAACCAAAACTCGCCCCAAGGATCTTTTTCGACCTGGCAAAGCCAGTTCAAAAGAAGCATCCGACTTGTTCTCCACCGCATGAGCAAAACACCCCTTGAGAACCAAAAGCGGCCAGGCTTTCTGCCTGACCGCCTTTCTTTTGCTTTCTCTGCGGCAAAGAAAAAACGTCTCATTCCCCGCTCTCTTTCCGCCGGAGCCTCTCGCGCAGCGAGACGCACTTCGGGTGTGGAACGCCTCCGGCTTCGATTTCCACCCTCTCCACCTGTTCGTCGAGGCGAAGCCAGACGAGCTTTCTTTCCCCTTCGTTTTCACCGAAGGCAACCTCAAGCATTAATTCCCGTGGTTCTTTGACCTCCTCCCCTGACTGAAGTCAGAGGATTCCCGTCAAGCGGCTTGGGCCGCTTTCGGGCCGCTGCGCGAGGCAGCGGATTCGGCGCGGCTCTGCCACCGGTGTTTATTCCACCTGTAGCGGAGCGGCTTGCCCGGGCCGGCCTCCGGCCCGTGCCCCTTCGAGGAGCCCGAAACTTTTAGCATGTATGCGGCCGCGTTGGCGTCTGCGTGCCAGGTACGACCGCAGTGTCTGCAGAGGGCTTTGTGCCGCGCGAACCTTCTCACTCTCGACCCGCAGACGGCGCAGGTCAGGGAGTCCCTGGTCCCGTCGGCAGCGACCCTTATCCCGGCCCGTTCGCACGCCTGTGTGATCAGGTTCCGCACCATCCGGAATGCCCAGAAGTTGTGGACCAGGAGGTTCTTCGGTCCGAAGTCCATCTCGTCGCGGACGTGCGTCAGGTCTTCGACGTGCAAAACGGTCACGCGGTGGCGCTTCAGGGTTCTTGCCACTCTTGCAGCCAGCGCGGCGAGGGCGTGCTTCAGGCGCAGGGCTCTCATCCGGTAGAGTTGCCTCAATCTGCGGGACGTCCTGCGGCCGGACCTGTTGAGCCTCGACTGCTCTTCGGCGATGCGTTTCGTCCAGTACAGGAAGTCCTTCCAGACTTCGCGTCCCGAGAAGAGCAGTTGTTGATCCATGCCTTCCACGGCGAGGGCGACCAGTATCCTGGCTCCCAGGTCTGCGGCAGCGTGCTTTTCCGGCTTGAGGGATCTGACCGACTTGGATACTTCGACGACCTGGCGGGCGTACCAGCGTTTCTTCACCTGGTCACACTTCAGCTCCAGGGTTTTGGGCGTGCCCGAGAACCGCAGGACGCCTCTGGTCTGCAGCACCAGCCGGTGTCCGTTTTTGGTTCTCAGGTCTGCGGGCAGCGTCAGCGAAAGCGTTCTGGCCGTCAGGCGGTACGACTTCGGCGACTTGACCGGGATGACTTTGGCGGTCCGTTTCCCGGTCTTGCGGTCCTTCCAGTAGCCCGGCAGGCGCGGTCGGTTTTCCAACTCGCCTTTCCGGTAAAGCCGCAGGAGAGCGAAAAAGGAGTCCCATGCCTTCCGCGCTTTTTTGATTATCTCCTGCCCGATGTCAGACGGTAGGGCTTTGTAAGCTGAGCACTCCTTGAATTCGGAGCACAGCTTTGCGTAGGAAGGCACGGGCTCTCCTTTGAGAAACAACTGCCTGCACCTGTACTGGACGGCATTCCA
Organism: Thermodesulfitimonas autotrophica; assembly: GCF_003815015.1. NCBI lineage: Bacteria > Bacillati > Bacillota > Clostridia > Thermoanaerobacterales > Thermoanaerobacteraceae > Thermodesulfitimonas > Thermodesulfitimonas autotrophica. Next base: position 381,176 of record NZ_RKRE01000001.1, read on the forward strand.
GAGTGCGGCGCAGCGGTCTGCCAGGATTTCGAGGTATTCGGCTTGCTCTCTGGCGTATAGGACGCGGATTACGTTGGTACGTTTCATGTTTTTATTTTACCATAAATTTTAGGCGCATTCCTCCCCTGAATGAATTCAAGGGCATCCTGCGCCTAGTTATCGTGAAGGTGTAGGTGCGGCACGCCCCTACCAGCTCCGTACCGTTCCTGAGCCTTACCGTCAGGTGCGGCTTCCGCCCCAGGCTGCGAAGCCGAAAAAGCTCCACGTCCAGGGACGAAGCCGGGCTTAAAGAAAACTTTTCCGGCGTCGCCCGGCCTTCCGCTTTTCTAATTACCAAACCATTATTTTCAGAGAGGGTGAAATCCAGGAACCGACCCTTCCTTTCCGCCTGAGTCAACTGCTCCCACGGTAATGCCTCTTTCCGCCGCGATTCTTTAAGTTTCTTTTTAAGGGCGCCGATTTCCTTCACGATCCAATCATCTATTTCTCTTTCCTCCCACCAGAAACTGAGTGAGCCGCCTATAAAAAGCGCGACCATAATAACTGCAGGGTTGTCTGTAAATTGTTTAAACAAAAACAATAGAGAGAGGCTAATGGCAGCCCATCTTATAAGAAGCCTCGCGATTATCCAGTCCACCGCAAACACCTCCCGAAAAACAAAAGCGGCCGGGCTTTCCGCCCGACCGCTTTTTCTTGCTTATTTCTGCGGGGCCACGTTTGGCGCCAGCCTCACCTGCGGCCCGTACACCTGCCCGGGCACGCCCTCCGGAGGCGCGGGTCGCTCCTCGGGCCTGAAGTCCCGGTGCAGGGCCAGCGCCTGGCCGTCCTTCACCAGCAAATCAACGTAGTCGCCCGGCTTGAAGTGCTTCGTCAGATCAACCTTCTGCCCGGGCTGGTTCACGAAGCCCATCCCCACCTGGACGGAAGTGAACTCGTTCGTCCGGTAGGTGACGGTCCTCCCGGCCTCGCCGCCCTTTTCGACCTTGACCGTGATCGCGTCGGGTTCGACGGAGACGACCTTACCGCGCCGGACCATCTTGTTCAGCTCTTCCTGGTGCTTCTTCGCCATCTCCTGGGCTTTCTTCCGCGGGGCCACGACGTAGTGCTGGCGCGCCCCGAACCAGCCTGAGCCGAAGCCCAGAGCGAGGCAAAAGACGCTTAAAACAATAAGACTAAGGATGCGCTTCATCGAGAAAAGACCAACTCCTTTCGGGTTTTGTTAATCTTCTTAAAAAAAAATGCGGCCCGGCCCCCGAAAGACCGGGCCGCGGTCGGAGGGGGCTAAGTGACGTCCTCTCCTCAATAAATTGAGGGGCATCTCTTTAAGGGCATGCACGCAGGCTTTTGCTCCTGCGCTTCGGTTCGTGGACTCCGTGCTACCCCAGGTGGAGCGACAGGACCACAGGCCGCGCCACACGGCCACTACTCCCCTTCACGGGAGATACCTGAACTGAGGCGAGAAGGTCCGTGTATCCCCTCAATAAATTGAAAGGGGATTACTGCCCCCTCGCGCTCCCCCGTTTTTCTAAGGCGTTTCGAGCTCGTGCTTAAATACGGCTTTACCGCTCACGTCGATCCACTTTGCCCACGCGCTGGCGTCGGGGTTGAACAATTTTGGCAGCGCCGGGCAGATGGTCCTGATGTGATAATCCACCACGGCGGTGCAGTAAACGCCGTCGTCGTAGAGCTTCACGTCTTTCTCCGGGTCGAAGTTGCAGTCGTAGTCCCTCTCTTTATGGGGCTTGTCCGTCATCGAGAGCTGCCCTTCTTTCGGCTCCGGGGCGGGACCCTGCGCGACGCCTTCCTGTTTGCTTTGCTCCATCTGCTTCTTAGCCTCTTCGGCCTGCTTCCTGGCCTCGTCGAGCTGCTTCTTTACATCGAGCATGGCGCAGATGTCCTTCCCGGAGACGTCCCTGCACGGCGAGCCTCTCTGAGAAGCCCACCACTGGCCCTCCTTCACCAGGTCGAGCCGCAGCGTGAAGCCCTTTTGCAGCAGTTCCAGGTCTTTTTGAGGGATGCGTAGATCGACCGTCTTGCTCTCCCTCTGGTTCAGATCACCCACGGGGGTCCGCGCGCCGTCCCAGACGAGGACTTTGTTCTGGTCCACCACGTGGTAGCTAAGGTTCACCCCCTTCAAGTTCGGGCCGACAGGCAACAAGGTGACGGCGACGGGCAGCTCCGCCCCGTCTTTTGTCTCTTTCGCGCCGGCCAGGTCGGGAGAATAAGCCACGCCGAAGCCTTCCTGGACGGAAGGGATACGTGAGTTACCGGGAAACGGCTGGACGACGGCCGCAGCGTTCGCCCAGTTCTCCCTTCCCGTGGGAAGGGTTCCCGAGATCACCTCGTCGGCCCGCTGCCTGGCCAGCGCCGCGTCGTGGTAGACCGCGTAGGTCCGCGCGGCTTCCCTGGCCGCGGAAGCGGCGACGTTCTGGGCCACAAGCGCCTGAAGAATCTGAATTGAGGCGAGAATAAAGAAGAGCGCGAAAGGCGAGATGAGGAGCCACTCGACGGTAGTCATGCCCGACTCGTCTCTCAGTCTCTTGAGCACGCCGGTTCACCCCCTTTCGTTCAAGTTCTCAAAAAAGAAAAGCCTCCTTCACGGAGGCTTCCTTCTTATTACTGCGGAAACTGCGGCATGATGTACTTGTTCCACCAGTTGGTGATCGGGTCCTTCGCCAGGAAGTAGGTCCCCATTAAAATGATCGTGCCGACCCCTAAAATCAGGAGAGCCTCGACGACCCCCATCCCCCCTCTCTCGTTTCTCAGGGGGATCCTCAGAACCTCGAGGCGCGCCCAGGCCCGCAGCGCGATTTCGTTGACCTTGCCGAGCATGCCGGTTCACCTCCTTTCCTTAAGGTGCGGCGGGAGCCACCGCTTCCCCGGTTCCGGTCGCGCCCACCCCCTTGTCCGCGTCGTTCAGTCCCCATAGCTTCGCTAAGGGCCCCGCCAGGAGAAGCTTGAGCCTGGAGCTGAGCGATACCCGGTACTTGTTGTTTGTGTCGCCCTCGATTCGACCCGCGAAGCTGTCGTTTGCCGGTACGGGAGAAACGTCGAACTCCAGCAGGCCCGCCTTTTCCTGGGCCTTCAGTATTCCGGAGATGTTGCGCCGCACGGCGTCCCTCGCGGCTGTCTCCGCCAGGACGGGGTCTTTGATCACGGCGTCGTAACCCGCGATCTTCGCGTTGAGCGCAATCAGGTTCCCCTGGGAGTCATAGACCGCTTCGTAGACGTAGCGGGGCTCCAGCACCGCGGTCTGCGCCGCGGCCAGCGCCCCGGCGTCCGCCGCCGTCCTGAGCTGTCCCCTGACCAGGTGTATCCTGGCTAAATCAAAAAACATCAGCATCGCGAGCATCGCCAGGGGGATCATTAATAAGGAGATGGTGGTCGGGACCATGCCCCTCTCGTCGTGGAGCATCCGATCAGCCTCCTCTCATAGAGCGCACCAGGCCCACGGCCAGGGGCCCCAGGAGCAGTATCGCGGCCGCAGGGAGCACGGTGAGGACCACGGGAATGATGGTCTTGATCTCCATCTTCCTGGATATCTCCTCGATCTTCATTTCCCGGGCGCGCCTGATCTCCCTGGCCTGGGCCAGCAGCGCCTCGGGTAAGTTCTCCGACCCGTGCCTCAGTGCGTTGATGACCGCGGCCGCGAAGTCCCGCGCGGCGTCGGTCCCCACCCTGTCGGCGAACCGCCTGAGCGGCTCTTCCTTCAGGGTGCCGCCCAGTTCTTCGACGAGAATCTTCAGTTCCGCCCCCAGGGGCCCCGGGATTTCGGACTGCTTCTCTAAAACCTTGAGGGGCAAGACCGAAGCCGCCACGTAGACCGCCGTCTTTTCGACGAAAATTAAGAAGTCCCGCTCCAGCTGCTTCTGCATCTCGGAGGCCTTCCTGGAAAGGAGAAACCTGGGCAGGGCGAAGGCCACCAGGGGTATCGGGAGCGCGAGGAGGAACGCCTGGGGCCTAATCGAAACGAGCGCCGCGGCGGCCAGCGCCCCGGCGGCGCCGCACCCGAACCAGATCCCGGAGAACTCCTGGGAGGAAAGCCTCCACCCCGCCCGGCGCAGGTCGCGCGCGAGGGAGGGACCCGTCAGGGCGGGGCGCAGAAAGGAGACCCGCTCCAGCAGCCGGCCGAAGCTCTCCGCGAGAGAGGAAGGGGAGCGGGTCGCGACCATTTCGGAAACCGGGTTGCGCCCGATCAAGAAAGCGGTTCCCAGAAAGAGGCAGAAGAAGCAGAGCGCGGAGAAGACGCTGAGCAGGACGAACAAAATCAACACCCCCTAAACTGCCGCGAGCGTCCGCGCCAGGGCCGCGAAGTAACCGATCAGCACGAACACGGCCCCGGGCTGCTGGTAGAGCTTGAGCCCCAGCAAAGAGGCCGCCAGGAACTCGGCGAGCGTCGCCAGCACGGAGCCCTCCTCGCGCCCCAGGCAGGAGCAGAACGCGGCTCTTAAAAGAAACCGCACCGCGAGCAGGGAGAGCGCCATCAAGACGGCTCCCCACAAAAAGTCGGGGAGCCGCTCAAAGAAGGAAAGCGCATAATTCTCGGCGGAGAGAAACTCGCCCCACACTTCAAAGCACCTCCTCCGCCCCTTTTAGCAGCTTCCGCACGATGACGTGGCCGACGACTACAAGCGCGACCGCCAGGAGTATTGGCAACCTCCCTGAAGGGGAAGAGAATGCCGCGCGGTACTCGGGCATCGCGAGGGCCATGAGGCCCGCCAGGCCGAAGGGGAACACGCTCCCGATGGTGAAGCCCAGCCTTATGTCGGCGGTGGCGGCTGACACCTTGCGCCGCAGCATCGCCCGCTCCTTCAAAAACTCCACCGTGCTCTCCAGGAGCTTTATCCCCGCGGGGCCGCCCACGTCGGTCACCAACGATAACCCCTCGGCCAGGACCCTGACCTCTTCCAGGCCCACCCTCTCGGCCATCTGCTGCGCGGCTTCCGAGATGGGCGTGTTGGACTTTGCTTTGTCGAGCACGAAGAGCACTTCGGACCGCATCGGCTCCGGCACGCTCTTCGCGCCGTACTCGAGCGCGTTCAGGACGTCCGGAGACGCCCGCAGCACCGAGCACATCCCCGCCACGCACCGGGCCAGGTGCTGCAGGAAGGCAGCCTTCCTCTTCTCCTGAAGCACGCGGCCGTAAAAGCGCGGGACGAAGACGAACGCGAGCGCGGCAAAAAGGACGGCGGCAGGAACGAACCGCGTCAGCCCGTAAACCACGGCCGCCGTGGTGAGCGCGGAGACCACCCCCACGGAGAGCAGGTCGTCGTCGCAGCGCCACAGCTCCCTGAGGAAGGAGCGCCGGGCGGCCTCTTTCCCTTTCTTTTGGAGGGCTACCATCTCCAGAATGGGGTTCCGTCTTTTCAGCAGCGCGACTCCGCAGAAGAAACTGAAGGCGGCCGCCGCCACGAAGAAGAAGATCAGCGGCACGTTACCACTCCCTTCTCTTTTTGGAGAAGACCTTCGGCTCCGCGACCTGCTCGATCCGCCCGCCCTTGTAGGCGAAGACGACCCTGGGGGCAGGCTTCAACCCGTCGGGGGTCTCCTGACGTAAAACTTCGGCGACCTGCACCACTCTGCGGGCGAACCGCCGCGGCTCCACCTCAACCTTTGCGCAGTGGACCACGACGTCGAGGGCCATCGCCGTCTTTTCCAGGCACGCGGCCCTCCCCTCCGACTTTCCCTCGTCGCTCATCATGAGCATTGTCGGGAACCGGTAGAGCGCGGCGTCAACGGCGCTGTCCGCGTGGAAGGTGGTCATGGCCGGATGGCCCACGAACATGGCCGAGGCCACGTAGTAGGCCTCCCTTCCCCTGCTCTCGCCCAGGATGATGAAGTCCGGCCGCAGGCGGAGGAGCATCTTCTTCACCATGTCCGCGAGCTCTATCCCCCCTCTGCCGTCAAGTCCCGGAGGCCTGGAGAGGAAGCGCCGCACGTTCCTGTGCTGGGGCTGCAGCTCCAGCGCGTCCTCGAAGCACACCAGGGAGGCGGTCGGGCCGTACGCTTCCGAAATGAAGGAGGTGAGCGCGTTCAGCAGGGTGGTCTTGCCCGAGCCCATGCCCCCGGTGATGACCACGTTGAGCTTCCTGCCGATCGCCTCCCTGAGAAAAGAGGCGACCTCCTCCGTCAGGGTATTGCTCTCCAAAAGGTCCCTCATCGTGAGGGGCTCCGGGAACCGCCTGATGGTCATGGTGGTCCCCAAAGGGGAGAGGGGAGGGATGACCACGTGGACGCGCGAGCCGTCCGGCAGGTGCGCGTCCTGCTCCGGGCAGGACTCGTCTATTCTCCGGCCGCAGGTCATGACGATCTTCTGCGCTATGGTCCGGAGGTGCTCCTCGTTCCTGAAGCGGACCGGCGCCTCTTCGAGGACGCCCCGCCGCTCCACGTAGACCTGGCTGTGGTCCGTCACCATGACCTCGGTAACGTCCCTGTCCTCGTCTCTCTCGGGAAAGATGTAGCGCTGGAGGGGGCCGTAGCCAAGGATGTCCTGGACGACGCTCTCGATGAGGTCGACGCGGGTTTCCGCTTCCAGGTGCGCCACGGTCCTCAGATAGCCCTCGTGCGCCCGCGGGTTTCTGAGGGCCGCCGGGTTTTCCCTCCGCACGCGCTCTAAAACCTTCAGGCGCAGGATCTCGACCGCGCCCGCGTCCTGCTCCGAGAAGAACTCCTGCCCGCTCAAGAGTTTCTGGATCAGCGATTCCTCGTTGTTCACCGCGCCAGCCTCCTCCCGAAGAGCCTGGGTAAAAACCCCCGGCGCCTCTCGACCTGGCGGAAAATCTCGTGCCCCAGGACGGCCCCGGTAAGCTGCCAGAGCGCCCTCCCGAAAGGCCCGTCGGGCTTCGCCAGGACGGGCGGCGGGCCTTCCCTGTTTAGAAGCGCCACCAGTTCCGGGTCGTGGGGGATCACCGGTCCGATGGAGGGTATCCCCCCCAGGGCTTCCGAGTACTTGCGAGGATCCAAAGTGACCGCCGCCGGGGAGTGCGGGCAGTTCAGCACCACCCTTAAGGCAGAGAGGTTGATCTGCAGCTTGGGGGCCTGGGAGACGATGTTCTGGCACTGCTTGACCACGGGCTTCTCGGGCGTCACAACCAGCAGGACGAGCGGAGACGTTTGCACGGCCACCAGCGCGGCGTTGTACCTGAGATCGGGAGGAAGGTCCACCACCACTAAATCGAAGTACTGGTCGAGTATCCCTAAAACCCGGAGCATGGTTTCCCCGGAAACCGTGGCGGCGAGGTTCCTGGGAGGGGGCAGGAAGTAGAGTTCCGTGAGGTCGGGGACGCGGGAGATGCTCCCCACGTTGACCAAGAGCCGCTCCACCGTGTCCCACCCGGGCAGCCCCTCGACCCTCTCCCACGCGGTAATGTCCACAGGAACGCTTTCGGGGACCCGGAGCCAGTCCCAAACCGACTGCTGCTGCGTGGGAGGAGACCCCTCAACCACGCAGACCTTGTAGTTCAAGCCCTTTCTTTTCGTCCACGAAGCGGCCACGGTCGCCAGGCCGCACGTTATCGCCGTCTTGCCCTTGCCCCCCGAGGGGCAGTAGACGGCGACCCTCTGGTGCTTCAAGGTCCGGAGGGCCACGGCCTTTGCGGCCTGATATTCCGCGTCGGCGTCCCTCATGACCTCGGGGTCTATGTTCTCCCTTCCCGTAAGGGAGCCTCGCGGAGAAGAAGAAGCGCGCTTCACGTCCTCGACCGCCGTCCTCCTGCCGATCAACCTCACCCCTAAAGCGGCGGCCCGCGCCCAGAGGTCCGCCGTGGGCCGGTCGCAGACCAGATAGAAGCGGCGGTCTCGGTAAAGCTCTGCCGCGTGGAAAGCGAACTCTTCGCCCTCGTAGGCCGGAAAGCCTACCACCACGTCTTCCGCGGTGGAGGATTTGAGCGCGCTCAAAGCGGTGGTGGTGTCGTGCGCGACCCCCACGACGGGAAGGCCGCTTTTCAGGAACCGGTCCGTGATCTCGCGGTCGCCAAAGACGAGATAGGCCACCTGATTACTCCTCCTTCCCCAGAGGAAGCAGCACGCAGGCTATCTCGGCGCCCGCAGCCCTGGCTTTGAGTATTCTGGAAGCCTGCTCGAGAGAGACCGCGAGGGTCACGGCGCTCCCCTGTCCGACGGGAGAATTCCCTGAAGGGACGGAGAGCACGGGAACGTTCACGGCGAGCTCCTCAAGGGAGCCGGGAGACAACGCCTTCTGGCCCTGCTGCACCACAGGCGAACCGCCTTTGTAGAGCGCGTAGACCGTCACCCTGTCGCCTGCCTTGATCGAGCCCCCTACGGTGGCGTCGGCGTTGGCCGGAACAGAGACCGCCACCGTGCCGGGGTAGGCGCTCAGCTTCCCGGCGGCGCCCGCCGCAAGAGGGGGCTTGAGGTACCCGGAGCAGACCGGGGTCCCGGCGGGCAGGGGCCGGTCCGTGGCCTTCCCCACCGCTCCGGAGGGATCTTTGAGAACGTCCCGCCCCACCGTCTTCGCGGAGACGGTCTCCGTCCGGACATCCCTCTCTGTAAGCACCACGTTCGCGTCAATATCCCTCGCGGCCACGACGATTTTTTCGGTCTTCAGGTAACCGTTCACCAGCGTCACGACTGCCACCGCAGCCGCGAACGCGAAGAGCGCCGCGGCGACGAAAAACGTCCTGTGCTTCACCGGACTTCAGCCCCCTTTTGCAAAATCAACGGAACCAGGTCCCCGACCGCCTGCGCCAATAACGTGCTGCCGGGAGAGCCCACCGCGGGAGCAAATCTGGCGCCCGCCGCCCGGCAGCCTTCGGAATCCTCGGGGAGCACTATCGAGGGCTTCGCCCCCAGCGCGTCCTCCACCACTTCCGGCCACACGTTCACGTCCGCCGGCTGCACCCTGGAGGCAACGACGACCGCTCCGCGCGGGAGCCTGTCTTTGCTCGCCTGGAGGGAGCGCAGGTCGCTCCCGACGACGAAGATCACCCTGGCGAAATCGCCCCAGGGGGCGAGGTCGAGAGGCGCGTCGACCACGACGCGCTTCCCCTGGGAGGAAAGCACACCTAAGAGCACGAAGGCGTCGAGCGGGGAGGCGCCATCGGGGACGTAGAGCTCGCCGTGCTTCGAGCGGCCCCGCTTCCACCGCTCGAGCCCTTCCTCCTTAACCGCGAAGAGTTGCGGCCGCTCCAGGTGCAGGGCAAGCTCCGGGGAGGGGTCCAAATCCACCGCCGCGACGTTCTCTTCCAGGGAAGCGAAGTGTGCGGCCAGGGAGGCGGCGAGCGTGGTGCGGCCGATCCCCGTTCCCGCGCCGGTGACGACGATGATCCTGTCTTTGAACGGAGATAAAGCGCTCCAGTCGGCCGGGGCCTCGGTCTGCGAGACTTTCCCCAAAAACTCCAAGGGTTCTGCCTTCTTTTCGGCCGGTTCCGGAAGGTCTGGCAGGTTCGGCGTTTCCGGGGCGAAGAGGGCGGGCTCCTCTTCCTTTCCCGGCGCGAAGACGACCGGCTCGGGGCGGAGGTCTTTCTCGATCGCCTCTTCGAGCTTTTTCAGTACCTCGGAGGGGCGCACGCCCACCCCGTTGGCCCAGACGACGCATTCTCCGGGGACCCCTAAGAGTTTTAATCTGCGCTCCAGCTCCGCGTCCGGGGCCGCGACGACCAGACACACGGGGCAGCTCCCCCTGGAGAGGAGCTCTTCCACCACGCGCGCGGGGTCGTCCACCCCGCCGGCGGGGGACCGTCCCACCACTACCGCGGCGTCCGGATCCCACTCGTCGGAGAGCTCGAACCGCGCCCCCTCCACGCGGGCGGCGAACCACCGCTCCGCGGGCGGGTTCTTTAAATAAAACAGCACTTTTCTACCCGCAAGCAATCCTGATCCACTCCTCTCTCTTCTCCTCCAGCACCGAGAACATCGCGGGATACCCGAAGACAAACCCCTGGATCCCCACGGGAACGGAGAGCGCCTTGAAAAAGGCGAGGTCCTCCCTGGTCTCGATACCCTCCACCACCACGTCGATTCCCAGCCGCCAGATCTCCTTTATCTGCGCGACCAGGAACCGGCCCCGGTCCTCGTCCTCGGAAACCCCGTGACACAGGGACCGGTCGAACTTCACAGCGTGGGGCCTTATCTCCCCGAAGAGGAGATCCTGGTTGGACCTCCCACTGCCGAAGTCGTCGAGGGCGATCCCGAAACCGTTGTAGATCCACCGCTCCGCGGCTGCGATAAACTCCTCTTTGTCCATCAGGGACCGCTCGGAAAGCTCCACCACCACGCGGGAGGGAGGCATCCCGGCGTCGGCGAGCCTCTTGAGCGCCTTTGGAAGGAACGCGGGACTGGAGAAGTCGTCCCAGGTGAGGTTCCACCATAGTCTCGAATTCGTTGCAACCACATCCCGGGCGGCCCTTTCCAGGATGGCGGCCTCCAGCAGCGCCAGGGTCCCCTGTTTCCGGGCCTCGTCTATCGCCTCTAAAGGGTTCCTGTGCTCCCGGTGTCTTAAAAGCGCCTCGTAACCCATTAAATTGAGGGTCTTAGCCTGCACTATGGGTTGGTACTCCAGGTTGAACAAGCGCGTCATCTCCTTTCAAGAAAACGGAAATCTCCTGGAGTTTTTCGAGAAGCGGCGACCGCTTGAACTTCAGGTGCGTGAGGGGCTGGCACTCCCCGAACATCTTCTCCACGAGGGGGTCGAAGGGCAGCTCGAAAGAAAGCGGTATTCCGACCCTCTCCGCTACTTCCGTAGGCTTGAGGAAGGGCTTCATCTCTTTCCTATTGACCACGAGCAAGGTCCTTTCGGTAATCCCAAGCTCCCGCATCGTACCGACGGCGAAGTTTCGCACGGCCGCCACGGACCTGTTGGTGCAGTCGGAGACCAGAAGGATCCTGTCCGCCACCCGCAGGGCGGCCTCCATGCAGGGTAATAAATTGAGCCTCCCGGGGCAGTCCACCACGACATCACAGCGGGCCAGGAGGCCGCGGAAGCCCGAAAGGGCGTCCTGGAGGGAAACGTCTTCCGAAACGACCGGTACAAAGTCGAAGCCCCACCGCGTCGGCACCGGAGCGGACAGGTCTCCCCTCGCGTCGACCCGCCCCGTGACGAGCTCCGTTAAAGTGGGCTTCCCGGAGTCGAGGTCCACGAGGCAGACCTTCTTCTCTTTGGAGAGAAGCGAGGCGAGGTTGAGCGCGACGGTCGTCTTGCCCACGGCGGTCGAGGAGGAGTAGACCACGACGCAGAAGTTGCTCCGCCCGGCGTCGACCAGCGTCGTCGCCTTCCCGGGATCGATCACGGGGAGGCCGGTCCGCGCCGCATCCCGCCACGCCAGGGGCCCCGTTCCCACGATGTAGCCCTTCGCCCCCGGAGGGAGGAGGGACCGGTCCGCGCACCCCGGGGCGAACAGGACCGCCACGGCGGTCGCGGGAGGCACACTAACCTGGGAAATTCCCGGAAGCGACACGCCCACGGCCACGACGAGTGGCCCCTGGAGGGCTTTCGTGGTTGTCCGGGTCGGCTGAACCCGCTCTTTGTAGGCGGGCTTTTCTTTCTGGAACCTCCGCAGCAGGCCTTGAAGCCAGCTCGCCCGACTCTCGGAAGAGAAAGAAACTTTGCCCGGGTCTCCCGTGGCCGCCGCGCCTACTTCGAGGTCCGCGAACGTCCTGGGGTTCTCGATGAAGGAAACCAGGTCGTCCACGCGAACCTCGTCGACCCTGTGAACGTCGTAGATCCCCAGTTTCGCTATCTCCTGGACTAAAAGATCGTCCGCGGAAGAAGAAAGCACGACCACGACCCGGCTCATAGGGCAGGCCTTCCTGAGTTCCTTAAGGTTTTTGACCAGGGCCGCCCCATAGTCTATCCTCCCTTCGACCATGCCCGACGCGAGCGCGGAGCCCAGGACAAGGAAAATATCGGGAGGAGGAGACAGCTTTCTGGACGTGGCGACCGCCGCCTCCAGGGTCCGGTCCGAGCCGGCTATCTCGTATGCGGGGGAAAGGTGCTCGGAGAGTTTCTCTGTATAACTCCCGAAAATTACGTAAAGACGGGTTCCGGACATTCGTTATTCCCCTTCCTACAACGCCGCCAGCGCCTTGGCGCTGAAACGCTTGTATGTCTCTTTTTTAACCCACCAGCCGCGCCAGGCGCGGTCGCCGTTCACCGTGAGCACGACGATCTTCCCGTCGGGGAAGCGTCTTATCACGAGGTAGAGATCGTTCCAGCAGACCTCCTCCGCGCCTCCCGCGCACTTCCGGACGAACCTGCCTTTCAGTACCGCCCTGGCCAGCAGCCGCTCCGCCGCTTCGCGGGTGCGCGGCACTTCGGAGGGAAAGCGGAAGCCTCCGTTGAGAAGGCGGTCGACCGCGTGGGCCGTGACGGAAACCTTTTCTTCCGCCTTTTCTTCCGGACGAACGAGCGCGCGGAGATCCTCTAATGTTTTCCGGTCGAGAAGCTCGGCAAGTTTCGGCACCGATACACACCTCCTAATGCATTTTTATAGCTGCCTCAATCGCAGCCAGCAGATCTTTAACCTTGCCGCGGTAGCAAAAGAGCAGGATTTTCATAAAAAACACCTCCTAAAAAAACAAAAGGCGCACGCGCGTGCGCCCTGAATATCTGGTGACAACCCGGAAAACTTAGGCGGTTTCTTCCAAACCCGGAGGCTTCGGATGCTTCGCCGCGAACCTTCTCGCGGCGAGAATGTGCTTGCAATATCCCAACTTCTTCCCCCTGGCCTGAAAGTCGGGACAATCGCAGGTGTTTTTAGACAGATCCACGGTATACGCTTTGAACGGATCCGACTGGGAAGGAACGGCGTACAAATCGGCTCCCAGGTGGCGGACGAGCGGGGCCAGTTTTTGGGCCTTCTCCCCTCTTCCGCAGCTTAACAGGGCGCCCCGGCGGGCCCTCTGGGAAAGCGCGTCGGCCTCGGCGTTTTTCTCCCTGGGGATCCACCTGAAGGCGACTTCCCTGAAGCGCACGGCCAACTCTAAAGCCTGCCGGTGCAGGGGAACCAGGTTTAAAGCCTTGACCCTGTATTTCCCGGCGAACTGGCGTACCAGCAACTCGCTGTCCGAATAGACGACAACTCTCCTCTTCGCGTAGCCGTTGGCCAGAAGCCAGCTCAAAACAGAAACAACTGCGCTGTATTCAGCGACGTTGTTGGTCGCGCCTTCTCCCACGCAGGCGACAGAGCAGAACTCGCAAACCTTTTCTTCGCCGTCGTAGACCGTCCATCCGAACGCGGCGACGCCGCCCGGATTGGGCCCGCAAGAGCCGTCGCAATAAACGCTAAGGTGCTGCAACTGCGTCACCTCCCGCTTTGGGTTCACAAACCAGCCTGGCAGGAAGTTTAAGCATCTCGCCCACAGACAACACGAAAGCCGCGTCGCCCGGCGTCAAGCTCTTCTTCCCCTCTTTTAAGAACGCCAGCACGTCTGCGATCGGGTAAACCGCAAGCGTGTTGCTCTTCCAGAACCAGACCAACAGGAAGCTCTTTCCGCCGGCTTTGACGAACCGCAGGAGCGCGTCCTTCTCTTTCTGGGGAAGGCGTGTTTCCGAAAGCGGGAACCGCGGTGCTCCGCACTCCTTGCACTCCAGGGCTACAGGGACGCCGCGAATCACCCCCACAAAGTCGACCGGCGCGCCTCTGGAGGGAAACGCGCCTGCTTTGCCGCCGCGCAGCGGGATCCACTTGTTGTTCTGCCGGTGCATCGCCGATTTGGGATCAGCACTGAAGATTGTTTCAACCAAGTCTTCTAAAGCACAACCCCGGTTGGCTGTAGCTGGAAGCATTGGAGAATGCGCCTCCTTTAGCTGGGCACTACAACTTACCGCAGGACTTTTATGTCCCGCCCCTGCGCGGAGGTCTCAGAAACAAAGCTCCTGAGCTGAGCATTGCAACCGGCAGAATCGGCTTGATATGACGCTTTCCCGATCGATTCTGCCGCCGGTTTTTCGAAAAAGGCTTTCTTGTCGCAAAACGGGATTTTCTTTCGAGAAACGCACGCGCGTGCGCAGGGTCGGCGCCTGTTACGCTCCGCAAACAGAACGCTGCGCTGAAGCCTGCCGGTCCCACATGACCGCCACCATCCGGCGCGCCCGGCCGCCGAACCAGACGGTCTTAAGGCGGGAGTCAGCGTCGGAGAGCAAGAGGCCGTTCTTTTTCAGAGAGAGAAGCAGGTGTTCGTAGTCCACGCCGGCGGACCCGGCGAACTTCTTGACGATTTCGGGCTTCAGCGCCAGGTAGGAGTCTTTGCCGTCGACCAGCTTGCCCCAGGGACCGGCCTCGGAGATCTTGTCCATGTTGTCGGCGACAAAAGCCATAAGCTCGTCGTATAGGGCGCAGTCTGCTTCTACGACAGGAAGCGCGTCCCAGTTTGTTTTCAAGAGGTCGCCCCAGTACCGGGAGAAAGCCTTGTCGTCCAACACCAGCGCACCCATCTCCGCAACTGCGGCGACCACTTTCCTGACCGGAGAAGACGCGGGGACCATTGTGGTGCGCCACTCCTTGACCTTCAGCGTCAGAGTAATGTATGTCTTCCTCCTGTCGGGGTCCAGCCGCTTCCTGGAGACGTAGAAGGGGGACGTGCACACGCGGCGCTTCGGAGCGCCCTCCGCATCGGTCTGGTACACTCCGTCGGGGGCAAGCAGCCACCCGGGCGGGACGAATACCAGCTCATCCGGGGCGTCCGGCAACTGTTCCCTGACAGGAGCCAGCGGGAGCTTCGACCGCTTTTCCTCCAGCCTGGCCCGGGCTGCGCGAACCAGCTTGTCCAGATTTTTGATCTCTTCCATCTCGATCTGGTTCAGAATCAGGTGAGCGTCGAGTTGCACCTTGAACAGGTCGTAGTCTTTTTCATCCAGTTCGGCCAGCTTGTCGACGACTTCCGGCGTGAAGACTTCGGCAAACTCTTTGCCCTGCGCGACGAACTTGAAAATATCGTTGAAGAAGTCCAAGGCAAAACACCTCCCGCAATGAATGAAAAATGCCGCTCAAGCCTTGATGCGGCAGGCTTTGGCGGCATTACGGTCCATTACGGCAAACGCAATGCTTCTTTTTTTGTCAACCGTTTTTCGTCTTCATCGGTTCTGGTAAGGCAAAAAGAAGCTCTAATTGACAGTTTTCGGAGGCCGCTTGCCCTTCTTTGAGAAGAAGGGCCGACTGTCGGGCTATTTCCTGAAGCAACCTTTCCAATCGAGGTTTGACCTGAAGGTAGCGGCGGTACTCGAATCCGCTTTCCGCCTGAATCCTCCTCCTGAAAATCAAAAAGGCGCACGCGCGTGCGCCAGGAGTATACAACTGTTGCTCAGTCCTCTTCCGAAGAAGGAAAGAACGACAACCGTTCTTCCTCACAGACCGCCCGGATTCCCGGAAAAACTTCGACCGAAGGCGAACCCGCAAACATGGTCGGCACCTCCCGGTCAAAAAAGTAAAGTCTGGTGAAAGCGCCCGTCTCGAAGCTCCGGTGGTTGTCCCTTTTGACAAGAAGGGTGTAAAGCGCGAACGCTGGCGTGCCCATCTTACGGGAACGCCTCTAGAGCCCGAGGGCGAAGACCGCCGCCACACGGTCCCTGAAGAGCTCCGGTCTGATGAAAAGGACGTACCCGCCGAAAGGCCGCCGCGCGTCAACGTAGTGAACAAACTCCTCCAGCGTGAAAGAAACGCCGCGGAACTCAAACGGCTTGCCGGTAAGCGTCAACAGAGGAACCCCGCTTTCCCGGGCGTACCCGAGCAGGGAATTTTCGATCGCGGGGAGAACTCGTTCGGTTAGAGCAAGGTCTTCTGTAAAGAAGAGTACCCTGTGAATAGCCCTTTTCTAATCGATCAGGAGGTCGCCGATCTTAACAGACTTCCGGTTCAGGAAAACCACCCCCAAGAAGGTGATGGTGCTTTGCTTGAAAAGCTTGCGGCAAAACTGATGGGACTTTCGTTGATATTTCGGCAGCAGGGATTATGAAATTCCAACCAGCAGGATATTGATCCCTAAAAGTAAATTCGGACTTGACTTTTGGCAATTACACGCTATAAACTACTATAGACAATAGAGCCCACCACGCCTCGGGACACTCTGTGAGCTGGTTCGTAGAGTGTCAATGCGGACCACGGTGGGCCATTCGTGTTTTTATGTTCCGTTGATTAGCTATCTACCGGGAAATCAAAACAACCGTCCCTACCCGCACGACAGTCTGATATTGTAGAGAGCATCGCTCAGTTCTTTTATTAGGGCAATTTCCTGCCAGGAGTCGTAGTTCGGGTCTTTTTCGATCTTCTCCGCAAAATCTGCGGCGCACTTCCTGATCATTTCGCACAGGGACTTCAGGACTTCCGTCTTAATATCCAACGTTAACACCTCTTTTTTGTTTTTTCGCGCCTGCCCCGCCTTTTTCGTGTTAGTGCTGCAATCCTCACGGGAAGCTCCAGAGCGAAGTCCAGGGAAATAACGGCGTCCGCGTCGTCATATTTAACACTCTTCTTGTGCTCCAGGGCTCGAAGGAAGGTTTCCAGTTTGAACACCGCCAGGGCGTTCTCCCTCCAGAAGGCCGCTACTATGAAGCTCCTCCCTCCGGCCCGTTCAAACTCCACCAGCGCCACCTTCTCCTTTTCGGGAAAGCGGCTTTCCGTCAGGGGGAGCCTGGGAGAACTTGTCTCTTTGCACTCTATCGCCACGGGGACGCCCTCAATGCAACCCACGAAGTCCACGGGGGCACCCCTGGACGGGAACGCGCCCCCTTTGCCGGAGCGCAGGGGAACCCACCTGTTGTTCTGGCGGAACACCTTCGAGTTCGGATTGGCCTCAAAGACCGCCTCAACCAGGTCTTCGAGGGCACAACCCCTGTTGGCGTAAACGGAGAGCACAAGAGAACACCTCCTCAAAAGAAAAGCCCCGGTTGAGACTCGTCCAGGGTTGCCTGCTCTCCGGGAAGGAGGAGGGCCGACTGCCGGGCCACTTCCCGGAGAAGCCCTTCCAGACGCGGCTTCAACCGGAGGTACTGGCGGTACTCGAACCCGCTCTCCGCCCGGATCTTTCTCAGCACGTCGCCGAATATCCTCGTGGGAACGGTGCGCTGGATCATGTCTTCCAGCCGCCGGAAGGCGTGGTCGGGGAGACCGTCTTTCCTGGCCCGAAAGAGGACGGCCGTGAATTCTTTGACCTCGGTCCTGAACTGCTGGTTGGCCTCGACGACCGCCCGGGCGGCTTCCGTCCTCAAGGCTTTGTGCCGCGCCAGAAACTCGAGCATCTTCACGCCGAAAAGACCGGTCGCGCGTCTCAGCCACTCCTCGTCCGCAAAGCTTCTGGCGGCGAGAAGCCTCACCTCGCCGCGTTTAACGTAGCTCTTGTCCTGCATTTTATCCCGTGCGTAGGCCATTGCTACAGGAAGATAGATTGTCAGCCACTTCTCTTTTTTGAAATGCGAAGGATTGTCGGCGATGTAAAGGCGGAGAAGGCCCGGCCTCGTCTTGCCCGTCCTGCCGGTGTGGTCGTTGATCCACGCGACAAACTGCTGGCTTCCCAGGAGGCCGGGGAAGTCGTTTTTGTTGAGTATCTGATTGTAGTACGTCCGGGCGTACGTTTCGGCAATGAATATCTCCGCCGCCGCCGACAGCTCTTCCATCGAGTGGGCGATTATTTCGCTATAAAGATCCCGGTCAATTAACTCCAGCAGCTTCAACCCCGATCACCTCCGCGTCGAGCATTCCGCCTTCAGCGAGTTCGCGCAGTTCCCGCGCGGCCTCCTCAAGGTGCTCCACCAGCAGGTGAAGCCTGTCGGTTAAGTCTTTGTTGCGGCGGAACGAGGGCTTGAAATCGATCTTGACCCTGGCCACGGCTTCCCCAATCGTCTTCGCGGCCATCGTGACGGACGAGCGGAACCTGGTTTCGTCGGTGATACTGTGCCCCTTGATACGGGCGTTCGCTTCCAGGTAGTTGTTGAGCGTCCGGTGGGTTTCTTCGAGTTTGGTTTTGAGTTCAGAGCGTTCCTTCTTCAGGGAAGCGAGCTGCTCCTTGAGGCTCTTCAGCTCGGCTTCGACCGAAGGATCGGTCTGGTAGACGACCTTCTCGACGACCCTCTCCACGGGGTTCTGTTTAAGTTCCCTGAGCTTCGCCCGCAGATGCTCGGACTCTTCTTTCGCCTCCCGGAGTCTTTTCTGCAAGCCAGAGAGGGCCTCTTGCAGTTTTTCCTCGTACTGCCGGCCTAACTTTTCGGCGACTTCCTCTTCCACCGAAGAGAGGGAATCCTGGAGATCCGCGAGTTGTCTGGAGAGGGACTCCTTCTCTTCCTCCAGTTCAACCAGGCGGCCCTGGAGGGATTCTTTCTCCTTCCTGAAAGCGTCCAGCTTCCTGCGGAGCTCCTGGGCCTCCTTTACGGAGAGACCGGCTACGCCCGCTTCGTCCAGGGAAGCAAGCAGTTCTTTTTGCTCATCAGGCGGCAGGAAAGCCAGGGAATAGGCCGCGGTCTGGGAGAGTTTGCCCTGGGAAACGAGCTGCTGGAGCTCAGGAATAAGGTCGTTGAGTTTGAGGAGCTTTTTCAGGTTAGCCACATCCTCCCCAACTTCTCTGGCAACATCATCCAGTGTTTTCAAAGGAGAATTTTTCTCCTTTGATCGCCTGTCTCCACCCTGTTGTATCCCCCAGTACCGCTTCAGGAATTCAGCCCGCTTCGCTTTTTTGATGGGGTCATTGCACGTCCGCCGCTCATCATTGTCCGCGATCAGCAGGTACTCCAGGTACTCCGGGTCGCCGTCCACGATGACCACGGGCACCTTCTTCAGTCCGAGCTCTTTCGCTATTTCCAGCCGCACGTGTCCAGCGATCACCGTGTAATCCGGGGTTACCTTCAGCGGGTCGCGGATGCCCTCCGCCGCGATGCTGCGCTTCAGCGCCTCCTTCTCCTCCGGAGTAGGGGGAGAAAAGTACTCTCCGTTCTTCGGGTGGATTTTAAGAAAAGAAACAGAAATCTCGTTCACGATAAAAAACACCTCCTGAAAAACAAAAACCGGCGTTGCGCCGGAGTTTGCATTCTTCGTATAACAACTACAGCACTTCAGTCCCGCCGATCATTGCGCTCTTGAGACACCGACAGCTTAGTGAATTCCAGCCGGTTGCTTACTTCCCGAAGCACCTCTCTCGCCTCGCATATAAGTAGCCCCTCTTCGGCCAGCAGATCCATCACTTTGGCCGCCACCCTATTGATGTCCGGCCAGCAAAGCTCTAAATGTTGGCGCAGGAATTCAGAAGTGTCCAAGTTTATCCCTCCCCTAATTAACTCTCAAAGCAAAAGCCGCAGCAATTCCTGTTGCAACGCCCACCGCCACCATCGCGGCGCGCACAGACACAGATTCCCCGGAGCACCACAGCCGCGCCCAGAGCGCGACGGTGGCCGCGCCGGAAGCCGCCTTAGCGGCAAAACACCCCTCTGCCGCCGCCAGTACGGCACAGGCCCATCCCGTCGCGGCAGCCGCGAGGAAATCCACCAGCGCCCGCGGCACACGTTGGATAGCGGATGCCGCACCTACACAGATGCTGGCGAACACACTGCATCCGACAGTGAAGCCTGGATCAAACAAAGTCATCACCTCTTATTTTCTTACTCTTTAAGAAGGATCTTCGCGGATCGTCCAGAGTTCGTTCGCGCGAAAGTCGCTTCGCTTATTAGACATCAGCCATTACTGTATTGAAACCTTTTTTTAAGCACCGATCCCCTTTGCTCCCTTTGATCACGAACATCCTGTACAGGCGATTCCCCCACCCGCGAAAAAGGTACTTCTCGAACAGAGGGCTCCTTTCCAGAGCGTTAAGTATCTGCCTCTCTGTCTGCCAACTTCGGTGCGGGATGCCCGCGTATTCCGCTATTTCGTGGAGCAAGTAGGAATCGCCAAAAGCTACCGAGTCCATCCCCTGAGACTCAAGATATTCCTTTGCGAACTCTCCAATGGTCTTCCGTTTGGCCATTTCAGATACTCCTGTTCAGGATGAATTTTTGAAAATTTGGCGGCGGCGGGCGGGACTCGAACCCGCGTCGCCGGTTTTGGAGACCGGAATTCTCGCCGCTGAACTACCGCCCCGCCTGTCAATCTAGCTTTCGCACCGCGTTCCCCACGGCACGACTACCACTTCGGCGTCCGTCAGCACCAGGACGTTCCGCGGCCCCCGCCCGTAGCCGACAACCAGGACAACGCCACAACGCTCCCGCCACTTCAGGTCCGGGAGGCGGTTTGTCCTTGCGTAGTAGATGCGGACGCGATCTCCTGACTTAAGCATGCCACCTACCGCCTAATAGACCACAAATTCGCGGGGCGGCCCCAAGGCCTCTGCGGCTCCGCGCGGTTCAGGGACTATCGACGTGCCCCCAGCCGCCATACCCTGGGACGCAAAAAGCCGGCTTAGTAGAATATCACCCGCGCCCAAAAAGTAGGACGCAGGGTCCCACGACAGACGTGGGGAACCGGTTTTACCCTTCGTTCCCGCAGGTTACCGGTATCAAGAAACCTTGCGGGAAGGGTCGAGCGGCCTCTTCTCGACCTCGCCCGTGCGTCTACTCTTCCGCCAGCCGCCCTGTGTTTGTTAACAACGATTCGCCGTCAACGCCCCTGAGCCTGGGACAGCGCCCGCAGGTCGACGAAAGGCATGGCCCCGCCCGTGACCTGCGGCAGACGCCCGTCCCACTTCTCGACCGCCATCTTTTGGACTTCGATCTCGCGCAGCCGCAAAAGCTCCGGCGTCACCTGCTGGCGCTGGATCCGCAGGGCCTCCGCTTCGGCTTTCGCCTGCGTCACCTTCTGCTCGGCCTCGATCTTGATGCGCTCCAGGTCGCGCCTGGCCTTGAGCGCCCGCTGCTCGGCCGCCAGCTTCTCTTCGACGGCCTCGTTGAACTTCGCGCTGAAGTCAAAGTTAACGATGTTGAACCCGTCGACCCTGATCCCGTAAGGCGCCAGCCGGTCGGCTAAAAGGACTTGAACCTCGGAACTGACTTCCCGTCTGCGGGTGATAAGCTCCTCCGCCGTGTACTTCGCGGTGACAGCCTTGACGCTCTCCTGCACCGCCGGGGCGATCACTGTTTCCGGATAACTCATGCCCACGCGCTCGTAGAGCCGCGCCGCCGCGTCCGGCCGCACGTGGTAGTTGACCGCGATCCGCGAGGTAACGGTCTGCAGGTCGCGGCTGGCCGCCGCCGCGTCCGCCTCCGCTTTCTGAACCCGAACGTCCACCAGGGCGACCTTCTGAACCAGCGGGGCGCGCAGGTGGAAGCCTTCTCCGAGGCTTCCTTTGACGGCACCGAACTGAAGCAGAACGCCCACATGCCCCGCCGGGACTATGGCCCAAAAGCGAAAGACGGTGAGCAGGAGCAATAACCCGACCAACCCAGCTACAATCTTAAACTGCCCGACATGCTTTCCCAAAGAAACGTCTCCTTTCTTGCAAGTTTCGTCTGGAAGGCTTTCCCGGGGACTTCTTTTTTCTTTTTCTAAAACTGTTTCTACCGCCAGAAACCGCTTCGATTTTTGAGCTGAGTAGTAAAAGCTGCCGGCTGCGGCAGCGCCCGCAAGTCTCAGTATTGACCACTCTGAACTGTCTCAGAGTTAAAGCTCCTGAGCTGAGCACTGCAACCTAGTTAACCAGCTGCAAAACCTCGCCCCCGCGGCCTGTCTCAGAAACAAAGCTCCTGAGCTGAGCATTGCAACCTGGGACGTCGCCATTGGTTCGCAGTAATGTCGCCATGTCTCAGAAACAAAGCTCCTGAGCTGAGCATTGCAACGACGGTAGGGCCAGCCTGCCGCAAGTATTTCCAGCCAACCCCGCCGCCAAGTTTTTCGAAAATCCGCTCTCTGTTACGAATCGGCACTCTCTTTCGAAAAGTACCGTTCGAGTAAATTAACACAAGCATTATAATCCTGGTCCCATAACTCCCCACACTTCGGGCAGCGGTGCCATATCTCCCTCGCGGCGTCGAACTTTTCCACGTACCCGCAGGCGTGGCACCGCAGGGTTGTAAAGGCGGCAGGCTGCAAAGATACGCTTACCCCCTCCCTGGCGCAGGCGTTCACAATGCACAGCCGGAGCTCCGAAGGCGCAACAATGAACCGCTGGTAGTCCGGCGGGATCGAACCCTGCGTCCCCTCCTCCGGCGGGGGAGTTTTAACCACCTTCCGCAGGTCGAAGTCCTCCAAGACTACCACGCCGTACTTGTCAGCTAACTGACTGGCAAAAATGCGGTAGATTTCCCGCCGATGACGCAGGATTTGGTCTCTTAAATGACTCTGCCAGTCGTAGAGGTGGTCCTCTCGCTGTTGCCAGTCAGAGAGCCAGTTGAGGATGCCCTTGTCACCAGGGAAGCAGTTCTTTTTCCACCGCCCGAGCAGGGACACCAGCCTGCCGGGAGAGCGCCACTCTTTCAAACTCCTGCATTCCTCCAGCAGCCACTCCGGCATTCCCTGCGCCTTTTTCAGAAACTCCACCAGGATCTTCTTCGCCTCGTTGAAGTGAGTGTCACGCAGGGACTGCAATTCTTTTAACCGCAAGAACTCCCGGTAGAGGCGGTCCGGGATGATTACCTCTCCGTGATTGCCGTGGTCGTCAAGCCAGACGGCAACCCTGATACCGCTTTCGACCCTGCGCCAGCCGACGTCCACCGCCACCACCCCGTCTAACAGAGGCTCTTCCTTTATTGCATTTGGGAACAACTGCACCGTGAACACTGCCTTGTACCGGAAGTGCCGCCCCACACGTTCCCGCACCACCGAGACTTGACGAACAACACCCCCTTCCGGCAGGGGCCGGTGCATGACCATCGGCAGGACCGCCCAGACGGGATTGCCGTCGGCGTCCGTACCCACCCGGAAGTGCAGCACCGTGCGGGCCTTCCTCCGCCGCTCCGCGCGCACCGGAGAGGTCCACGCCTCCGGCGGCACGGGCCGCATCCAGCAGACGGAGTTCGGGATAAAGATGTTTCCCACCGGCATCCCCCACGGGCCCGCAGAACCTCTCTCCCGCAGCCGGACCGTGGCCTTGCCCGTCCCGTCAAACCGGTGAAACCTCAGTTCCGCTTTTTGTCCCTCGGAACGGCTTCTAACAAGGCGCTTCCTGGCATTCTCATACTCGACTCGCTCCTCGTCCCGGTTGGGCCACCAGAGCACCCGCTTGAACTCGTCGTCCACCCGCTGGACGGCCTGCCTCCGCTCCTCCTCCAGCTGCTCCAGCTCTTCTCTCACGCCGTCGAGGGCGCCCTTCCTAGCCTCTTTGTATTGGGCCTTCAACCGGGCCAGGCAGCCCTTGAACCTGTTAAGATCCTCCAGCATCCGAGCGGACAGGGCAACGCTACCTTGCCGGTGCAGCTTGCGCTCTCTCTTGATCTCCTCCCGGAGGGAACCTATTAGGTTGCTTACAAACTCTATCTCCTTCTCCAGTACACCCAGGCTGGCTAACTCAGAGGCCCTGGCGTAAACTTCCCGCCTTTTCCTGTCAAGCTCTCTTTCTGTTTCAATCAGTTTATTCCACAGGTCACTGCGGGCGCGAAGAACGCCGACTATAGCCTCCTCCCCCGAGACCGGGGCAAGACAACCGTATTCGTAGACACGCACAACTCCTTCAGATTTTAGACCAAAAGGCATCCGGCAAGTTCCTCCTTTTGAAGCATCAAAAAAAACAAAAGGCGCACGCGCGTGCGCCTCATTGAGTTAGCCCCTTCAGGAACCCTATGACCTTTTCTCCGTGGAACACGAGGATGTACATGACGATCAGCCCTGCCAGGACGCCGAAGCCCGCCTTTAGAAAAGATTTGGTCAGGCTGGCCACGGCAAAACCGATCAGGATGAGGATGGCCGCCGCGATGAACGAGACGGGGATCAGGTTCTTCGCCATCCCCTTGCCCACGTGGGCGACGTTGTTCCCGATCTTGTCGAAGGACTTCACCACCTCATCCGGAGAAATCGGCTTGACGTCGATCCCGGTCTGCTGCTGGGAAGGCGGATTTGAAGGCGCATCCGCAGCCCGGGCGGGAACCGCGAAGAGAAACAGGCAGAGCAGGAGAAGAGCCAAGGTTCGCACGGAAAGCACCCCCTTTATCCGAGAAATCAGCCGCCCTGGTTGATTTTCTCCGCCGTTTTATAGGCGTCGTATATCGCGTAGATCCACACGACGGGTAGCAGGACGAAGCCGACCACCACGGCGCAGAGAAGCCAGGAAAGTATTTCAGCGACCATGAGGCCGATCCCCTTGCCGATTTGGCCGTTGTATATCTGGCCAAGGCCGGCGATGAAGAAAGACAATACGGCAGCCAAGCCCGGGTTTTTCTGCAAGCTAACTCTCTCCTTCCTTTTTTGTGTTTTCGGCAACAAGGTTAGCGGGCACCAGAAGTGCGGGGCTTGCCTCGGAACAGCAACACGTGCCGTCGGAGGCCAGCACCGTGTTGCAATTCCGACAGAAAACGGACAGCCCCACCGCGAGGGCGCCGACCCGCACCGGCGTCTCTCCCCGCAGAAGGCCGTTCGCGCGGTAGGGTTTTAAGTCGTCGGAAGCCGCAACGGCAGACCAGAACTCGGAAGCCGTTATGACGCACCACTCCTTTCTAAAAAGTCCTGTGGATCCACGTACTCCCCGTCGACGATCACCTCGAAGTGCAGGTGCGGGCCGGTGCTCCTCCCCGTGGAGCCCATGAGGCCGATGACATCTCCTCCCTTCACCTCCTGGCCGGGCTTCACCAGGATCTCCTTCAAGTGGGCGTAGGCAGTTCTGAAGGAACCGTGGTCGATCACGACCCTCTTCCCGTAGCCGCCCGCCCAGCCGGTCCAGATCACGATCCCGTCCGCGGCGGACGCCACCGGGGTTCCCTCCTGGTTCGCGATGTCTACTCCCGAGTGGAACCGCTTCGTCCCTGTGAAGGGGTCGGCCCGGTAGCCGAAGGGGGAAGTTATCCTCCCGGAGCACGGCCAGCTGACTTTGCCCGGGGCCCCCGTGAAGTGGACGTCGGGCAAATTGAGATCGTAGGGGGAGTTGAAGCCCTGGACGTCCGCTCTAAAGGTGTCGTCCAGGTTCATCGCGAGCTGGAGGACGAACTCCACGTTGGAGTCCTTGACCAGCCCGTAGGAGTTGAGTGTCTTCTTCACCCTGTCGTAGAGGGGGCCCCTCTTGGCGACCTTCACGCACCGGGGGACGATCACCTTTAAATAGGAGTGCTCCGACTTCTCCTCGATGACCTTCGGCTCCCAGACGTAGGTGAAGTCCGCTTCGTAGGTGTTGACGTGCTTGAGGAGCCTGATTTTCTTGGTGTAGGTCTCGGAGTGGCTCTCCCATCCGTCCTTGGTCTCTACCTCCCACCAGTGGTAGTAGTAGAGCTCGAACTCCTCCCACTCGATGTCCCTGGGTTCGAGTTCTTTAAAGCGCTTCTCGGGGTCGGGCTTCCTCCCCCTCGTGCCCTGCTCGTCCTCCATCCCGTGCGCCCCGTGGACGACGGGATCGCCCAAAACCTTATCCATCGAGGCCATCAGCGCCCAGTGAACGCGATGGGGCCTGAGCATGTCCTTTTCGGAGACCACCTCGGGGTAGGAGCCCCACACGGAGCCCACCGTCGCCTCGGAGGAAGCCGTGTCCCCGGAGGCGGAGTCGACCTTCTCCTGGAAGAGGTCGGCCCTCCCCTGGAACTGGTTGAACCAGTCGGAGTCGAGCTTCAGGTATTTCAGAAAGAGCTTCTCGTCTTTGGCGAAGGGCCAGCCCGTGTCGCTCTCGCCCCAGGCGAAGATCGCAGGGTTGTTGCTCTTTTTGCCCTTCCCGAAGAGCCTGACGGTGACGGTCCTCCTGCCCCACTGGAGGGCCTCGTCCACGTCGTCGAAGAAGAGGTCGATCCGGTTGCCCTTTATGGCTCCCCCGGTGTCCTCGGCGACCCCGTAACCGTAGCCGGGAATGTACATCTTCGTCCCCAGGGGGATCACGGAGGGGTCGACCGCCACGGTGCCGTGGTGCGCGCGGGTCCCGGTCGCGGTTATCCCGTAGCCGGGGTCCCCCGGTCTCTTCCCGGTGGACTCGTAACCTGCGGTGTAGCCCGTGGCCTCGACGACCATAGTCCCCTCGCTACCGGGGGCTCCCCCTTCGGTTATATACCGGGGCAACATGAAGACGGAGAAGTAGAGGAAGCCGAAGATGAAAAGGGCAATGAGGATCGGGATAACGAAGGGAGCGAGGACCGCAGCCAGCCAGGCGAAGAACCTCAGCAGAAGGCGCCTGAAGAGTTGCTTTCCCAGGTGCCTCGCGAAGCGAACCGCGAAGGCCAGACCCTGGGATAATAGCCGCTGGAGGATGTTTTCCTCGTCCGTTAGGCATCACCGCCTTTGAATCAGAGTTGAAATGCCGGCCGCGAACGTCTCAACAGTTAAGGCTCCTGAGCTGAGCATTGGAACTCTTCAGTAAAGTGCAGTGCGCTTACCGCTCATGGTGTCTCAGAAACAAAGCCCCTGAGCTGGGCACTGCGACGGCGCGCCCAGGAGGGCGAGGAAGTAGCTTATCGCCTTGTCTCAGAAACAAAGCCCCTGAGCCGGGCACTGCAACTTACCCTCCGCAGCGCCGCCAGCAGCCCGCTCGCGGTCTCAGAAACAAAGCCCCTGAGCTGGGCACTGCGACCGACAGCGGAGCCGGCCTGCCGCAAGCTTTTTCGGCCTGCTTAACGGGTCGATTTTTTGAAAACCTGTTCCTCCCGCAAACCGGCTTTCTTTTTCGGGAAATGTCGCGTTTTAGTACCCTTTCGCCGCCGCGAAGGCCAGGCGCAATTCTATGTTCAGCGTGCCGTCGTCTTTCCCGCGCTTACCCGTCCGGATGCGGCTCCGCAGTTCTTTCGCAGAGCGCGAAAGAACAACCTTCTTTTCTTTCTGGACGGGCGCCCAGGCCAGGGCTTCTTCTTCGGTGTGCCGCCAGCGCCCAATTGTCTTTGAGAAGAGCTCCTCAAACTTGAACCTGGCCTGCTCGACCATCTTCCTGACGGCGGCCACGGTCTGAT
Organism: Thermodesulfitimonas autotrophica; assembly: GCF_003815015.1. Classification (NCBI taxonomy): domain Bacteria; kingdom Bacillati; phylum Bacillota; class Clostridia; order Thermoanaerobacterales; family Thermoanaerobacteraceae; genus Thermodesulfitimonas; species Thermodesulfitimonas autotrophica. Next base: position 408,108 of record NZ_RKRE01000001.1, read on the forward strand.
GCACGCCCACGAAGAACGCCTCTTTCACCGCCTGGAGGGCCAGCCCCTTGATCACTTCCCGGCTGGCGGTCTTGAAGACCCGCGCCAGCTCGAAGATGCTCGGGCCGGGAACCCCCACGGCGGCCGCCTGCTCAACCTTTTTCTCGGCGGACAGAATGCGCTTGACCACGGTGAGGTTCGTTCTGTCGGCTTTGGGGGTGTGGGGACCCGGAGGGAAAACAGGGACCGGCGCGGGGAACATCCCGGTGGCAACGAAGCTCTTCACGGGGTCGCCGCCTTCTTTTCTGAACTCGCGGGCCGCGTCGCAGACGGCGCGCGCGATTTCCGGGTGCTGCAGGACCCGCCGCACTTCGAGGTGGTAGGCGCTGTCTTCACGGGGCTTGCCGGGACCCCGCTCGCCCCTCTTCCGGTTGGGGCCGATGCCCTGCTCCCGCCGCAGCCGGATGACGGTCCACCGCGAGGTGCCCAAATTTTCGGCCACGGCCTCGTCGGTGAGACCCTGCTCGCAGAGCGTCTTGAAGAGCTTCAGGTCGACGTTCGCCCGGGGGCGCCCTCTTTTTTGCACATTTTTTTCGCCGTTCGGACCCATGCTCTTCCCCCTCACGTCTCAGAAACAAAGCTTCTGAGCCAAACACCGGACATTAACAACGCCGGATTAAAATCCCTGTTACACCCGATTATATACCTTCAGTTTCAGACTGTCAACAAGTATTTTGAGGAGTTTATAACGTAACTACAAGATTGCTGCCTGGAAACACAAACGGCCCCGCTTCTGAGCAGGGCCGTTGCCGTCAGCGCCAGCGGGTTTCGAGGCCGCCGGACGTTTTGATCCCCTGGAGCTTCGCCAGTTGCTTGAAAGCGGGATCCGACTGGAGCTTCTTCTCCAGTTCCGCAACCCGGAGCCGCTGCGCGGCGTACTGCGCCTCCGTCGACTGGAGGTTTTTTATCGATTCCTGGTACTGCTGCTTTCCGCTCTCTATCGCCGTCTCCTGCCTGGAGTAAGCCCTCTCCGCCTGATCGTAGGAACGGTAGCTCTCCGCCATCTGCTCGACGGCCTCGCGGCGCCTCCACACCGGAGATTCCTCGACGGCCTGCGCGGCCTCCAGGAACTCCTGCTCTTTGACCGCCCGCTGCGCGTCGAGTTCCTCCAGCTGCGCTTCCATCTCGCGCAGGTTCACGGACTGGGGGCCCCACAGGTTCTTCGCGTAGTCGTGCGAAGCCCGGGCCGCCTCCACGTCGGGACGCATCTCCTGGAGGGAAGACCGCGAGGACTCCAGTTCCCGCTGCAGCGACGCGAAGCTCTCCCTGGCGGCGCGCGCTTCCGCCGCTTTTTCGGGATTGACCCTCCCGGCCAGCCAGGAGCCCCCGGCCATCGCCGCGCCCGCGGTCCTCCCGAGTATGTTGTCGCCCAGCATCCTCTGCCCCGCGTGGAACGCCATCTGGGGGTCGTAAAGGCTCAACCCTTCCAGCGCGCCGGAGAAGCCCTGCTCTTTCACATTCCCCGCGAACGAGGAGAGGCTCTTCCCGGCGTCGTAGAGGGTTCCCCCCGCGCCCGCCGCCAGGTCCGCGCCCTTCGCGCCCAAAAACGCCCCCGCCATGAGCCCCGCGCCGGGACCCATTCCCGCCGCGCCGGTCACCATGCTCCCCGCCACGGCGCCGACGGAACCGAGCGCGAAAGCGCCGACACCTTTTAGAGCGCCCCCGACGAACTGGGACGGAAGCGAAGCGAGCGAGCCCGCACCGCGCGAAGATGTTCCGAGCATCCGGCCCATTGCTAAAAGCGTGCCCAGGCCCAGCACCGCTCCTGCGCCGCCCAGGAACCCGGAACCTATCGACTCGGCGCCGATCACCCTCCGGACCAAAGAGGCCATCCCCGGAAGGGCCACCAGGGCGGCCAGCTTTACCCAGAACTCGGTTGGATCGCCAGCGAGCATAGCACCGGCAGCAAGCTGGTTGTTTGATGCGTGAATAAGAAGAACGAGAAAGCTAAAAACCGCCGCATGGCCCGTTTGGAGAAAGATGTTGGACAGAAGCTCTCTGAGCCAGATACCCAGAGCCCTCCGGTTCCCTGGCGGGATGGAGACGACGGCCACAAGGGGTAAGAGGCCGAGCAAAAGCCCAATACACACCTTCCGCATGGTGTACTGCCAGTTGAGCACGCCCACGGAGAGCACGGCGACGCACGCCAGGATCGCGCTGCCCAGGGATTTGGTCTCCTCGTTGTAGAAGGTGCTCAGGAAGGAGTCGCCCAGCTTGTTCGAGACCATCGCCTCAAAAGCTTTGACCACGGACCAGTTCGCGTCGAAGACGAAGCTCAAAAGCTCGATCCCGTACCTGGCAAGGAAAGCGGCGAGAAGGAAGCCCGTCAGGTACTCCCTCCACGTTAGCTTGCTTGAAGGATTGACCGCGGACCACCACGCCGCCAGCGCGATAATCACCAGGGCGAGCACCAGCCACACGGGAACGTACTGGCTCAGTATCGAGTAGTAGAGGGCGACGACGCCGAACTCGCCCTTCGGTTCGCCGTTCTCGACCGTGCCGGGCCGGAAGACGTGCAGCACCGTCGCGTCCGCCGGGCTGGGTAGATCGGGAATTCGCCAGGGCGGAACTTTCTGGAGCCTGACCTGGAAGATGAGTTCGGCAGGGTCGTAAAGACCGATAACCTTCATGATGTAGTTAGGAATAGCTATCACAAGATTACCCGCGAGCCTTTCAGGCCAGTCGGCCTGCTCCTCGTAAGCTTTTAGACGCTCGTCGAACTTGCTTCCGGGCGAAGCGCTCTCTTTATTCTCGCGAGGGACGGTTTCACGTGTCTCCTCTTTTGTCGTGTCCACCGTTGTTGAAACCTCGGGCGATCCGCCTACTCCCCATCCTTGTACGATGTAAGTGACTTCTGTATTATAGGGCGGGTCTTTATCTGTGTAACTCATTGAGGTTCGCTGGTCTGGCGCATCGAGCGTTGCTATACGTTCTTTCTTTCCGCCCTTCTCTTGACGCCATACTATTACCTGGCCTCGCGGACCAAGGAAATTAGAAACCGCAACTTCCCACGTGAGTTTCACGCACCGCTCGGGTTGGGTTCTAACTTCAGCTTTCAACCCAAATATCTCGGTCACTTGTGGGGTGGTTAATGCCCAGGCAGTGGCCGCTATATAGAGAGCGAAAACCACTACGGTTATGACTGCTATAATAGTAGAAGGTTTAATTTTACCCCGCATTTGGGCCACCCCTTTTCAAGATGTCGTTCGGGTCCGAAGTGAACCAGCGGTACTCTTCGTCCGTGCTCTTCCCGAAGAAGATGGCCGCGTCGTTGTCCGCCCGGATGATGCCCCACCCCTTCGGGGCTTTCAGGAGAAAGCCCGCCTCGCCCTCGGAGAGGTTGAACTTCTCCCTGACGGCCTGGATGTCGATGGGCTCCTGGCGCATGAGGACCTTCGTGCTGGAGTTCTTCAGGATCCCCAGGCCCTGGGGGACCCGCAAGAACACCTCGAACCCCTGCGTCCCGGCACACATGGAGATGTTCCTCTTCCTGGCGCGCCGGAAGCAGTCCTCCAGCCATTTCGCGGTTTCCGGGGTGTCCATCATGGTCTGGGCTTCGTCGACGACGACGCGCTTCTTCGCCCTCCGATCGCGCCCGAACTTCTCCCAGGCCCACTTCGTCGCGATGAAGAGTCCCAGGGGCTTCATTATCTCTTCGTCCAGACCCGCGACGGAGAAGGCGAAGGCGGGGAGGCCCTTCACGTCGAAGTTGGTCTCGCAGTCGAAGATTGCCTGGGCCGCGACCCCGCCCTTCCGCGTGAAGGGCTTGAGAAGCTGCGCGGCCTTCTCCAGCTCCGGCGTCGCCTCCATGAGTCCGTGCAGCTCCGAAAGCGTGGGCATCCGCTTGGGGACCCCGGCGACCCGGAGCCTGTCCCCCTCCCAGGAGGACTCGTAGAGGCTCCCGGGGTCTTCGGTTATGCCCCTCCTGGCGTAGAGCTCCTTGATCTTCTCTTGAACCAGCACTTTAACCTGGCCCGTGAGTACGGACGGGTCGTAGACCCGGATCATCCTGAAGACAACGGCCTGGACGGCCTGCACAGCGCCGTCGAGGTCGACCTTCACCGACCCGTCGTCCTCCTCCACTATGTCCACGTCGAAGATGTTGAGGCGGTGCTTCGATGAGGGATGGAGCCTGATGTACGGGCAGCCCAGACCGACCATTAAATTCTCGTACTCGTGCTCCGGGTCGATGATCGCGGTCCTCACTCCCAGGGGAGTGGACCGGGCCGTTAAGAGTTTGACCAGGAAGGACTTCCCGAAGCCGCTTCGCCCGAAGACGACGATGTTGTAGTTGCCCAGGGAGGGGTGCCAGGAGTCGTACAGCACCAGCCCTCCGGACGGGTCCACCCCCAGGGGCACCCCGGCGCGGTGTCGCAGCCCCCCGATACCGAGAGGCAGTAAGTCCGCAACGTTGCTCGACTCCATGTCGCGGAAGATCCCCTTGACCGGGTGGAGATCGAGGGGTGTCATCTCGAAGAGGGCCTGGAGCTGCCTCGTGTCGGCGGCGCGGAGGTGGATCCCCTTACCGGCGAACCGCTTGACCGCCAGGTTGCACGCCCTCCTGAAAGCGTCGAAGTCGGTCGAGGAGACCGCCACCTGGAGCGAGGCGAAGAAGACCTTCTGGTCGGCGATCCGCACCGCGGCGTACCTCTGTTTCAGCTCCTCGATCTTGGCCTGAATCGCGAGCCTCCTGGCGGAGCTCTTCTCCTCCGCGTGCTCCGCCTCGAGCTGCGCGATCTTGCGCTCCAACTCCCACACGGTCCTGGTGGGGTCCGCCGGGAGAAGGTGCAGCGCCACATCGCAGTCGGCCTCGCCCACGTCCCCCGTGTAGAGGGGGTTGAGCATCCCGGCGAGCGTGCCGCCCGTGGTGAGCGCCGCGTAGAAGACCCTGAAAAATCGCGCGAAGTCGACGGTGGAGCCGATCTCCACCCAGTAGTCCGTGGCCTTACCTTTCAGGGAGGGGACCCCCGGGCCCACTTCCCTGACCACGGAGGGAGCCAGCACGTCCTTCCAGTCCGCCGCCCCGTCGAAAAGCGAAGGCTGCTTCTTGCCGGGAGGAGATTCCTGTTTCCTGCGCTTAAACATCGCTTCCCAACCCCTTTAAGATGACTTCAGGCGTGTTCGAGACGGGAAAGAGCGAGAAGGCGCCGCTGCGGTCGGCGTCCGTGAACGAGGCGAACGGCGCCAAGTCCCTGTTCAAAGTCGCGTAGAGCATCTCCAAAACCTGGCGCCGGTCGAGGACCCGCGCGCCGATCTCGAAGCTCCCGAGCGACCCGGCGATGACCGAGGCGGCCTCGAAGAGCGTGTCCCGCGCGAGCTTGCGAAGTTCTCCCGAAGGGAGCTTCGTTTTTCCCGCTTTCGAGAGCAGGTTCACCAGTTCGTTGAGCGCCGGGTTGTCGGTCTGGACGCCGCCCTCAATCCCGGAAGAGGCCGCGTCCAGCTTGAGGATCGCGTAGAAGCGCCGGTCGCGCAGGTGCTTGCCCTCGGTCTCTTTCTGGAGCCAGTCGCAGAGAGAGCGGGCGTAGCTCCTGATGTGCGGCGGGCACTCGTCCGCCTTCCTCCGGTAGTCCTCCAGGTAGTCGCGCAGGTCGAGGTGGCGCGTCTGCACCAGAAAGGTGCAGGGGACGTTCAGGGAGTTGAGCATAGCCCGCAACCCGGTCCACACGGCCGCCTGCTCCTGGAAGGAGCGCAGCGCCAGGTTGACCGGCTCTATTTCAACGACAAGCCGGTACTTGTCCCCGGGGAGCTCGATCAGCCCGTCGGGGTGGACTTCTTTGAGCTCGAAAAGGTCCTGCGCGGTTTCCTTCTTTTTCGCCGGCCGCAGGAGGACCGCCACGGCCGCGGCGGCTACAAGATAAAACAGCCACTCCAAAGTCATCGCCTCCAGACAAAGGTTTTCCTGCGGAACTTGTAGGCAGCGAGGTTTGCCAGGTACACCGCCAGGTTCATGCCCGTCTTCCCCTCCCTCGCGAAGAGCAAGAGGGCCGTGACGCCCAGGGGCACGAAGTGGTGAACGTGCGCGAAGAAGAAGTTCTTGACCGGCAGCGGGGGGATCAAATGGGCGAGCCTGTAGCTCAGGCCCGCCCCGATCCCCAGAACGAGTAACTGCGTGACGCTCAGCCCCCAGGCGACCTTGGCGGGAGACGCCGGAGGGGTCAAGGGATGGTGCTCACCGTACATGGTTCCATCCCCTTTAAGGCTTGTAGCCCAGGATGCCCATGAAGCCGCCGACGATCTTCTCCGCCGCGAACACGCAGACCATGCAGAGGATGAACCCCGCGGCCAGCTTCTTCACCTGGAGCCACTTGTTCGCGTCCGAGCCGGCGCCCCAGGCCACGATGCCCGCCCAGATCACGAAGACCACCGCCGCGGTCGCGAAGATGCCGCGCACGAACCCGACGATGCCGGAGGCGATGCGGTTGACCTCGCCGGTCAACTGGCCCGCGTCCGGCGTCACGGTGACGGAAGTGGGGTCCGCGAGGGCGACGCCCGCCAGCAGCAGGGAAACCAGAACAAATACCGCCGCCAGGCGCACGCCCCGCGAAATGAGTTTTTTTGTTTTGAGCATAGGGGCAACACTCCTTTGCGTGTTTTTAAGGTTGGGCAACGATGAATACCTGGACTGCGCGGCGCCCCCACGCCAGCGCTTCTCGCTCTTCCGGGAAGAAGAGGTCGATCCGGTTCCCCTTAATAGCCCCACCGGTGTCCAGGGCCACGGCGTATCCGTACCCCGGCACGAACAGCACGGAGCCGAGGGGGATGACGTCCGGGTCGACGGCGCACGCTCCCCGCGCCGCGGGCAGGCCCGACCTGGTTATCCCGTAACCGGGATCCCCCGGTCTCTTCCCGGTGGACTCGTAGCCCGCCGTGTAGCCCGTGGCGACCACCCGCACGACGCGGGACGCGCCGCGGTCAGGCAGTTCGCTCCGGGTGCAGGACACCTTTCGCGGCGCAGGGTCCCCGGGGTCTCTAGGGGGCCCCTCCGAACCTGCCTGGTTCGGAGGTTTCGCTTCCAGAGCCGGAGGCTTCGGATGCTTCGCCTCCAAACCCGGAGGGTTCGGAGGCTTCGCCACCGCGCCGGTCTGCCCGCAGCCGGAGCCAGGCAGCAACGCTCCCGCGCGAAGGAGAAGCGCGACCGTGAGCAGCAGCACGCCAAAGTACCTGAGAGCCAGCAGATCACCCCCTTTTTAAACGGTGTGGCCAAAACCGCTGTCAAGCCCGCGCGGTCGCGTTTGGAACCAACCGCAGGCGATCCCCAAATACCCTTTCCAGACCGCCCCGGGCGTGGTAAAATCAACCCGATACCACTTGGGGAGGCCCGACCGTGGAAAAGGTTTTGCAGCAGATCCTTGAGGAACTGAAAAGCCTGCGCGCAGGCCAGGAAGCCTTGCAAAAAGGCCAGGAAGCCCAGGGCCGGCGGCTGGAACGTCTGGAAAAAGGCCAGGAAACCTTGCGGGCAGAGATAGCGGAACTGCGACTGGGCCAGGAAGACCTTCAGAACCAGATTACCAGGCTGGAGGTCCGGCTCGAGACCGAGGCCTTCGAGAAGATCGGCGCCCTCTTCGACGGGTTCCAGCTCCACCGGGAGATTCTTGAGCGGATCGAGAAGAAGATAGAGGCCCACGACGCGAGACTCGACCTTCAGGAGAATGAGATAACCTTTCTTCGGAGTAGAAAAAAATAGCCTCTCGGTAACGAAGACTCTATAATCTGGCGAGATAGCTTTTCTCTGTCACGGGAAACAGCCATGGCCGGCCCGCACCCCCGCCCGGCCACCCTATCCAAATATGTATTGCGGGTTTTTGCAGGGCTAAATCCGCAGGAGATGAACCAGCCACCGCCGCGGGTGCTCGACCAGAAAACCGGTCGGGTCGCGGGCCTTGATCCTCTTCAGCTCGTCGATCTTCTCGATCACGCATTCCGGACTGTGCCGCACCAACAACTCAATGAAGAAGCGGAGGTCCTCGCCGCTGGCTTCGGTCAGCTCCGCAAACTCGAAGCAGCACTTGATCGCGTTCTCCAGAAGGCGGGTCCCCGCGTCCTCCACTTGATCCGGTTGTGCTTTCTCCCGGCTTGTTTCTCCGTCGGAGTTTTTTGCAGTGTTATAGTTTTGCGCGGGAACTGCGTTCGCAATGGCGTAGGTCGTCTCCGCCCCGTTGCCCCTGCCCAGGCGCCGTGTGGAAACGCTCAGCAAGCCTTCGGCGACGAGCGCGGCGACAACGCCGTTCAGCGTGCGCTCGCTCACCCCGAGCTGCGCCGCGATCTTTCTCCTGCCATCGCGGGTTGTTAATGAGCCTCCCGCCTCCCAGATGAGGGCCACAAACCTTTCCCTGGCAACCTCCTGTACCCGCGGCCGGCCGCAAGGTCGCTTCACGTCACCACCTGCCCTTCTCGCAATCTGGTAACTAAACGCCATCCCGCTCAACTCCCTGATCCAGCGCGCCGCCGGCGGACGATTCAAACCGCGGTAGGCGCTCCGCACCGAAGCCCTGACCTCATTTTCCCGCAGCGGTGGCCGGTTCCGTTGGTTCCATTCGAGCATCGCCTGCAAGGTTTCTTCGTAGCTGTAGCCTGACCACCGGTGAGCCCGGGCCAGGGTAAAACAGGTGTTGTTGCGAACGCCTTCTGGAACGCCTTCGAGCAGCTTTTGCACCGCCGGGTGGCTCAGGATGTTCTGGATCGCGACCCGCCCGCCTGGCGCAGCCGTTGGGTATCCGTCGTCCAGGAGGACCAGGAAATCCCGCAGTTCGTATTCGACACGCTCGAAGCGCAGGATCACCCGCGGGATTTTTAGAAAGTGTTCCGGCGTCGCCGCCTTTACGTCCGCTCCGAAAGCCTCCGCCAGTGCCCGGAGTACTTTCGAATAAAGCTTCAAAGCCTTCTCCGTCGCCCGTACCCGCTGGATTTTCCAGAAGACATGGAGTCCGTGGGGCGTTTTTACCACCAATGACGGCAGCGGCAGGCCCAGCTCGGAGCAGCGGTCCAACACGTCCAGGTCGCAAGCCGCCGGATCGTCTACGTCAACCCAAAGTGCGTTGAGCCACCTTAGCGCGTCGCGGGTTTTCCGCCGCCGAGAGAAAAACGTGTTCGGCGTGAAATAGACCATTCCCGCGTCGATGAGCTTTTCCAGCGTATTCCAGGTCCGCGCCGGAATCGGCCGGAAGTCCGGTCCGGCAACGAAGCACCAGGCCAAGTTACGGAATTTGACCGCCCTCTTCGTTCCGTTCTCCTTCGGTCGCTCTGTCAGGCTGCCCGAGAGCAGAAACCGCAGGGCTTCCATCGCTTGCTCGCGAGCACTCTCCGGCCAGGGCAGCGCCGTAAAGTTCGCCTGTGCGATCTCTCCCAGCAGGGCCTCGAGCATGTAACCACCTCTTTAAGATTTGGCCGGACAAACATCGCAGGCTGGGCCGCGTTCTTTTTCTCTGGCCGCCAGATAGCTCCGCACGGCCGCAAGGACGGAGCCCGCTCCCGAGGAAGACGCCGTTAAGACCGGTATCCCCAGCTTCCTGGCCTCTTCTCTCAGGGGAGTGGTGATTTTGTGGCGACCGTATGCCGCGGTGATCACCACCAGGTCGGCGGATTTTAAGAGGTCAAGGTAGCCAGAGTCCGGCTCGGCGGCGTCGACAAAGACCGCTTCGGCGCCGAAGGACCCGGCCAAAGTTTCGCGGTAAGCTTCTTTCCGCCTGGGGTCCCCGGCGACCAGCACCCTCCTGCCCGCGAGCGGTCCGGGCGACGCGCCCCGGAGGGCGAGCTGCTCCCTGAGAGCGCTGTTTTCCCGGCGCAGGGCCTCGTTTTCGCGGGACAGTCTTTCCAGCGAGCGCCGCAGCTCTTCGAGCTGGCTCCGGTAGAAGAGCTCCGTTTCTTCGCTCCTCCGCAGGGCTTCGGCGGCCGCCCTCCTCTGTTCCCGCGCCTCCCGCGCCTTGTTTTTGAGCGCTTCCGAGGCGCGGGCGAGCTTCTTCTCCAGCCGGGCGCGCTCTTTCTCCAGGCTCCTGATCTCGGCGATCCTCCCGGTAACGAGCATCTCCGCGTCGCGCAGCCGCGATTCCGTGTAGGCCCTGCACTTCCTGAGCGCATGGCGCCGCAGGCACGTTTCGTAATAGGCGCGGAACTCCTCTTCGATAAAGCCCTCGGGAAACGCGACGGGCACGCCGTTCGCCCGGAACACGAAGCGCGCGGCGTCCGCGTCCCGGTTGGACCGGTCAATCCTCTCAAGCAGGGCTTCGGCCTCTTCGGGAGAGCACCGGGTGAAAGCCTCCGGCAGGTTTATCTCGGCCAGGATTTGAACCGCCTTCCGGACCTCCGGGCGGGGAAACCGGTTAAGAACGTAGGTCCCCAGCCTGTCGGCGCTCCTCCGCGCTTTTTCAGGAGCCCACCCACCGGCCAGGCGGAGCAAGATGTCTTTCTGGTCGGCGAGCGCGAGGCCGCACACGGCAAAGGCAGCGAAGCAGAACCAGTAGAAGTCCTCTTCGGTGCCCAGGTCGACGGGGACCCCGAAGGTTTCGCAGTCTTTCCGCAGACGCTCGAGTTCTTCGGTAAACATACCAGCACCCTTTCAGTTGCAGTAGAGCGACCGGAGGAGCTCTTTTCTCCCGCGCCTGTCTTCCTCGGACCACCACCGGGACTCGGCGCTTTCCGTAAAGGTGTGGTTCCGGCGCCTGCCGGGAGGGACGTTGCGCCGGTCTTCCTTGCCGCCCCCGCCGGCCAGGCGCGCGCAGATCGCTTTGAGGTAGAGGAGCGGTTTCCTTACTTCCTGGGCCTCAATCGCCTGGCGGAGTTCCTCTATGGCTTCGTACACGCGGGCGTAGCCGTGCTCCGCGAGCAGAGACCCGATCAAGAGGCGGTCGCCCTTCGAAGGCTTCACCCTCTTGATGCTCCGGTACTCCTGGACCAACTCGGCAACGAGCTCGTCGTCTTCCGTTACTGTTTTTGCCGCGGAGCCTGCTGTGCGGGCCTGCGGGCACTTATCCGCTGAGGGGGCCTCTCGGGAGGGCGCACGCGCGTGCACTTTTTCCCCAGGATTGTTTCCTTCAGGGGGGTGCTTGCCTGCGCCCTCCCCCCAGGAGGAGGGTAGGGAGGTGGGTACATCTTCTAGTTCAGTAGGTATTCTTATATGGGTATTGTTCGGGTCAACCTGCTTTACCACCTGGTCAACGTCGTTTACCACCTGGTAAAACTGGTTTACCACCCCCTCCTCCTTGCCGGTGATATTTTTTACCGGTGGTAAAGCTGCTTTACCACCCCCCTCTTTTTTGTCGCGGTCGGCCTGTTTCTCCGGTTCGGGGGTTACAAGGAGGTAAACGTTGGTCTGGTGTTCCTGCTTCGCGGTGACGCGGCCCGTCCGGACGAGCCAGCCCTTCTCCTCCAGCTCTTTCAGCGCCTTGATCACAGTTGGCTTGCTGAGGCCGCAGCGCGAGGCTATGGTGTTCAGAGAGGGATAGGCGGCCCTCTCCCCGTCCGCGCACCTGGCCAGATAAAGCCTCACCAGTTTCGCGTTCGCGGAAAGGTCCGAGTCGAACACCGCGTTGTGGTCCCAGAACCAGTCCTTTCGCCTGGCGTCCTGCAGGACGTCCGTAACAATAAGCTCCTTGTTAGCCATTGAGCAAAGCCTCCTCGAAAATTTTCCGCCCAAAAGAAAAAAGCGGCCCCGCCTCTAAAGCGGGACCGCCCAAAAAGCTAATCAGAGTTTCGCCAGCAGGCTTGCCGCCAGGGCTTTCAATTCAGGCCATGCCAGCCAGCAGCACGCCAGGAACATTCCGGGCGCGACAACCAGGCGCTCGAGCAACGACATCGGCTCCACCAGGGGTATCCTGAAGCGCGTCTTCAGCGGCCAGAGCCACGGCACTCCGGGAGGATTCAACGTGTCCGTGACGAGGTGCGAGAGGTAGCCGGCCAGAACCGGCACGAACAGCCATGTTTTGAACCCGTGCCCGAACAGGTACGTCAGCGCGAGCGAGACGGCGGTCGCGCCGAGCAAGGAGTGCAGGGGACCCCGGTGTTTAACGGACGCCTTCAGCGTCCAGGAAATCGGCGGGACCTTCCTGCCGATCCAGGAGTCCGGGCTGTCGATGTCGGGCAGGAGCGCCGCCAGGCCGGATATCCCGGCGGAAACCAGCGCCGTCTCCGTGTGCCCGGACAGGAGCAGCCCTGCGGAGACGCCCGCGAACAGGTGGGTGTACCAGAGCATGACATCAACTCCCCGCGGAAAACTTTCTCGAGCGGACGAATTCCAGGACGTGGGCCAGCCTCTCGCCGGGAGCGACTCCTTCCAGGCCGAGCACCTTCGCGCCGCGCAGGAGAGATAGCTCCCTGCGTATGCAGGCGTCCACCTCCGCGTGGTGTTCGCCCAGCCGGAACCCGTCCCCGCCGGACAAAACGAGCGGCGGGACGTAGACGATCAGGTCGAGCCTTCGGTAGGCGTGCAGCCGCGCCTTGAAGAAGTAGCGCTCCGCGCCTTCGTCCCCGAGGTACAGATTCCAGTAGGCGATGCAGTCCAGAGTGCAGCGGTCGCTGACGAAGCCCTGCGGGTGCGCCAGCTGCGCCCTGATCTGCTCCTCCAGGACCCGCTCCTGGAACTCCCGCGCGAGATCCGGATTCCGGAAAAGCTCTTCGCAGGTTTTGACCTCCATTTGCCTGGCCACCAGCCGGGCGCGCTCCGTGATCAGCGGCAGCCCGAGTTCTTCTGAAAGCGCCCGCGCCAGGGTGGTCTTCCCCGTGCCGTGCGCTCCGGTGATCGCGATCCGCAAAGCCTATGCATCCTCCTTTCAGGTTCTTATATTGATAAAAAAAAAGAGCCCCCGAGTAAGGAGGCCTTTTAAAAAGCGAGAGACAAGTTTCCGGCTCTTTGTTCGCGCTACTCCCAGCTCAGCTTTTCCACCGCTTTCTCCAGGTCGGTCCTGCCCGGTTTTGTGTAGACTGCCGTGGTGTCAAGCGAAGCGTGTCCGGCCAAAAGCGCAACCCGGTCCAAACTCTCCCCCGCGTCCACCAGCATCTTGCAGAAAGTGTGCCGGAGTTTGTGCGGGGTCACGTCTACGCCCGCCAGCCTGCCGAGTTCTTTCAGGCGCTTCTGGGCGGCGCGGGGAGTCATAGAACTACCGTTCCTACCGGGGAAAAGCCAGCCACCGGAAACGTCTTTCATGTATTCGGATAGGATCTTCCGGGCCGTGGCGTTCAGAGGTACCTCCCGGTAGGTACCGCCTTTGCCCTGTCTTACCTTAACGTGGCCGCTTCTGTCTCGGATTACGATGTCTTGTGTTTTAAGCGACAGGGCTTCGGAAATGCGCAAACCTGCGTGTAAAAGGAGCGTGAAGAGCGCCCTGTCCCTTGCCGTGCCGTGCTTCTGCACACTCCGGGCAAGGGCCGCCACCTCCCTCCGGTCAAGCCACCTCGGGGGCGGGGCCTCTCTCGCAGGCCGCTTCACCTCCTCCGCCGGGTTTGCCTGCGCCAGCCCACTCTTGCAGGCCCAGGTGAAAAAAGCGCTCAGAACGTCCAGGTGGAGCTTCACCGTCGCCGGTTTCCGCTTGCGGTTTTGCAGGTGACGGCGGTAGTCGGCCACGTCGAGTTCGGTCACCGCCGCCGGGTTAAAGGGTTCCCCCGTCGTCCGTCCCCACCAGGAGGCGAAGCACCCCAGGCAGGTCAAGTACGCCTTGACTGTGCCTGTAGCCAGCCCCCGACCAAGAAGATGTAGTTTGAAACCCGTCAGGCAATCGTCCGCATTACCCACCGAGCATTCCTGGTTCGTACAACCTACCTGAAATTAACCGGTTTTTACCGGATTTCAGGCAGGGACCCCTCCGAACCAGGCACGCACCTCCTTTCGCCTGAAATTTACCCCAAAAGGGGCAGGAAGTGTTAAGGGGTCCAGGCCCAGGAGTCCCACCCGGAGCCCAGACGGAACCGTTGATCCGGCTCCTGTCTCCAGGGCCTGCCCGCTTAGCCACGGGGGCACCCGCGAGCAGGTCTGCCTGAAGAGAGGCGGTGTCATTTCGCCGCCGCCCAGGCCGCCCTGTCAGGGCGCCTACCAGGTTTTTCCGAACACCCGGCTAAACAGAGTCACTGAAAAGCCAGAGCCAGACGCTTTAGCTTCCTCCAGACCGAGTTGAAGCTTGCCTGCTCCGTGGGGCAGAGCCCGTTGTGCAAGTTAAGCTTTTTCTCGGCCCGGGAGAGGCTGGCTCTGACCCAGCTCATCCCTTTTTCTTCCCCAGGCAAGGGACTACCAGACACCAGCTTCTCCTTTATCCGAGCAATGAACTCTCTTATCTCGCGGGTGATTTTCTCTTTTAGTCCCATGGCCCGGCGGCCTATCACCAAAGCTGCCGCACAATGAACCGGGATACTAAAGCGCTTTTGGTACTTCAAAAGCCCTATGGTGGAAGTGTGCCGGGGAGAGACGAGTTTATAGCCAACTCTCTCCTTCACCGCTCGGCGGAGTACCGCATGCAGTAGCCGGGAGAAGGGGAAGTTGGAAAAGAGCCGGTTAAGCTTTTTGCCCAGGACCAGCCGATCCTTGCCGAAGGAAAGGTCTTCTAAGGCCAGAGGCTTTCCGCAAGCTTTAGCTACCTCCACCACCGCCTTGGTTAAGACCCCGATCAGGTAGTCCCGGCGGTGGCAGGAAGCATAGCCTAGCTCCGGCACCCGCAGGTAAAGGAACCCCTGCGGGTAGAAGACGACCCGGAACTCTCCTTCGTACTTGTGCAGGCTCCTGGGAAAGACCTCTTCTAGCAGCGCTTTGATGCCTTCCGGCCATGGCTCGGGAAAGCCGTACTTGTTTAAGTTGGCCAGGCCCAGGCCGTCGGGGTTGGTGTCTACGGCTATTAAGCCTGGAGAGGAGTTGAACTCCGGCAGTTCCTCCAGTTCGAAGGTAAGGTAAACGATGTAGCGGCCGTCGAGGCGCCGGATGATCTCTGCGGAATAGGGTGCGTCCCTGCTCAAGAGCTCTAGCACCCTGGCCCTGTGCTTTTCCGGGAGCCAGAGCCTCCCCCTGACTTTAGGAGCCCGGCTCATCTTGGGGCGGCCCTTTTTGTCCGCACCGATCTGCTTTGAAAGGTGGGAGATGGTTACCTCCAGGTAGAAGTCCTGCTTTTCGTGATCGAAAGAGACTTTGATGTTGGGGTTGCCCCTTTTACTCGTGTCTCCCCTGGAGTAAAGCCGGTTTTTCCTCGCGGCCCGCCACTGGGTACGGGTGGCTTTTCCCCTGCACACCTTCCTCCAGAGCTTCCTACCGCCGAAGACGACCTTGGGCACGGTGCCGTTTCTTTTGTGCTCTCTCAGTTCACAGAGTTTTTTCTCCAGCCGGGCGACCTTCTTTTCCCGACCCTTTACCGCCAGGCGGAACTTCTCAAGCTTTTCCTGATCAGCACCTTCTTTTTCAGCGCGGGCAAGCTTTTTAGCAGAAAAGCTTAAGGCTTTCCTTGCCCGCCCGAGCTTCTTGCGGGTCTCTTCTATCTCTTTGTCGAGGAGCTCTTTCTGAGAGTCGAGGACGGCCTGGGCTTTGAGCCTGGCGTCGTCAACAAAGCGGGAGTTGAGGCCGAAAAACTCTTGCCCCAGCTTCTTTATCACGTTTCGAGGAAAACCTTCCAAAAGGCGCTTGAAGGCCCAGCGGAGGCAAGAAGAGAAGAGCCGCATTTCCGTCTGCAGGGGGTTTTCTTCTCCCCGGCTCCATTTTTCCGACTTAGAAGGTGGGAAGTCTTCCGGGAAGAACTCCCCGCAGACGGTGAAGATTTTAAGGTCTGGCTTGACCTTCGGCACTCTCCATCAGCTCCCGCGAGTTCCTTTTTCCCGCTTTCTTGATGGACAAAAACTTCGCGCTTTTATGGCAACAAGTCGTTCAGAAACAGTCTACTCTAGTTATGTTTTCCGCAGCTGCTGCATTCCTCCCCTCCGGTTTGGTTTTGCGAATAAAAAATCCTGTCTTAGCAAACCGCCTCCGGCCTGGTTTTGCGTCCTTTGGCGGCATTTTGCTTTGCAAAATCGAGGTTATGCGAACTGCCTGACCAAAAACGGCCGCCGCAGGCCCCGCCCTTTAGGGTTGGGGATAAAAAGTCGCTGAAAGATTCTGGCCCACAACTCTTCCTGAGCGTCGCGGCACAACCCGCTGAACTTATGCGCTTCGTTCCGCACATCTTCCCAAGTTTTTGCAGAACGCGACGGCTTCCTGGGCACTGCTCATTTTCCATTCGCTGTCGGGCTATAAGCTTCTGAAATGCGGTTGAAGCCAGTAACCACGCGGGTTTACAGGCCAGAGTAGCGACAAGGACACAATCGGCACACCGAAAGAACGCGTAAGCAAAAGAAAACTAAAGGCCACGACTGTGCCGATGATAAAACCAGGAAGGCGCAGGAGGCCGGTCAAAATGAGAATGAAAAGGCGCGTCAGCCGGTTTGCCTGCGCCAGCTCAAAGGATGGGGTTAAGAAGGTGCCGATTGCGGCTGTCGCCGTGTAAAGGATAACTTCGGGACCGAAAAGCCCGACCCGGGCCGCAAGGTCGCCAAGGAGGACGGCAGCGATGATGCCGGTAGAGGTAGCGATGGGGCTTGGGGTGTGGATGGTGGCCATCCGGATCATGTCGATGGCGACTTCCGCGATGAGGAACTGGATGAAGAGGGGCACTGCACCTATTTTTTTCGGCCCGATGAACTTGAGTTCCGGCGGCAGAAGGCCGGGTTCAAGGGATACCAAGAGCCAGAGCGGTGTTAGAAATACCGAAATAAACACCCCGGCGAAGCGAACCCACCGCAGGTAAACGCCGACCGTGGGGCTCTGGCGGAACTCCTCGGCGTGCTGGAGGTGGTGAAAATAGGTGGTCGGCAGGATCATTACACTTGGGGAAGTGTCTACTAGGACCAGCACGTGGCCGTCGAGCAGGTGTGCCGCCGCCACATCCGGCCGCTCGGTGTAGCGCACGCGGGGAAAGGGGTTCCAGTAGGTGCCCGGGGTGATGAGCTCCTCTACGGATTTTTCCGCCATCGGTAGCCCGTCGATTTTAATCTTATTTACCTTCTCCCGCACGCTGTCCACCAAATCCGGGTTGGCAATGTCTTCAATGTAAGCAAGAGCGATATCCGTTTTTGAACGGGCACCGGCGGTCAAATGTTCGATGCGCAGCCGGGGGTCGCGCACTCGCCGCCGGATGAGCGCGGTGTTATGGACCAGAGTTTCGGTGAAGCCATCACGCGAGCCGCGGGTAACTTTTTCCAGGTCGGGCTCGTCAGGCATACGGGCCGGGTAAACGCGAAGGTCAATGACGATCGCCTGCGCCTCGCCATCAATGAGAAAAACGGTGGGCCCGCTCAAAGCAGTATCGATGACCTCTTCGAGCGTGCCGACCGTCTTGACTTCGCCGAAGGTAACGTACCGGTAGAAAAGTTTCTTGAAGGTGTTCAGCGTGATTTCGGCAGCCTCGAGCCGCGCCAGCTCTTTCAAAATGAGGGTTAGCGGCTCGTCCTTAACAAAGGCGTCAACGAAGAGAAGGGCCGCTTTGCGGCCGCCGACTTCGATTTCCCGGAGGATGAGGTCAAAGTTTTTCTTAAAGACAAGCCGTTCGTCGAGCTTGCGGAGGTTATCTGCCAGATCCTTGGCCAAAGGAGTCTTTGTTTGCGCTTCAGCTACCATCAAACCACCTGCTGCCTTGTTTTTTAATCCGAAAAGCTTAACCCTTCGGCCGGAAGAGAAGGGCCGCGAAGTAGCCAAAGACGACCGCTGCGGTGATCCCTGCCGCAGCCGCGGCCACGCCGCCCGTGAAGGCACCGATCAGCCCATCGCGGGCTACGCCCCGGATTGCCCCCTGCGCCAGAATGTGGCCGAAACCGCTGAGCGGCACAGTGGCGCCCGCTCCCGCGAAGTTCACCAGTGGCTGGTAAAGACCGAGGGCGCTTAGAATGGCGCCGGCCGTAACCAATCCTACAAGCACGTGGGCCGGGGTTACCTTATGGCTTGTAAGGTCCATTAAAAGCTGGGCGACCACGCAGATTAAACCGCCAACAACAAATGCCTTAAGGAAAATCACAGCATTCCCTCCTCAGGCCTGGAGCACTACCGCGTGGCCAACCGCGGGGATGCTCTCGCCTTGCTGGGTGGTAAGCGGACTTAAAAGGGCACCGGTGCCCACGCCGAGAGCGCGTTTGAGCTTTCCCTGCTGAAATTGCTGCATAAGGTAGCCGCAGGTAACCACCGCGGCGCAAGCACAGCCGCTCCCACCCGCATGAACATCCTGTTTTCCCCGGTCGAAGATGAGAAGGCCGCAGTCGTTGTGGTTGCGGGTGATGTCGTGACCGTACTCGGCCATAAGCTTATGGAGCAATGCTGTGCCGTAAGCACCCAAATCGCCGGTCAAGATCAAATCATAATCTTCCACGCGGCGCTGGGTGTCGCTTAGGTGGCTGACAATGGTGTTTGCGGCAGCGGGAGCCATTGCGGCACCCATATTATAAGGGTCAGCGCTGCCAAGATCGATGACACGGCCGATGGTGGCGTGGGTAACCCGCGGCCCCGCACCGGACGCTGCCAGTAAGATCGCCCCCGCGCCGGTAACGGTCCACTGGGCGGTAAGTGGCCGCTGGGCTCCCTGCTCAGTAGGGAAACGGTACTGGCGCTCGGCGGTCGAATAGTGGCTCGAAGAGCCGATAAGCACGTACTGGGCAAAGCCCCCGTCGATGAGCATCGCCCCGAGGGCCAGTCCTTCGTAAATGGTGGAACAGGCGCCGTAGAGCCCGATGTAGGGAATGGCCAGCGCCCGGGCTACAAAATTCGCCGAGATAATCTGGTTTAAAAGGTCGCCGGCCAGCAGGTAGTCGACATCCTGCGGTTTGATATTGGCTTTGGCGAGAGCCTTTTCCAGCACCTCCTGCAGCATCCGGCGCTCGGCTTTCTCCCAGCTTTCTTCCCCGTAATACGGGTCCTCTACCACCTTCTCAAAGGTGTTGGCGAGCGGTCCCTCGCCTTCCTTGGCACCGACGATGGTAGCTGTCGCAAGGATTACCGGCGGGTTGCTAAAGGCTACTGTTCCTATCCCCACTTTTTTCGGTGCCGCCATAAAAATCCCCTCACAGGCAACACGTAGTTTTCTTCAGGAGCCGACCGGCGGGCGCGGCCCAAAAAAGTAGTAGAGCATCCCCGCCAGCCACGCGGTCACGATACCAAAGACGAGAATGGGACCTGCGATGACGAAGAGCCGTGCGCCCACGCCCAGTACCAGGCCCTCGGTGCGGGCTTCGAGTGCCGGAGCAACCATCGAATTGGCAAAGCCCGTAATCGGGACGATCGTGCCCGCCCCAGCAAAGCGGGTAATCTCGTCGTAAAGTCCCAGACCAGTGAGGAACGCGGCTATCAGAACGAGCACGATCGAGGTAGCGGCGCTGGCATCGAGGATGCTGAGCCCCAGACGCTGGAAGCCGCTCAGGAAGGCTTGACCAACAAAGCAGATAAGCCCGCCAACCAGAAACGCCCAGAGGCAGTTACGCAGTACTGGCGGTTTCGGACTCATCCTGTTTACCAGTTGCTGGTACTGTTGCTTCTGCATCTCAAGCGGTTTGCTCGGGTCGAAAAGGCGCATGCCCTTCCCTCCCTTGATCTTCCCTCTTCGTTAGCCGGTTGCTGCCGCGTTCCGCCGGAGGCAAGCAGGGTGCCTGCACCGAACAGAACGCTGCCCGCCGCGATGCTGGCAATTACTGGTTAAAACCTGCAGGACACCACTGCTGGTGTCCTGCCTTACTCAAAAGCGTTTTTTCTCAGCCTAGATAGGCGACCTTGACGTTGGCCTTGTACTCCTTGATCTCGCCGTTTTCCACGTTAGCGGTGAGGTTGATTACCTCGACGCCGGTAATGCTTCCCAGCGTCCGGGCAGCCTCGCTTACTGCTGCCTGAACGGCGTCCCGCCAGCTACTGGACGATTCCCCCACCAGCTCAGCGACTTTAACGTGCACGCGCCATCCCTCCTTAATGATTCCCGTCAAGGCGTATTATGGCGCGCCGCGCCGCTACTTATACCTGGAAAGCCACTCCTTAAAGACCTGCCGTCTAAAACTCCTCTCCTGCCGCTTCCTGGAGGCGCCGTAGTGCCTGGCGCTCGATACGCGAAACTTGGGCTTGGGAGATCCCGAGTTCCGCCGCAACCTCCGCCTGGGTCATATCTTCATAAAAACGCCAAACCAGCACCTGTCTTTCCTTTTTAGGGAGGCGGGAAAGCAGGTCGCGGACGGCGATCCTCTGTAGCCAAGTGTTTTCATCCGCCGTAACCCCGGCTATCTGTTCCTCCCGCCGAATGGCATCGCTCCCCTCGCCGTAAACGATATCCTGTAACGATGCCGGGAGCTGTGCCGCCTCGCACGCCGCCACCACTTCTTCCGCCGGCAGCCCGACAGCGGCAGCTACTTCCGTAAGGGTTGGTTCGCGCCCCAGGCGGTTGGCCAGCGCTTCCCGGACCCGGTTGGCGCGCGCCGCAGTTTCCTTAAGGGAACGCGAAACCCGCACCGGGCTGTCATCCCGCAAAAAGCGCCTAATCTCGCCGATTACCGCGCTGACCGCGTAAGTGGAGAACTTTACCCCGTAGCGAAAGTCAAACCTGTCGATAGCCTTTAAAAGGCCGATACAGCCCACCTGAAAAAGATCCTCGTATTCATAGCCACGCCCGCCGAAACGCTGCACGATGCTGGCCACGAGCCTGAGGTTCCCCCTGACCAGTGCTTCACGTGCCGCCGCATTTCCTTCCTGCGCCTGCCGCAACAGCCGGTGCGTTTCCTCGTCCGTCAGCAGTTCCTTCCCCGCGTTATCTGCCATCAAGCGACCGCCTGCCGCACCAAGTTAATGCCGGGTAGCCAGTTGCTTGCGCATGATGACCCGGGTGCCCTGGCCGGGAACCGAGTCCACCTTTACCTCGTCCATAAACGTTTTCATAAAGGTGAAGCCCAAGCCCAGCCGCTCCGGGTCGCTCGTCTGCTCGGGCTCCATGGCCCGGGCGACATCCTCCATTCCTTTTCCGGCGTCCTCCACGCAAACCTCGATGGCGTCGCCGTAGAGGATGCCTTCCACGATAACAATGCCGTCGGGCGAATTGCCGTAGCCGTGGATGATGGCGTTGGTCACCGCTTCGGAAACCGCACCCTTGATCTCGTCCAGTTCCTCAAGGGTGGGGTCCAGCTGCGCCGCGAAAGCAGCAACCGCCACCCGCGCCAGCCCCACGTTTTCCGGACGGCTCGGGAATTCGAGGCGAAAACGGTTAAGCACCCGCCCCACCTCCCGCAAGCGCCCGCACTGCCTGGGCGCGGGAATTAAATTCCGGCGCAATCCGGAGCAGACCGGATAGCTCCACAACCCGGCGAACGGCAGGTTTTAGCCCGGTAACCGCAAACTTCCCGCCGGTGCCGGTCACCCGCTTGTAGCGGCCGAGAATGACGCCCAGGCCCGTGCTGTCGATAAAGCTGACGCCGGCGAAGTCGACGACCAGGTGGCGGGCGGCGAAGCCTTCTATCGCTCTATCGAGCCTTTCCCGCAACTCCGGAGCCACGCGAAGGTCTATCTCTCCCTTAAGCGCGGCGACCAGAACCTCCCCCGTTTTTTCTATCTCTACCAAGACTGCAACCTCCCGTAGCGTTTAGGTAAAAAAGATTCGTTACCGGAGGCGGCTTTTCCTGCTAATTCCTGGTAAAAAATAAGAGGCCCCACCGTGGGGCCCCACCAAATCTGAATCACCGGGCGGGCGCTACATTCCGTAAACCTGCCGGCAGGCCTTATACAGCAGCCCAAAGAACCCGGCACGTCCCACGTCCCGTGCGGCCACAAGTTCCACACGGAGCACCTCTTTCCCCTCTTTTAGGACCTGCCAGGCGCCCACCGCCTGCCCTTTGTAGACGGGCGCCTCAAGACGCGGCGGCAGCAATAGCCGGCGGGTGATCCCCTTGTCCTGGCCGCGGGGTACGACAAGGGTGATCTCGCTTCCCGTTAGGACATCGACGCTGTCCACCACCCCCCGCTCAACAGGGAGGGTGGCAACCCGTAGCTGCGCCGGCGCCAGGCGTACGGCCTGGTAGCGGGTAAACCCCCAGTTATAAAGCCTTATCGACTCGCGGAAGTGGGATTTTTGTTCGGGGCAGCCAAGGACCACACCGATCAACCGGAGCCCGTCCCGGATAACGCTTGAGGCCAAGCAGAATCCCGCTTCCTCCGTCCAGCCCGTTTTGCCGGCATCCGTTCCCTTATACCACCAGAGGAGTTTGTTCGTATTCCAGAGCTTGAACTTGCCGTCCCGTAGATCGTATTCTTTTATCTGGGTTAGCTCCCGAAAAAGCGGGTGGCGCAAGGCTTCGCGCAAAAGCACCGCCTGGTCGTAAGCGGTTGAGTACTGTCCGGGTGCCGGGAGGCCGGTAGGGTTGACGTAGCGGGTATTCTTGAGGCCGAGCTCGCGGGCCCGCTCGTTCATCGCCGCCACAAAACCCTCCGCGCTGCCGGCAACGTGTTCGGCTACGGCCACGCTCGCGTCATTTGCCGAGGCGGTGGCGACGGCAATCAGCAGGTCCCGGAGGCTCATCTCTTCCTGGGGAGCAAGAAAGATCTGGGAACCGCCCATCCCGGCAGCGTAATCACTGGCGGTTACCACGTCCGCAAGCTTGACCTTTCCCTGCTCTACCGCTTCGACAGCGAGCAGCAGGGTCATCATCTTCACCATGCTCGCAATCGGCTGCCGGCGGTGCGGCTCTTTAGCCCAGAGGACGCGGCCGTTATGCGCTTCCATCAGGACGGCGCTTTTTGCGGTGGTGGTGAACTCAGGGACGGCCGCCGCCGCGCGGGCCGGTGGTGCCAAAAACCACAAAGACAAGAGGAATATTTCTAAAAAGACAAGTCGCCGAGGCATCCGGACCCCTCCAAAAGCCCTTTTTAAAAAAGTCTTCCCTTTTACAGGGTGACGCTATACTGCTCCGGGCTTCTGAAGTGGGGTGCCAAGCCCCCAGGCGGGGATAGAAAAGACCGGGACGTTATGCGGAAGGTTTCTCTCCCGGTTGTCTGGCGCGGCCTTCTGGTTCGACCACGGCGCAGGTAAGGAGCCAGCGGATGACGCCAAGGCCAACCAGCGCCGCCAGATGGAATAAGCGAAGTTCGAGACTCATCTGCTCGATGTCCGCAATAAGTATCTTCCGCACGGTCGCCGCGATGGCGACATCCACGAAAACGGCAACCTGCAGCCGGTGGCCCGCCAGGTAGCGGATTTCGGTGGTGATGAGCTCGGATACGGTCCAGAGGATGAGAAGCGTGCCGAGCGCGTGTAGCAACCCTTCGACAAGCTTCTGTTTATAGATCAGGGTGACACAGATTTCCCGCATAAACAGCCACAAGGTCAAAAGCGCAATGACAACAAGGCTGACACCGAGGAAACTGTGGATTATACGGTTGAAAAGATACATCCCCCGAAGAAAAAGCGGCTGCTCCTTAAGTACGACGCCCTTTTTTTCTGCTGCCAAACTCCTCTCTCCCCTTACGAAAATCATCAATATTTTTCAACATCCAGCGGAAGAAAAGAGCCGAAAATGGGTAATAAAGCCCCAGGAATACAAACAAAAAGACTAAAACAAGTATTTTCGGCGTTCTGGGAAATGAAAGATATAGCAGAGCTGCTGCTCCCAAAAAGAGCAGCCCGGCAATCACCTTAAGCCACTGCCAGCGTTCGCCCATTTTTAGCCCCCTTACTTTTCCACGACCGCACACACCAGCGGGCGGGTCTTAGGAGGGTTGACGGCAACCGTGAAAGCGCCGGCCAGCAGTTCCTGCGCCTCCGCCACTCCCTTTTCCCGGGCAAGGATGTACGCCAGCGGCTCACCCGCTTCGACCCGGCTGCCCGTCTTGGCCACAAGAAGCACCCCGACCGCCGGATCGACACCTTCCTCTTTGCGGCGCCGACCCGCACCGAGAGCCCGGGCAGCTTCGCCTACCGCCAGCGCGTTGATCTGGACGACGTAGCCGGCACGCGGACTTAAAACGGGTATCTTCTGTGGCGCCTGCGGCAGTAACTCCGGTTCGTCCACTACCCGTGGGTCGCCGCCCTGCGCGGCCACCCATTCCCGGAATTTCCCGAGCGCCTGGCCGCCGAGCAGCAGCTCCTCCAGCCTGGCCCGCGCCGTTTTAAGGCTCACCGCAAGGCCGCCAAGACAGAGGGCCCGGCTGCCGAGTTCGAGGCAGAGCTCCGTCAAGTCGAGCGGCCCCCGCCCTTTGAGGGTGGCAATGGCCTCGGCGACTTCTATGGCGTTCCCCACGGCGTAACCAAGCGGCTGGTCCATGTCGGTGACCAGCGCCACTACCCGCCGGCCGGCACGCTTCCCGATGGCCACCATCAACCGCGCCAGCTCCTGAGCCGCCGCCGCATCCTGCATAAAGGCACCGCTACCCGTCTTGACGTCGAGTACGATCACGTCAGCGCCACAGGCGAGCTTTTTCGCCATCACACTGGCAGCAATGAGCGGGATGCTGTCAACCGTAGCGGTCACGTCGCGGAGAGCGTAAAGTTTCCGGTCGGCGGGAACAATCTTCTCCGTCTGGGCAGCCACCGCCACGCCGGTGCGGTTTACCTGCGCCACAAACTCCTCCCGCTCCATCGCGGTTCGAAAGCCCGGGATGGCCTCTAACTTATCGATGGTGCCGCCCGTATGACCGAGGCCCCGCCCGGACATCTTAGCCACCTTGGCCCCGGCCGCCGCCAAAAGCGGTGCCAGAACGAGGGTGGTCTTATCACCAACGCCCCCGGTAGAATGTTTATCGACTTTGACGCCCCTGATTCCCGAAAGATCCACCTGTTCCCCAGAACGGGCCAGCGCTTCGGTCAGCGCCAGCGTTTCCCCGGCGTCGAGGCCGCGCAGGTAAGCAGCCATAAGCCAGGCCGCCGCCTGGTAGTCAGCCACTTCCCCCGCCACGTACCGGTCAATGAACCACGAAATCTCCTCCGGTGACAGACGTTCCCCATCACGCTTTTTTCTGATAATGGCGTAGGCCTCCAAAAAAAATCACTCCACTTCGAAAATTATCCGCCTTTAAGCAGCCGGGAGCTTTTAGGTTAGGGTTCGCCAGGCAGGGTCTAAATTCCTGCTTCGGAACTGCTCCGCCGCTCGCCGCACTTTCTAAGCAGAGATTCTGGGGCTACGCCAGGCGCTCCAGGTGGTATCTCAGCGCGCGCGCTACCAGCGCCGCCGCTTCAGCCCGCGTTGCCGTGGCGAGCGGCCGGAAAAACCCGCCCGACCCACTGACAAGCCCGGCGGCCGCCACGCGCCCAACTGCGGGAAGCGCCCAGCGCGGAATCTGCGCCGCGTCGCGGAAGGGCTGGGCCGTGCCTTCCGGGAGGGCAAGGACCCGGTCGATAAGAACGACCAACTCGGCTCTCGTCAGCGGTTTATCCGGCCGGAACCGCCCATCCGGGTAGCCCGTGACTACATCGCGGGCCGCCGCCGCCCTGATGCCCGGCAGGGCCCAGGTCGGCAGCGCGTCGCGGAAGGGCAGCGGCCCACCACCCGGATCGGGCCAGCCGAAGGCTCCCGCAAGCATAACGGCAAATTGCGCCCGGGTAAGCGGCGCGTCGGGGCGGAAGGAGCCATCGGGAAAGCCGCGGATGACCTCCCGCTGGATAAGGGGCGTCACGGCGGTGCGCGCCCAGTGGGTGGCAAGGTCGCCGGGTTCGCGTGGTGCCTCCTCGCGCACGGCCACCGCCAGCTCGCCGGAGCCGCTTAGTCGCCCTAACAGGGCTGCCCCATCCTCCAGAGACGGCTGCGCCCGCCAAAAGCCCTCCTTCTGACGCAGGAAAAAGACGGCCCGGTCGCAGGGACAACTTTCCTGCTGCGGCAGCCAGCGGGCAAGGCACGCTGCCCCGGCAGGCAGCTCGCCGGAGGAACGTAAAATAAGCCCGTCGCAGAAGCGGTAACCGGTAGGCAAGCCGGAGGCGGTAGCAAGCGGCGCGACCTGCAGGGCCACCGGCCTGTCGAAAATACCCGCGGGAAACCTGAAGGTAAAGTTGCCCTCCCGGATTTCGCCGCCCTCCGGGCCTACCCAGTGAAATTTTTCGCCGGCGGCGGCAACTTCTACAGGCACCGTTGTCTCCAGAGCGCCAAAGCGCGCCTTAAGCCAACCCGCCGCAGTTTCTTTGCCGGCGCAGAAAACTCCGTCCGCCACGCTTCCTATGCCGTCCTGCGCCGTCCACTGCACGCAGCCTGCCGGCAACGTCCACGTGCGGCCATCCTTCCCGTGAAGCCGGACGATCAGCCGCACCTGTTCCCCAGGAGCCAGCCGGATGCGGGCCGGCGTAACCTCGAGACGGGCCATATCCTCGCTACTGAGCACCTTCACCCGGAGCGTCCCGGTTGCGTTACCCGCCCTGGCGCTGATAACGAGAGGGCCTCCTGCCTGCGCCCTCAACTCGCCGCCGTCAAAGCTGCCCGCGCCTTCCGCGACCGTCCAGGTGACGGCTTGGGGATCGACCGGGTAAGGGTTAAAATAAGCGTCGTAACCGGCAGCCTGGTAACGATAGGGTAAACCGGCGATGATTTCCCGCGGCCCCCGGACCACCAGGCCCGTAAGCTCTCCCCGCGGCGCAGTGCTGAAAACCCCGATGGCATCGGGTACCCGTCTTTCTGCACCCCTTGCGGGTCTATTCACCAGCACAGGCTTGAACTCACCGAGCGGGCGAACAGCCAAGCTGGTTGAACCGCCGCCGTCGAGATTAAGGGCGCGCCAGGCGCCCAGGCGTTCCGCGAGGAACACGGCAAACTCTTTCAGGGTCAGGCCGGTGCTATCCGCGCTCTGCTCTACCGCCACGAGGTAGAGAGTGCGGTTGTCCCGGGAAAAAGCGACCGCCGAACGTGCTTCCCGTCCGCCGCTGCTCTGGGTCAACCGTTCGACCGGTTGTCCGTCTGCCACCAGAAGGGCGTAGCCGCCCGCCGCCAACTGCATCTCGATATAGGAAGGATCCACGCGGTAATAGACCGCCACCGGGTCCCCAACTTGGAAATTGTCGAGCAGAAAGGCGGCCGCCGTCCCCTGCCCGCGCAGGACATAGCCGTTAGGAGGGATCGGCGCCCCGGGTTTATCCCAGCGAATTTCCTGCACCTTGCCGTCCGCAACGACCAACTCTGCCACGCAAGCGTTGCCCTCGCTACCGCGGGAAATCTCCCCCCACGCGGGCGTATAAAGATGAAGGGCGTCGGCATCCGAATTGGCGGGCTGGCCGTTAACCAGGGCTTGGTACGAAGGCTTATTGATCCCGGCGAGAGGGTAAAAAGAAAGCCCGTTCGGGGCGACCACCTCTCCGGCAAAGGAAAAGACATCGATGAGCGGGCGGCCATCCTTCATCAGGGCAAACGCGTAATAGTCGTTCCGCTTAAGCGGGCTCGTCAGGAGCTGGCCGTCCGCAACGGCAAGGCCCAAAGGGTGCTTTCCTTCCTTAAGGTGAAAGTAGTCAGCGTTGAGCGCCGCCACGGCTCCCGCACGCTCCGCCATCTCCCGGACCGTCAGGGTGCCGGAGAAACTCCTGTTGTCCGCGCCAAAGAGAAGGCCAAGGCGCACGTACGGGTGAGCAAGATCGACCTCCAGAAGGCAGATCCGCACCGGACCCCCGTCCGTCTGTTGGAGAATCTCCCTGAAAAGGACGCCGGCCGCCACCGGTTCTTCCCGCACTATCTCTGCCAGGGCGGGCAGAGGCTGGATCAGCACGGCAGCCAGGAGCCCTAGAAGCAGGATAGCCTTATAAAGCAACCGGCGCACCATATAAAAACCTCCGTTACGAAGACACCTGCGCAGTGCCTTAATCCCCCTTCGTCAACCCACAATTAATCTAGCCGCGAAAACCCTTCCGGCAGCAAACTTTTTACGGCCAGTTCGCCAATCCAACCTGCGGGCTCGACTCCGGAAGACACCTCTTTTCCCGGAAGCGGATTAACGCGGTCACTACGGCGTTATAAGGGGTCGGAATGCCGCACGCAGCGCCGTACGCCACAATCCGGCCGTTCAACGCGTCGATTTCGGTTCTCCTCCCCCCAAATACCCTCGATAAAAAGACCCTGCCGCGCTACGGCCTCCAGGTGCCAGGGGCGACCGAGCAGCGTCACTTCTTCTCCTGCCAGGGATAGATAACCGCCGAAAACCGAACCCAGCGCCCCGGCACCGATGACCAGTACGCGCAAGTCTATTCCTCCCGTGTCAAACCAGCACTATTTTTAACGCCCCGCTACCGCCGATAGAGCGAGGCGGGGCCGCGTTTACTCCGGCTTTTCTTCCCCCGTGGCGGCGTGGAGCAGGTACTCCGCCAAAGCGTAGCGCCACACCAGCGCCAGGGCGGCGAGTTTTTCCGTCTCGCCAGCCGGTGTTTCTGTATCTTCTAACGGGTTTCCCGACCGTAGCCCTGCTGTTTTCGCCGCCGCCATTTCCAAGCGCTCGCCGGCCTCCGAAGAAGGCACCGCCTCAGCCGGACACCCGCTCAGTTGCAAGACCTTAGCGACGTAGGCCCTGGTTTCCGCGAAAGGCGGGATGCCCCCGTACCGCGCTACCGCACCCGGGCCGGCGTTGTAAGCGGCCAGCGCCAAGGCCTCATTCCCCCCGAAACGGTCGAGCAGCGACCGCAGGTAGGCCGCGCCGGCAAAGATGCTTTCCGCAGGGTTAAAGGGGTCCCGCACACCTAGTGCCCGGGCGGTGCCCGGCATCAACTGCATGATACCCTGCGCCCCGGCCCGGGAAACCGCCCGCAGGTTAAACCCAGACTCAACCTGGGCCACCGCCCGCAGGAGTTCCGCGCGTACGCCGAACCGGGCCGCGGCGGCGGCAAAGAGCGCTTCCAGCCCGCCACCCTGCCGCGTAGCGGCTTCTAAGGCAGCGGTAAAGCCCGCCGGACCCGCACTGCCCCCGCCCTTTACGCCTGTGTTGTTCACCTCGGCTTCCCACTGCACTTTCACCGGCATCGCCTCCTCTTTATAATTTTCGGCAGCGGTTCCTTTTTCCCTCGTAAGAGGAAGAAGAGTTGTGCTAAAATTTGTACCGGGTTTCTTCTCCCGGACCGGCGCGTCGCGCCAAGCGCGCCAGCCGGCTATCACTCAATTAAGGGAGGAATCTTGCGGTGAAGCTGAATATTAAAGAGGCGGTAGCGCATTTTAAAGCGAATCAGGAAACGATCCCCGTAGCCGCCATTCGTAAAGGAGACTATGCCTTTGCTGTTATTCCTGAGGAGCACCTCTACCTCGTTGTAGAAAAGGGCGGCACGGGCATCTTTCTCGCCCGTCTGGGGCCGGACCTGCTGCGTCTCAAACCCCTCACCCCGGAGGAAGAAAAGGAAGCGCGTGCCTACGCTATCCGGCGTCTTGCAGAAGCAGGGCTCCTGTAAAGACGGGAAACTTGCCCCTTCCCTTTTTTTGGCCGCTCAGGTATAATAACGGTTAGAAGGCCTCTAAATCTTAAAACCGGGGGGTGTTTACCGATGCCGTACCTCTTACCGTGGGACCCGTGGCGGGAATTACGCGAAATGCGGGAGGCAATGGAAAAGGTTTTCGGCAGATTTCCGCGGCTCTTCCGGGAAGAACAGTTAGGGGCGTGGCTGCCGGCGGTCGACGTCTTCGAGCGCGACGACAACGTCATCGTAAAGGTCGACCTGCCGGGCGTGGATAAGAAGAACGTCAGGATCTTCGTTACGGATGAAGAGATCACCATCCAGGGCGAGATGAAGCGGGAGGAAGAAGTAAAAGAGAAGAATTACTACCGGAGCGAGCGGGCTTACGGAAAGTTTTCGCGGACCATCCCGCTGCCGGTAGCGGTGGACCGCGACAAGGCCAAGGCGAGCTTCAAGGATGGTGTGCTGGAAGTCGTGATCCCGAAGGCAAAGGGGGCGCAAGCCAGACAGGTTGAGATCACGCCGGAATAGGGGACAGGCTTTAGCCCCTGCGCCCTACGAGCGTGAAAGTGAGACCCCGGATAATCGTCCGGGGTCTATTTTTTTCAGTATGAGCACCTGTCTTGGCTGAGCTTCTCTTGCGCGATCGGCCTTGCCGCACTACTCCCGCACCCGGAACACCAGCCGGCCCGCCGGCCGCTGCCGGCGCCGCAGGGGAATTACGCGGGGCAGCCACCAGTAGAAGAAGTCGATAAGGGTCAAAAAGACCGTCGCCAGCACGAAACCACTTTTAACCTTAAAGCGCGTCTTAAAATCGAGCCGCTGCGTCTTAACCCGCATCGCCTCAAACCTCCATGATGATCGGCAGGATCATCGGCCGGCGCCGGGTGCGCTCGTAAAGGAACCGGCCTAAGATGTCACGCACCTGCGCCTTAATGCTCGCCCACTCATTAAGCCCTTTTTCCTGGCACTTCTCCAGCGCCGCGCGCACCTGCGCCTTAGCCTCCTCGAGCAACTCCTCTGCCTCCCGCACATAGACGAACCCGCGGGAAACAATATCCGGTCCCGCGACTACCTGCCCCGATTCCTGACTTATCGCCAGCACCACAATGAGGATGCCGTCTTTGGCAAGCTGCTTACGGTCCCGCAGCACAATATTGCCGACGTCACCTACGCCCAGGCCATCGACCAGCACCCGTCCTGCGGTCACCCGCCCGGCGAAACGGCCGCCCTTGCGGCTGAACTCGACGACCTGTCCGTTCTCCGCCACAAAGATGTTTTCCGGTTTCACGCCCATTTCCCGGGCCAGTTCCGCGTGGCGCATCAGCATCCGGTACTCCCCGTGGATGGGGATGAAAAACTTCGGCCGCGTTAAGCTGATCATCAGCTTCAGCTCTTCCTGGCTCGGGTGTCCCGAGACGTGGAGCCCCGAGACGGTTTCATAAAGCACCTCCGCACCGCGCTTGAAAAGCTGGTCGATCACCCGCGCCACCAATTTTTCGTTGCCTGGAATCGGCACCGCCGAAATAATGATGGTATCGCCCGGGTAAATCTCGACGAGTTTGTGGTCGGCCATCGCCATCCGGGTTAGCGCAGACATCGGTTCGCCCTGGCTTCCGGTGGTGAGAATCACCACCTCGTGGCGCGGCAGCCGGTTGGCCTCTTCTAATTCCACCATCGTCCCCGGCGGTATCTGCAGGTAGCCGAGCCGGTGGGCCACCGTCACCACGTTGACCATACTCCGGCCGGCAATCGCCACCTTACGGCCGAACCGGTGGGCGACAATTATTGCTTGTTGAATCCGGTGGATGTTCGATGCGAAGGTGGCGATCAGGATGCGGTTGCGGGAACGCCGGAAGGTCTCCTCAAAGGTTTCGCCAACCACTCTTTCCGACATCGTATAACCGGGGCGCTCCGCGTTGGTGCTATCGGAAAGCAGCACCAGCACCCCTTCCTCACCTAATTTGGCCAGCCGATGGAAATCGATCCGCTCCCCGTCGACCGGCGTGTAGTCAACCTTGAAGTCGCCCGAATGGAGGATCACGCCGAGCGGCGTATGCACCGCCACCGCAACCGCGTCGGGGATGCTGTGGGAGACCCGGATGAATTCCACTTTAAAGTTGCCAATCGTCAGAAGATCGCGCGGCCGGACCTCCCGGAGGTCAGCCTTGAAACCCGGAAGGTGCTCCTCGAGCTTCCCTTCGAGCAGGCCAAGGGTCAGGCGGGTGCCGTAGATCGGCACGTCGAAGTGGGGCAGGACATACGGAATCGCCCCGATATGGTCCTCGTGACCGTGGGTCAGGATAATCGCCCGGAGGCATTCCTTATTTTCCAAAAGGTAAGTCACATCGGGGATGACGACGTCAATCCCGAGCAGCTCATCTTCCGGGAACATCAACCCGCAGTCGATGACCAGGATATCGTCACCGTACCGGATCGCGAGCGAGTTTTTACCTATTTCGCCGAGGCCGCCCAGCGGTATTATCTGTACCTTTCCTTCGCGCACGGGCTCACCTCCCTTCTGTTGCTTTGTCTCTTATCCGGTCAGGATCATTACCAACTCCCTTATCACCTTTGCCGCCAAAAGCGGCGCTAGCCCGGCCGGGTCGTACGCCGGATTAACTTCTACGAGGTCAAACCCGACCACGTTAAGCCCTTGAAAACGATAAACCGTCTCTAACAGCTCGGCAACGCCGATCCCGCCCGGCTCCGGCGTTCCCACCCCGGGAGCGTAAGCGGGATCAACAACATCGATATCGAGCGTTACGTAAACGGGCCGCGCCCCTATCTTTTCTCTGACTCCGGCGAAAGGCTCGGCCACCTTGAAGGGGTGGAATCTGGTCATTTCGCGGGCGTACAAAACCTCTTCCCCGTCGGCCGAGCGAATACCGAACTGGTATACCCGCCCCGGCCCGAGAAGCTCCACCACCCGCCGCATTACCGTAGCGTGGGAGAGCTTGACACCGAGATACTCGTCACGCAGGTCGGCATGGGCGTCAAAGTGAAGCACCACAAGCTCCGGGTAAAAGTGGCGCGCGGCCCTGATCACCGGCAGGGTGATCAGGTGCTCGCCCCCGATCAGCCCCGGTATCTTACCGGCCGAAAAGAGCCGGGCCGCCACGTCTTCGACGAGGGTCAGCGCCTCCGCTACGTGGCCGTGGGGCAGCGCAATATCGCCGAGGTCGCAAAACGGCAGGGCGCGGAGGTCCCGCCCCAGCTGGAGGCTGTACTCCTCAAGACACTGTGAAAAATAGCGGACGGCCCGCGGCCCATCCCGCGTCCCGGGCCGGAAAGAGACCGTGCTATCGAGCCCGGCGCCCACGAGAACCACCTTTGCGCGTGCCCAGTCATCACCCGCGGCGAGGAAAAGACCGTCGCGAACGATCCCGGTGAACATACTTAACCCTGACCCAAAGCTTCTTTCAAAAACTGCGGCAAAGCAAAAGCCGCGCGGTGGACCTGCAGGTTATAGTACCGGTAGCCGAGTGCCGGGATGATTTCGGGCTTAACCTCAAGGGGATCGTACTTTTTCGAACCCAGCGTGAAGCTCCAGAGCCCGCCCGGATAGGAAGGCACGCAGGCCAAATAGGTGCGGACAACCGGGAAGATCGCCCCGACATCCTTGCAGATTCGCGCCAGCACGTCGGTGTTAAAAAGGGGCGATTCGGTTTGGGCCACGAAAAGTCCGTCTTCCTTGAGCGCTTGGTAAACCTGGCTGTAAAACTCCCGGCTGAAAAGGCCGACCGCCGGCCCCACCGGGTCAGTCGAGTCGATGATAACCACGTCGTACTCGTTCCGGCTCGCGGCAACGTGCTTGATGCCGTCGGTAAAACGGAGGTCGAGCTTTGGGTTATCGAGTTCCACGCTCAGCTCCGGCAGATACTCGCGCGCCGCGGCGACAACGCGCTCGTCGATCTCCACCATTACGGCCTTTTCTACGCGGGGATGGCGCACCACTTCGCGAGCCGTACCCCCATCACCGCCCCCGATAATCAGCACTTTTTTGGGGTTCGGGTGCGTGTTAAGCGGCACGTGAGCAATCATCTCGTGGTAGATAAACTCGTCCCATACCGTCGTCTGCACAATGCCGTCAAGAACCAGCATCCGCCCAAAACCAACGGTATCAAGCACCGCCAGGTGTTGGAAGGGCGTCTTCTCGACGTGGAGCGACTGGTTGACCCGGTAGCTGAAGCGCAGGATGTTGTTTTGGTCCTCGGTGTACCAGAGTTCCATCGTTTTTACCTCCTTGAAAAACTAATACCAGAGCGGCACCGCCGCCAGGGCGCAACCGATGTGCACAACCCGGTGTTCCACCGCCGCAATCTTCATCTCGATCACTTCCATCTTTCGCCGGTCGAAGGCCTCCCGGATCATCCCTTCGATTTTTGCCCGCGCTTCCGCCTCCGTGCACTTCCCCGAAAATTCCATAATCACGCCGAAGCTCTCGCGCGAAATGCCTACCCCTACGGCGGCCGCGATGAGTTCCCCCGGAACGTCGCTGATGATATAGCCGTAGGCGGTCGGGACAAGCGAACCGGGCGGGAAAACCAAGTTAGGCTCGTACTCCGTTCCGGGCGGCAGGATGCTCGAAACGCGAATTAGGTTAATGTTGCCGATGCGCGCTGCAAGAAGCGCATTGTCGAAAGCGTTGAGTTTGGTAGCACCTTCGGCGGCAGCTGCAGTTACGAAGTATTTTTTCGGCGTCGGCAGCACAGTCTCCCCTCATTCCTGATAAATTTACAACGGTGATAATTATACCGGATACGCCACCAGAAATAAACACCTTTTGTAGAAAGAGGTGCGCCGCAAATTCACTTGGGAATCCACAAGGAAAACGCTCCTGCTACCAGAATATGTAATTTAAAATCTCCCGCCCGGTGAAAGAGATGCGGCAGCTCTTTGTGCTTCACATCCCGAAGAAACATTTTTTCTTCTTTGCGGTCCTGGCCTGCGCCATCCTCGCCATATTTTACGGCGTCGCCCTTAAAGGCAAGCACCATTGCAGTGATGAAACCGCAACGGTCCTGATTGCTACCCCTGCGCTCCCCGGTAATATCATACCAGAAAATCTCCCCAATAACGAAGCTGGCGCCTTCCTACCCAATGTTTTCGAGGGCCTTGTGCGCTTCAAACCGGATAGCTGCGCCGTCGCGCCCTGCCTGGCGACAAGTTGGCAGGTGTCACCTGACGGACGCACCTGGAGCTTTAGGCTTCGCCCGGGCGTCCGCTTCCACAACGGCCGCCTCCTTACGGCGCCTGTTGTGGCCGCCGCTTTTGAGCGCAAGCTATCGGCTGCCGCCGTTTCGCCCTACCTTCGCCTCCTTTTCGGGATGGTCGCGAGCGTGGACGCGCCCGACCCGCAGTGCGTGACCTTTCGCCTGAAATACCCCTATACACCCTTCCTGCGAAACCTGGCGCTGCCCCAGGCCGCAATATACCTGCCCGGCGTTCTTCCGGCCGGCACCGGCCCTTATAAAATAGAAGCGTTGAGAGAGGGCGCGGTATCTCTGCGGGCTTACGAAGGCTACTGGGATAAGATGCCCGCCGTGGCCCGCGTTCTGCTCCGAAAGATACCAGATCCCGGACGGCGTCTCCGGCTTTTGCAGCAAGGTAAAGGCGTTATTGCGCTCAACATTCCTCTCACAGCCGTTAGTAAACTCCCACCCGCGACGTTGGTTAAAACCACCGGCGCCGCCGTCAGTTATCTCGGCCTCTACACCGATAAAGAGCCGTTCGCCGATCCCGCGGCCCGCCGTGCGCTGGCGCTGCTCATCGACCAGACGGCGCTCTGCCGCAACCTTTACGGCCGGCTGCTGCCGCCGGCAACCGCGCTCCTGCCGCCGCCCGTCGCCGGAACCATACCGCAGCAGGTCCCGGGCAGCTCCCACCAGACACCTGCGGGAGTTCCCTCCATTTTAAAAAAGCGCCCGCTTACCCTGCTCACTTACAACGAAGCACGGCCTTACAATCCGGCAGGGGGCATCCGGCTGGCGGCGGAGATAAAGCGACAGCTCGCGGTTGCCGGAATCGAGGTCGTGATCCGCGCCTACCCCTGGGAGAAACTTAAGGCGGCGATCAGGCGCCAGGAAGGAGACTTTTTTCTCTACGGGTGGACGAGCGATAACGGCGATCCGGATAACTTCCTCTGCTGCCTTCTCGCCTCATTTCAGATATCCCGGGGGCTAAACGCCACCCACTACCGCAACCCCACCCTCGACCTGCTGCTGGCCCGGGGCCAGCAAATTCCCGATTCGCCCCTGCGGGCGCAAATCTATGCCCGGGCGCTCGCCACCGTTGCCGCCGACTCCCCTTTAATCCCGCTTGCCTACAGCGTTCACCTTGCCGCCTGCACGCCGGAGGTTAGCGGCTTCTGCCTGCACCCCCTTGGCACCTACGATTTACAGCACCTTAAAATTGGCCGGTGACCGGCCGGCGGCGGCCCGCAGGTACCCTGCTTACGGTCCAGGCGTTTTTTTCCACTAATGAAGGACGGTTGACCTGCTAATAATACCAAAAAAAGCAGGAGGGGAAAGAATGCATCGCCTTCAGGAACTCCAGAACCACCTGAGTCGCTTGCGTCAGGACCTCAACAACATCAGCCAGGTCACCATGCAACTGCAGCAGGCCGAACAGCAGGCGCAGTCACAACTTGCCCGGCTCAGCCAGCAGGAGAGCTTTAACAGCCAACAACTGCAGCGCATCCAGCAGCTCTGCTTGAGCCTGCAGAACGAACTCAACACCATGTCCTCGGTCGCCCAGCAGCTGGGCACGACCCTCACCACCGGCCAATGGGGCGCGGCGGCGCAGTGGAGCGTACCCCAGTACACCGGCGGCCACTATGCGGGTGCCGGCCAGTACGCCGGTGGGGCGCAGTACACCGGAGCCGGGCAGATTACCGCCGGGCCGTATGCCGGCGGCGCGCCCTATACCGGTGCCTACGGCGCGCCCTATACCGGCACTTACGCGGCGCCCGCCGCGGGAGCGCAAACCGCAGGCTACACCGGTTACACCGGAGCAGCCTTCACGTCCCCCGGAGGATACGGCGTCAGCGGACAGCAGGCCTTCGCAGCAAGCCCAGCCTATGCGAGCGGCGCAGCGGGGGTTTACGGCGGGGCGCACGCGCACCGGCCCTGGCCGGACAACACGTAAGGCGCCAGGCACTCCGGCGCGCGTCCTGCTGCGACCAGCAAACCCGTATGCGCGAAAAAGGCCCGCAAAGCGGGCCTTTTTATCTCTGCGCGTCGTACCTGTAACGACAGCGATTCGACAAATTTGCACTGTTGCCAATAATCCCTGGATATGGTAATATCTGGCTAAGGAGGTGAGATAATGTTCAAAGTGCTGCGCGAGGGATCGACCTATAGCCAGCGGGACATGCTCGAGGCCCTGGCGGAATTCTCGGCCTTCAAGGACCGCGTGACCAAGAAATTCCGCGAACTGGCCAAGGAACTCGAAGGTAAGCCGAACGAGCACGAGCTTTGGGTAAACCTTTACCTGATCGCTGCCGACTACGCGGAAGAGGCGATGGTCAAGCGTCAGCGGCAGGAGGTTTCTCTACAAAAAATATCGTGACTCATAGAGCGTTTTGAAACCGGAATACACCCCATATCTGATAAATAAGTTCTCCCCCTTGCGTTTGGCGCCGCCCCGTGCTACAATATTTCTCGTCAGTGGGCCTGTAGCTCAGGGGGAGAGCGCTTGACTCGCATTCAAGAGGCCGGGGGTTCGAATCCCCCCAGGTCCACCAGGCTAAAAAGCCCGCCAGGACTGGATTTCCGGTGGGTTTACTTTTTGCTGATACCCTTTTTTACCGGTAAAGTAATGCCAAAGTAATGCCATTCTCGAAGGTTGCCGCCAAAGCCTCTTAAAAAATAAAGCCGGGTTTCTCCCCGGCGGATTCCTCGCCCTCTGTTTTTTTTTTACCTGAATAGCTTCTCTAGCAGCCTCCCCGTGACCTTGCCCGCCGCCCTACGGAGCAGCCGGCGGCCTACGGTGCCCTTCCGCACCGCCGAAACGTCACCTAACAGCCGCGCCAACCCGTAAAGCGCGCTCCTGGTCCGGCTCAAGCCGTCCTCCCGCCTACGCGCCACCGCAAACACCTCCTCCAGAATCGCCAGCAAGGGCCCTATCAGCCGGGAATACTTCTAACCAAGGTTTTCTCTTTTTTCTTCTCTCTTTTGTACAAAACCCACCCGGCAATTAAGACCAAAACCGTAACCGTTGCTGGAACAAGGATTTTCACCGGCAAAAAAGCCGTCTGGGAATTAGCCACCAGTTGGTGAACAAGTCTATCCTCCACCAACATCTTGCCGGCTGTCCAGGCAAGCACCGCCGCCCCAACAAAAAGGAGAAGGGGGTACTTTTCCACAAGCAGCGAAACCAGCTGGCTCCCACTAATGAGAATGGGAATACTCAGCAGAAGGCCAAAGATAACCAGGCAAATATTCCCGTGAGCCGCCCCGGCTACCGCCAGCACGTTATCCAGACTCATCACCGCATCGGCAACGATAATCATCTTTATAGCCTCAAAGAGACTTTTAGAGGCGTTCATTTGGGTTACTTCCTTTTCCTGCCCCACCAGTTTCAAGGCTACCCAAATCAGCAACAGCCCTCCAGCGGCACTAAGAAAAGGAACAAGCAAAAGTAAAGTGGCCATGGAGGTCAGAACGACACGTAAGAAAATCGCGCTTGCCGTACCCCAAATTAGCGCTTTCTTTTTTTGTGCCGGCGGCAGCCCCCGACAGGCCATGCCGATCACCAGGGCGTTGTCACCGGCAAGCAGAAGGTCGGCTAAAACAATGGTAAACACGCCAAATAGAGTTGCCGCGCTAAGGAAGTCCATTTTAGTCTCCCACCTCCTCTAATTTTGAAAAATTAAAAAGACCTTCACCCTCCAACACAAGCCGGGCGAAGGTCTCGCAAACGGCTATAAGCCGCCCTGGCAGCGGGCATTACGCCGTACTGACGCCGCCAGGCACGTTGCTACTCCCCTTCCTGCTAAAGTATTCTATCCATCAGTTGCAACGCCTGTCAAGTTTGAAAGCAGACTGTTTTCCCGGATTGAGGGCCGGCAGGAGGGAGATGATGAAGCTGCAGCGGGCTTGAGAGAGGCGTAGGGAGTGCCTTCGAACAGCGGGGCAAAATTAGCTTGGCGTTGCCAAATTAAAACTCAACCCTGGTCGCACTGCCAATCAGGAGATTTCGAGGCCGAAGAACGGCTTATCCCGATAGAACGGCTTATCCCGATGCCTTTTTAAGTTCGTGTTCTGCTACCCTCTCCCGGCTGCTTTCGGCAGCACCCAGTCGTGGACTTTTCGCGGCCGCTTCCTTAATTACTTTTAGGAAAAGGGGTACCAGCTCGGGGTCGTAAAGGCTCCCGGCGTGTTTTTCTATTTCCTGACAGGCTGCGGCGAAACTCAAAGCTTTTCTGTACGGGCGATCCGTAGTCATCGCGTCGAAACTGTCGGCAAGGCGCAGTATCCGCGCCAAAAGGGGTATCTCCTTCCCTTTCAGTTGGTCCGGGTAACCGGAGCCGTCGTAATTTTCGTGGTGGGAGCGCAGCAAGGGCAGGATCTCCCGGAAGGCGGGAAGAGATTTGAGCATCTCGCTGCCCCATACCGTATGGTTCTTCATTATCGCCCATTCTTCGGTACTCAGGCGGGTGGGCTTGTTCAGGATCGCGGGTTCGATTTCGATCTTGCCGAGATCGTGCAGGTAGGCCCCGTAACGGAGAACCTCCTTTTCCGCCTCGGGAAGGCCCAACTTCTCCGCCAGCGCCAGGGCGTAAGAAAGGACCCGCTCGGAGTGGCCGAAGGTATACCGGTCCCTGGCGTTGATGAGGGCAACCAACGACTGGAGGGTGGGAAAGGCCTCCTGGATTTTGAGGGTGCAAATCTCGCTTAAGACCGAGCGGTAGAGATAGGTTTTCCCGCCGCTGTACTTCGTGCGGAACAGGTCGTCTTCGGCGGCCCGGATAAGGGGGACGGCGGCATCGCCGTCGGCGGGGTAGGTGGCGATACCCGTGGAGACAGTAAAAGGTTTGGAACCGTTCCCCGCAGCCTCCAGGCAGAGAGTGGCGCGGGCGCCGATTTCCTTACCGAGACGATCAGCTTCAACCAAAGCCTCTTCTTTGTTCATCCCCGGGAAAACCACCATAAACTCGTCGGCCCCGTAGCGGGCGGCGTAGTTCGGCTCTTTAACTTCCTCCAGGAGCAGCCTCCCGATCGCGGCCAGGATCTCGTCGCCCTTCTGGTAGCCGTAAACGGAGTTGTAGTAGCGGAACTGGTCGATGTCGAAGAGTACCAGCGCTACGGGGAAGTTTTTCGCCGCCGCTTCCTTAAGGGAAAGCGTCAGCCTTTCCTGGAGGTAGCGGTGGTTATAAAGGCCGGTCAGATGGTCGTAATCGGCCAGCTTGATCAGCTCCCGCTGCGTCTTCTTTTCTATTTCCATTAGCCCGCCCACCACCCAGGCGGCGAAGACGGCGACACTGCTCACGATGAGGTCGGTTTGGAAAGTCTTTTCGGGCAGGGCGTGCAGAACGCGGTAGTCTAAGAGGAAGAGAAGCGCGCCGGCGAAAAGCGCCGTGCCGATCCCCCCGTACCTCCCGAAGGCAGTGGCGGCAATGATCACCGGAATCATAATCAAAAGCTTGGTGCTAAAGAAACTTTTGGAGTACCAGAGAAAACCGAAGGTCAACGGGAGAACGAAGGCTAAAAGAAGCAGTTCGTCGGTCCGGGTCTGGGTGAGGGGGATAGCCCGGGGAATGAGCTTGCGGAGGATGTAGACAGCTATGCACACCGCGAAAAAACTCATTAAGAGATTAACCTTCAAACATTGGGAAAAGTCTACCCCCAGCTTGAAGTTATAAAAGCTGGTGATAATCGCAAAAAAGACCAAAAGGGAAACGATATGGGTCACCAAGACGTGCTCCGACAGCTCCTCGCTTCGCTTCTTCTCCCACTCGCGCATGCCCGATTCTCCCCGTAAGGCGCAGGCCCCAACCGTTTTTATAAGCCCTTTATCTTTGTCCCCGGTACCCGGGGGCGGGGAAGTTTCGCTTCCTTCCCGGGTACCGGGAACGGGAGTTACGCCTCCACCTTATTCCTTAAAGCTTCCGGCACCTCCGGCTGGTAAAGGAAACCCCAAGAACAAGTCGGTTTGACACCCGCAAAGGCAGCCGCCACCAAAACGCTAAAGAGAGCGGGTAAGAGGCGGTGCAGGAGACGCTTCATCCCGGTTCACCTCCCTTCTTTAAGGTCGCCTAAGATAGTGGCAAACCGGTGGCCGGCGCGGGTTAGGGTGAAGGTTTGCCACCAGAGCCCCAGGCTCGCGGCGAGAACGAGGGCCAAGGCTTTTCCTGAAAAGAGGAGGATAAACTGCCCGGCGGTGACCAGCAAAACTACCAGGAGCGACAAAGAACGCAGCCGCCGCCGCTTTTCCGGCGCGGTAACGGGCTTGGCTGGCGCGTCCACCGGTGCCAGGCGGGCGGTAAGCACCAGGACCGGAAGAAAACCGGCGGCCACGGTAAGGGCTAAGCTGAAAGGGGTAAAAAGGGGCGCGGTTACGGCCGCCACCTTCCCTAACGCCGGGACGACAATCACCCCTAAAAGGGCGCAGGCCAGAGGGGATCTGGCGTGGGCGCCGCCGGAAAAGAGGCGCAGGAGAAGCACCGTCAAAGCGACCGTCAGGGTGGTCCGGAGGCACCCGCAAAGCCAGCCCGCAAAAAGGATGAGGGAAAGCCCGACCGCCGGGTAAAGGATCGTCTGCAAACCGAAGAGGGCGATCTCTTCTTCGTCCGGGGTAAGGTTTAGCTTTTCCCTTAAGTAGGCCGCTACAGGACGGGTTAGGTTGAATCCAGGCAAGACCGCTTCCTTCCTTAGCAAAAAATGAAATAAGAATTTAGCTGGGGAGCAACCCCTTCTTGCGGTTGTAGTAGTTTTTCCCCAAAGCCAGCAGCAGTAAGACCACTTCGTAGGGGAGCGAGAAGGCGCCCCGGAGCACCGGGTTGGCCCAGACCCTTTCGTAAGGAATACCGGTATACTTCATGAGTGGAACTAGGTAAAGCAGCTGCATGCCCACGACAATCACCCCGCAGAGCAAGACCGCGAAGAAAATCCGGCTAACCTTCGCCCCGGTAAGGTAGCGCGTAACCGCCACCAGCAGGATGGTTAGGAGCACCGTGTGCATCCCGTTGGCGATAGGGAGAAGGCGGACCAGGTTCCCCACGGTCAGGATAAGGGCGAGATAGAGCACCCGTCTGTCCCACAGGCGCAGGTTCAGCAGACTGAAAACAGCCAGGCTTAGCACTAGACTTTCCGGAAAATCCTGCAGTAGCAAAGCGTAAAGCACCGTGGGGAAGGTTTCTCGAGCCATCATCTTGGGAACCTCCTCAAAGCAAAGTTTTCTTCCGCAGGGAACTTCTCCTAATCGCATCCTTTGTTCGACAAAAAAACCATAATTCCTGCCGGAACTTCGCTTCTTGGAGGTGCTTCAACGGTTAAATTGTCAAAGAACTCTTTACCCACCAGAGGTTTCTTCCAGAGGGAGCCTTTTCGTTAAATCTATTTGATAGGGAAAGTGGATTTCCTGCTAAGAAATCTATTTTCAGGGAAAAAATAGGAACAACGACAAGAGGGCCATCTTGAGGATTACTACCGGGTCAACCGAGGGAGCGCCGGTATGGCTGTAGAAGGGGCGGACGTAATCATAAACAAAGCGAAAGATACTAAGACAGGTCCAAATATACGTGGTTTTTTCCCAATTTCTTTGCCTGATAGCAGGCCCGGTCTACCCTTGCAAGCAGCGACTCCACGGAATCGTGTTTTTTCGCGGAAACCACACCCAGGCTTGCT
Source organism: Thermodesulfitimonas autotrophica (assembly GCF_003815015.1). NCBI lineage: Bacteria > Bacillati > Bacillota > Clostridia > Thermoanaerobacterales > Thermoanaerobacteraceae > Thermodesulfitimonas > Thermodesulfitimonas autotrophica. The sequence continues at coordinate 450,331 of NZ_RKRE01000001.1, forward strand.
GTAATCTGCCGGTGCGGGAAAGGGTGATCCTCTATGGATTTGCGTACTCTATTTGCCACTTTCACAGCATCTTCTCCTTTTGTTCCTGGAAGAATGACCAAAAACTCCTCGCCCCCGTAGCGGCACGCAATGTCCGTAACCCTGATGGAGTTCTTTATTAACTCTGCTACCTTTTGCAACACCACATCGCCGGCCAAGTGTCCAAAAGTATCATTGTAAGCCTTGAAGTCATCTATATCCAGGAAAATAACCGACAGATGGTAACCATACCTTGCTGCCCTTTGCAGTTCGGCAGCCAGTACATCCCCTAAAACGCGCTTGTTAAACAAATCGGTTAAGAAATCGGTTGCAGCTTCTTTTTCCAGGCGGCGGATAAGAGTGGCATTGGCCAGAGCCACCGCGGCGAAATTTATGTATATCTGCAGGTTTTTATTGCCGTTATCATCCAAGGAAGCAGAGGCCGCTGTGCCCAACAACCCGACTATGCCTAACGCCGTCCAGAGGGGGTAAACCATGATTTGAGTTCCGGGAGCAACCTCCACATCGGCAAAACCCGGTAGTCCCTTCAGTTCATCAACGCTCAAAGTTGACGGTTCAATTTTGGAAGAAACTTGCTCGATTAACGGGTGGGTCAATGGCCATTCCTTACCAATCAACAGGTTGCTGCCGCGCACACCTTTACCATGCGCTACTCTGATTTTATCCCCTTCTCTAAGGCCAATAAAGCACAAGTCGGCTTCGTAAATTATAACCAGCGAATTTGTTATGAGTTCTAAGACCTTATCCAGTTCGACAATCGAAGTCATCAGGCGACTTATCTCGTAGATGCTGTTCAGTTCGAGTCTCCGTAACCCCAGTACGTTTTTTTCTAAAATGGCGTTAAAAACCTCGTTGATGGTCCGGTAAACGTTGTTTGCTTTGGTAACAAAGGCAATTTCTTCTTCGCGATCTATCAGAGTCGTACGTGTGGCAGGAACAACTACGAGGCACCCTATCTTTTGGGTATTGCTTCCCAAACGGTAGGCGCAAAGCTTAATTCCGTACGGGCAAATAAGCGTATCTTTATCTTTTAAAGACGCGCACGTAAGCTTATAAAAATTAGCACATTTTTCGTTACGGAGTTCCTTTCCTTTGTTAATATCCTCGCACAACTTAATGGGTAAACTAAAGCGGGAGAAAGGAGTACCCTTTGCATCAAAGATGTAGATGTTCGCATTGATGGCTTTAGCCAGCGTATCTTGAAAATCCTGCCAATACTTCACCGAAACGTTGAGTAAAAGGTTGGGATGCATTCAGTAACACCTCATTTGAGCATATCCGCTTTATCCAGCCTATTCAGGATATTTATTCCTTCCGCGGTGATCTCGTACTCCCTTAGAGACTTGTCGTGATTGCTTCCCCGGGCTTTCAGGATTCCAAGTACTTTTTTAATGATAGAATTGTCTTCTACGTACCGCAGGATGATTGTATTATCGGCAATTAAGGATAGCTGGGCTCTGGATACAATAAGAGGCGAAAAGAGATCCTCGTTGAGCACGGTAAAAATGGTGGTGACGTGTCTCCTCCTGAGCTGTTGTCCTATTGCCCACAGGTAGTCTCTGTACTTTTGAACATCGGAAACGCTACTCTCAAAAGAAGAAATACTGTCGATGACAAATCTCTCCACCTTTTTTCCCCTGACCATGTCCAGTATTTCAAAAGCATGTTTGTCTACATCCAGCTCTATGGGCGAAATAAATTTTATTTCCAGTTGACCATTTGCTAAATATTTATCCACCTCCCACCCCAGGTGGCGGGCGGTATGCTGAAGTTGAAGTGCAGACTCCTCGAAAGAAAAGAATATCCCCCTTTCGCCTCTTTGGACCCCTTCAAATAAAAACTTTAAGGCAAGTATTGTCTTGCCCGTCCCAGTAGCACCGGAGATGAGGGTAATCGTCCCCTCCAGTAAACCGCCGGATAACATTTCGTCCAGTTCGGGGATACCAAACTTTTTACGCCCCCGCTTAACCTCGTACTGAAGTTCTTCACCCTCCGGTCTCAGGCGCGGGTATACTTCTATTCCCAAAGGGCCAATTTGAAACAGGTGTTCACCTTGCTGAAAGCTTGCTCCTCTCATTTTTAAAATACGCATATACCTTTTTTGAAATCGCTTTTCTTCCTGCCCGTAAAGGTGGAAAATCCCATCAGCAATGGCAAATTCGCTCAGACACGTTAGTTCTTGTTCCTCGTATTCGCCAACAAGAAACGCAGTGATCTCCCATATTGAAAAAAGGGCGGCCAACTCAAAGACGAAGGCTCTAAAAGCTTTTTCGTCTGGGAAAAGATCCCTTATAACCTTGAGGCTGTCAATCACCACTATGCTGGGCAAATGTTCTTTAATCAATTGAACCAGGTAATCCAGACCTTTGCTCGCTCCCTCTTTGCGCAGGACAGTCCCCAAATCTCCGTAAATAACCCTGTCCCCAAGCAAACCGTCCGCGAAAAACGCGAACTCTTGAAGGTGCCTCACCATCTTCAGCTGTGACTCTGAAATAGTGGTCAGGTATAGACTCTTAAGCCCGTTCCTAGCATTATTAAATATGATGTGCTGGACGAATATCGTCTTTCCGCTGCCCGGGGAACCAGAAACGATGTTTAATGAATAAGCAGGTATGCCGCCACCAAGAATATAATCAAGATTTTTTATGCCCGTTTTCAACCTCTCCATTTCTCATGCCTCCCTGGAAGCAAAAGGCTCCCCGCTAAATTCTTCACCCAGCTGCCCTAACTTCTTTCTTATTTCTTCCGCCCTTTCGTGACCGAGAAGCTTAGCCAAAATTTCTACATACCTGGCGATAAACTTTACAAACATATCTTCAACCGGCAAGTCCGGGTTTTCCTCCAGCCTGGCCGCTATCTTTGCGCACGATACCCCATTTTGATCGTACTGCAGGAGCTCTATTTCCTTATATTCCAACGAAACTTCCCACACAACCCTCTCCACCAGGAGGTTCACAGAAAACGCACCAAGGTACTTCGCCGACGCAGCCCACATCTCCCTGAGTAAAGCCTCGTAATGCTTGATCCGATCGCCTATGGTTTCACCCACCATAGCCCCTCCTTTCCGCCAAAGGCTAAAACAAGCATAGCACGTAATTGCGTGCCATTCAAGAAAACAGGTTCCAGCTGAGCATCCCGGCTTCCGTTCCGCCTCCTACTCCTCCTATTGCCTGTGTTAGCATGTAGGCCCATAGGGATCCGCACAAAATATCGAAGAACTGGTTATTCACATTTTGTGATTTTTTCTTCCAGAATCTTCAGAAATACCTCTACCACTTGCGGGTCGAAATGCCTGCCTGCTTCTTCCTTAATAAAAGCACGTACTTTCTCCGGCGGCCAGGCCGGCCGGTAGGGGCGGTCCGAACCCAAGGCGTCCCACACATCCACCACGGCAAAGATGCGCGCCGCCAGCGGGATCTGCTCGCCCTTTAGCCCCCGCGGGTAACCCGTGCCGTCCCATTTTTCGTGGTGGCAGTAAGGAATATCTATCGCCGGACGGAGGTAGGCAATGGGAGAAAGCATCTCGTAAGCATACCGCGGGTGCTGGCGCATGATCTCCCACTCCTCCGGTGAAAGCGGACCGGGTTTGAGCAGGATGCTGTCGGGAACACCCAATTTCCCGATATCGTGCAGAAGGGCCCCCCTGCGAACGTGCACCAGCTCCTCTTCCTTCATTCCCAGCGCCCGGGCCAGGCGCAGGGTCATCTCCGTGACACGCTGGCTGTGCCCCTCGGTTTCTCTGTCCCGCAACTCGAGAGCGCGCGCCCAACCCTCGATGGTGGCGTCGTAAGCCATGACCAGCTCCAGGTGGGAGTGCTGCACTTGATCAAGTAGAGCGACATTTTCAATGGCAATGGCCGCCTGCCCGGCCAGCGTCTCCAAAAACTGCAGCCATTCCCCGTCGTGGTCAGCAGGCGAGCGGTGACAAACTTCCAGCACGCCCTGAATCTGCCCTTTGGCAATGAGGGGCACCCCGTAATAGGCAACGAAACCTTCGTCTACCAGGAGCTGAGCCTGTACCGGGTCGCGCTTAGCCTCAGGCAGAGAAGGGATGTGGATGGTGCGGCGCTCAAGAGCGACCTGACCAGCGTAGCCCTCGCCCAAACGCAGGCGGAGGCGCTTGATAGTTTCCGTACGAAAACCGCGCCAGGCGACGTACTCCAGCATCAGGGTATGTGGGTTAAAACGCAGGATGGCCGCAGCATCTATGCCCAGTTGGGAGGTTATCTCGTCCAGCACCACGCTAAAGGTGACGCGCAGGTCGAGGCTCCCCGCGATGGCCAAGTCAATGCTGCGCAGAGCCTGCACAAGCTTTAAGCGGCGCTGCGTCTCCGCAAAGAGGCGGGCGTTGGTAATAGCCTGACTGGCATGATCCGCCAAGCCCTGTAGCAGCGCCAGCTCCCCGGCAGTAAAGTGGCGGACTTCGCCCGCAGTGATCAGGGCCAGAACGCCGATGAGCCGCCCGTTCCGCTGCAACCTTGCGCCGATACCGGTGCGGAGGTTGTAATCAGCGCACAAATTAGCCACCTGCTGGTCCGGAATGGTTCGCAGATCCGTAATTATAACGACGGGGTTTTCCTCCCGGACGTACGCCCCGAAAAGAGACCGCGGCAGCGGCTTCAGCCGCTCGGCAAACTCCGACGGCAAGCCCGCGCCGGCGGCCAGTTCAAGCACGTCGCGCCGGTCGTCATGCAGCAGGACGATAGCCATAGGAACACGAAGCGCAGCACGAGCTTCCTCGCAAACCACTTTTAGCACGCGGTCCAGGTCGAGCTGAGCGTTGAGGCGGGAAGCAACACTCAGTAGCGCCTCGGCGCGGGCGGCCTGGCAGCGTATTTTTTCCTCCATCTGCTTACGCTCGGTGACGTCTAAAGCACGATACTTCGTCTCGCTTTCGCGCAACGCCGTCCGGGCGCGCAGGGACTGAATGCCAAATGCAAGGTTGTCGGCCAACCTGCACAGCAACTCGACTTCGTCCGGCGCAAAAGCATCCGGTTCGGCCGCGTAAATGTTCAGCGCGCCGATCGTCCGCTCCCCGGCGATAAGCGGCAGCGCAATGGACGAAGCATAGCCGCGCCGCGTGGCCTCCTCGCGCCAGGGAGCGTAAGCGGAATCGGTCAGTATGTTTCTAACAACCGCCGGCTGGCCGGTGCGAATGGCCGTTCCGGTGGGCCCGCGTCCGTGTTCCGAATCGTCACAGGTAATGGTGACTGTTTCAAGATAGCCTTCTTCAAATCCGGTCTGCGCCACCGGGCGCACCGTGTTGGCCGGATCCTCCTCGGCAAAGCCCACCCAGGCCAGCCGGTACCCGCCTTCCTCCACCACCAGGCGGCAGATTTCCTGCATCAGCGCGGTTTCATCCGTCGCGCGCATAACCGCTTCGTTGCACCTGCCGAGCACTTTGAGGGCGCGGCTCAACCTGCGGCGTTCTTCCCCCGCCCGCAGTGTCTCGATCGTCACCACAAGCAGGTAGGCCGCGGTTTCCACGAGGGCTATCTCCGTACCGGTCCACGCCCGCGGCCGGGGCGCGTGCACGGCAAGTCCGCCGGCACGCCCCTCCCGTTCAAGGGAAACCGCGATGGAAGCCCGAATACCTAAAGTTGCCATAACGCCCGCCAGTGGTACCAGTCCGGGATGGGTTTCCTTGACTTTTTGCCAGTCGGAAACGGCTTGCACTTGGGGAATCCTTAGGTCGGCCCCGGCTGCTATTTCCCCGATCTCCACCGCTTCTGGCGGCAGGCCACGCGTCACTCTGTGGGGATGGAGCCAGATGGTTCCCATCTCCAAGCCCAGGGCCCGGAGCACGCGGTCGAGGCCATTCTCCAAAAGCGCACGGAGTTCGCCAGGACCCCTTGCGGCATTGTTAATATCAAGTAAACTAATCTCCTTGAAAGCTATTCTTTCTCGTCCTTAGGTCAATATGGTCGTTTAAGCCATCCATTTCCGGTCCCCAGGAAGGATGTTATCGGAAGAGGATGTTATCAAAAAGTGTCGTTTACTGTCAACAGGACTTTTGGCCTAAAAGATGGGAGTTTTAGACTAAAAAAGCAGGAACTTTTCGGAGGCGGACCCACGTACGGTGGTGCCAAAGGACGGGGGGCAGTCGCCCCCTCCTACTCGATTCCTGGGTGTTCTGGGGCGGTAGCCTCGGACGCAGTTCCGCCAGAACCGGTTGCCAACTGGGGCTTTTGCTCTTGCAAAAGTTCCCGGGCTCTGCGTAGCAACTCTTCTTCGCCAGAACCATCTTCCGGGTAGACCGCCCGGCCAAAACACCACCCGCCCTCCGGGATCCACTGCCCGAACTTTTTGACCACCGTCTCTGAACCCGCCGCGTCTGTCAACGGGAGTACCAGAGCTACCAGGTCATCGCTGAGAACAACCACTTCGTCTATCTCCCGCAGCCTCCTGCGCAAGCGCCTGCCTATTTCGGCCATACCCCGCCCGCCTGCCTTTCTTTGGGCGAGAATCAGGGTAAACTTGGTACCCCCTCTCCTAGCACGGTTGATTTCTTTGCGGAGAAGTTTTTTCAGGGTTTCGGATGGGGAGTCTTTTTCGCCCCGTCCAATCAGCCTGTCAACCCGCTGAAGGAGCTGTTCGGAGGTGAAAGGCTTGCAGAGGTACTCTACGGCCCCTGATTTTACAGCCTCCTCAACTGTAGACGCTTTCGCGTCGACCGTCAGAACCATCACGGGAATGTAACGGTAGCCCGGCATTTCCTTTATTTTCCGGATCGTGGTTAAACCGTCGATGCCGGGCAGGTGAATATCAACAATGAGGAGATCAAATGGGTCGAGGCTTCTTCTTGCCTTGACGAGGGCTTCTTCGCCGCTGGTCGCCTCCGCTACCTCGTAGCCCTCAGCCTCTAATAGTCTTCTTACAGAAAACCTGACGATAGAAGAATCTTCCACTAAAAGGATAGCCTTCTTTCCGTACTTTAAAGAAACCACCCTTCACCCAAAAACGAAAACAGCCACTACTTTTGCGCACTTCCCGCGTCCCGTCAGGAAAGACGAAGGGCAACCTCGCAATAACCTCCACAAGGCAAGAAACAACCGGCCCCGGTTTAGCGGTTGAGCTGGGAGCTTTTCCTTCGCGGTCGCCAAATCCGCATCTTCCGGGCCCTCCGGCACGTGGCCGGCCACCCCGCCGCTACCGCAACGTGCGGCAGGGCTTACCTGGCCCGGTTTACCGCCGGGACTTCGCTCGCCATCCTTTGCTGCGCCTCCGCCAGTAAAAAGGCGTGGATGAAGGCGTCGATCTCCCCATCGAGCACCGCCTGGACGTTCCCCTGCTCCACACCGGTCCGGTGGTCCTTCACCAGGCTGTAGGGGTTCAACACGTAAGACCGGATTTGGCTGCCCCAGGCGATTTCGCGTTGCTCGCCGCGCAGCTTTGCGAGCTGAGCCTCCTGCTCCTTTATCTTCAAGTCCAGCAGCTTAGCCTGCAAAATTTCCAGCGCCGCCGCCTTATTCGCCGCCTGCGAACGCTCGCTCTGGCAAGTGACCGTGATGCCCGTCGGCAGGTGGGTAATCCGCACTGCCGACTCGGTCTTGTTGACGTGCTGGCCGCCGGCGCCGCTCGCCCGGAAGGTATCGACGCGAATCTCCTCCGGCTTTATCTCCACCGCCCCACTTTCTTCTAAAACGGGCAGAACATCGACCGAAGCAAAAGAGGTGTGCCGGCGGCCGCTCGCGTCGAAGGGCGAGATGCGCACCAACCGGTGGACACCGCGCTCCGCCCGCAAGTAACCATAAGCGTTGGGGCCGTTAACCTCAAAGGTAACGCTCTTCAGCCCCGCCTCGTCGCCAGCCAAGGAGTCGAGGAGCCGCACCTCAAAGCCCCGCGCCTCCGCCCAGCGGGTGTACATCCGGAAGAGCATCGCTACCCAATCCTGAGCGTCCGTGCCGCCCGCCCCGGCATGCAGCGTGACAATAGCGCTGGCCGTATCGTAAGGCCCGGCGAGTAGCACCGCCATCTCAAGGGCGGTCAAGCTCTGCGCCAACCGCCGCACATCGCCCTCTATCTCGGTGAGCAACTCCTGGTCGGCTTCCTCCTCGGCGAGATCGAGCAGCACCGCAAGCTCTTCGCACTCGCTGCTCAAGCGCTCGTAATCCGCAAGTGTGTCCCGCAGCCGGGCAAGCTGCCGCGTCACCGCCTGCGCGCGCGCCGGGTTCTCCCAGAAACCGGGCGCGGCCATTTCTGCTTCGAGCCGGGTGATCTCTTTTCGCTTCCCGGCTACGTCAAAGAGAACCTCCGATGGTGGCAAGTTTCTCCCGGATCAGTTCAAGCTCGCGTCTTAAATCAACAAACAATTACCTACCCCTCCTCAAATTAACTTACTGAAAACTTGAAACGCTCTTAAGTACCTTCCGGCAAAAGGGCGCGGTCTCTCTCGCTACCGCACCGCTACCCGGCAGATACCTGGCGGCCACAGCACTTCTTGTACTTCTTCCCGCTGCCGCACGGGCACGGGTCGTTGCGCCCTACCTTCTGCTCGCGCCGCACCGTCCGGCCGCCATTATCTTCGGATTGCCTGTTTTCCACCATTTGCCGCCGCTCCGGTGCTGCCGCCACCCGCACCCGGAAAAGGTAGCGGATGGCGTCCTCCTGAATAGAGGCTACCATGTTCTGAAACATCTCGTAGCTCTCAAACTTGTACTCGATGAGGGGATCGCGCTGGCCATAGGCCCGGAGCCCGATCCCCTCGCGCAACTGCTCCATCGCGTCCAGGTGGTCCATCCACTTTTCGTCCACCACGCGGAGCAGGATCCACCGCTCTATCTCCCGCATCGCCGGTGCGCCGAGCTCCTTCTCCCGAGCGTCATAGAAGGCCTCGGCTCGCTCTAAAAGCAACGCCTTGATCTCGTCCCGTCGCTTTCCGGCCAGTTCCGCCGGGTCGATACCGTCGGGCAGGAAGACTTGCGCCGCGTAGTTCGCTAACCCGTTCAGGTCCCACTCCTCCTGGTGCACGCCTTCCGGGCAGTAAGTGGCCACCGTCCGGGCAACAACCTCTTCAATCATCTTGGTAATAATCTCCCGCAGGTTCTCCTCCATCAGCACCTGGCGCCGCTGCCCGTAAATGACCTCCCGTTGCTGATTCATGACGTCGTCGTATTCGAGCACCTGCTTCCGGATGGAGAAGTTACGGTTTTCCACCCGTTTTTGCGCCGTTTCGAGCGAGCGGGTCACCAGCGCGTGCTGGATCGGAACGTTTTCTTCGACGCCCAATTTTGTCGCGAGGTTCGCGATTGTTTCGCCACCAAAGAGGCGCAGCAGGTCGTCCTCGAGCGAGCAGAAAAACTGCGTGGAACCCGGGTCGCCCTGCCGGCCACAACGCCCGCGGAGCTGGTTGTCAATCCGCCGGCTCTCGTGCCGTTCGGTGCCGATGATGTGGAGCCCGCCAAGGGCCACTACTTTTTCCCGCTCGGCCTCCGTGATTTTGGTCTTCGCGGCTAAAATCTCCCGAAAAACCCGCCGCGCCTCCGCCACCTCGGGGCTGGAGGGTTCCCCGTATTCCGCAGCTTCGGCAATCACCGCTGGAGAATAGCCCCGCCGGCGCATCTCCTCCTTCGCCATAAAAACAGGGTTGCCGCCAAGCAGGATGTCTGTTCCCCGGCCAGCCATGTTGGTAGCAATCGTTACCGCACCGAGCCGTCCGGCCTGAGCTACGATTTCGGCTTCTTTTTCGTGGTGCTTGGCGTTGAGCACATTGTGGGGGATGCCCCGCTTTTTCAGCATCTCGCTGATGAGCTCCGACTTTTCGATCGAGATTGTGCCCACCAGCACCGGTTGTCCGGTGGCGTGGCGCCGGGCGATCTCCTCCACCACCGCCGCGAATTTAGCCCGCTCCGTTTTGAAGACCATGTCCGGCAGGTCTTGCCGGATCATCGGCTTATGGGTGGGGATAACCACCACGTCGATTCCGTAAATCTTCCGGAACTCCTCCTCCTCGGTGGCCGCAGTGCCCGTCATCCCGGCCAGTTTTTTGTACATCCGGAAGTAGTTCTGGAAGGTGATCGTGGCCAGCGTCTGCGACTCGCGCTCGATTTTGACGCCTTCCTTAGCCTCGATTGCCTGGTGGAGCCCGTCGCTGTACCGGCGGCCGAACATGAGGCGCCCGGTGAATTCGTCAACAATGATCACTTGGCCGTCCTTTACCACGTAGTCCCGGTCGCGCTTCATGAGGGCGTGGGCCTTGAGCGCCTGCCGGAAGTGGTGCATCAGCTCAATGTTCTTCTCGTCGCAGAGGTTGTCGACCTTCAGCCACTTCTCTATCTTAGCCACGCCCGCCTCCGTGGGCGAAACCGTATGCGCCTTTTCGTCCACCACGTAGTCCTTACCCGCCTCCAGGCGCGGCACAAGGCGGGCAAAGGTGTAGTAAAGGTCCGTCGGCTTCGTCGAAGGCCCCGAAATGATGAGCGGCGTCCGCGCCTCGTCGATGAGGATCGAGTCCACCTCGTCGACAATGGCGTAGTTGAGCTCCCGCTGCACCACTTCGTCAGGGCTTAGGGCCATGTTATCGCGGAGGTAATCGAAACCGAATTCGTTATTAGTGCCGTAAGTCACGTCGGCGTTGTAAGCCCTCTTCCGGGCGCTCCAGTCGAGGCCGTGGACGATAACCCCCACGCTCAGCCCCAGAAAACGGTAAATCGAGCCCATCCATTCCGCGTCCCGCCGGGCCAGGTAATCGTTAACGGTGACAATGTGGACACCTTTGCCGGTAAGCGCGTTGAGATAGGCGGGTAGGGTCGCCACCAGAGTCTTTCCTTCGCCGGTCTTCATCTCCGCGATGCGGCCCTGATGGAGCACAATGCCGCCCATGAGCTGCACGTCGAAGTGGCGCATGCCGAGCACCCGCCGCGCCGCCTCGCGGACAACGGCGAAAGCCTCGGGCAAAAGGTCGTCCAAGCTCTCGCCCCGCGCCAGGCGGTTTTTAAACTCGGCGGTCTTGGCGGCCAAGTCACCGTCAGAAAGCGCCTGAACCGCAGGCTCAAGCGCGTTAATCTCGGCAACCTTTCGCCGCAGCCTTTTGATCTCTTTGGCGTTGTCGTCCAAAAGGTTAGATAATATCTTAATCAGGGTTTCCTCCCCCTCCGCATAAAATGAGGAACCTGTCGAATCCCGGTTCCTCATCAAAGATGCAAGCGATGTCTTTTGCCCGCTAAATAATTCTACCACGCCCGCGGCTTCCGTTCAACCGGTGCCGCGCTAAACGCCGCCTCTACATGAGGACACTCAAACGGCGGTTGATCGCGTCAAGCGTCGCCTTCACAATCGCTTCCGGCTCTTCCTCATCCACCACCGCGCTTCCGGTAAGAAACTCTTCCCCCAGGGGGGAAAGCAGGGAAACAGCCACCAGGGCCACCTGCTTGCCGGCCAGCGTGACCACCGTAAGGTCTTCCAGGATGAAGGAATAACCGCTCTCCGACTCGCTCTCAAGCGCACTGAGCATTGCCTGGGCGATGAGCCGGCGCCGGTTCCGGGCCGAGGCCGGCCCTACTGCCACGCCGCTCAGGATCTTGCCGCGGTTGGCAAGCTCCACCCGCACCTCTATTTTGTTGCCCTTCGAGCTCATATTGAGCCCCACAAAGCGTGGCCGCTCACCAGAAGAGAGAGCAGTGGCTTCACTTCCCTCTCCCGCCGGCTCCTGCAAGTGCGTGATAATAATGCTGGCGGGATCGACATCCACCCCAAAATTTTTTTTCAGCCCCGCGACCACATCTGCGGCGATGCTGGCCGCGTTACGTTCCGCCCCCGCTAAAATCCTTATCTGGCTTATACTGCCTTCGCCGTCCAGGACCACCCGGGCGGAAACCACGTCCGGGATGCCCCGCAACATCTCCTCGCACCGACTTAACTGCCCAGCGCCCAGTTTACTCATGCTCAACCTCCCGGTATCGGTTAAAACTTCAGTCTTCCGGCTCAATCAGACCGTAGTTGCCGTCCTTCCTCCGGTACAGGACGCAGACAGCCTCCGTCTCCGCGTTCCGGAAGACGAAAAAGTTGTGCCCGAGCAAGTTCATTTGCATTATCGCTTCATCTATATTCATCGGCTTAATCGCGAAGCGCTTTACGCGCACTACCTCATTCTTCTCCGTATCTTCTAACGGCTCCGGAGCGGCAACTTCCGCTACCGGAACGTTGCCCACGCGCGCCCGCCGGTTGAACCGGCTCTTATAGCGCTCGATCTGCTTTTCTAACTTTTCCACCACCAGGTCGACCGCCGCGTACATATCGTGGGTGGCTTCCTCGCCCCGCAGAATCATCCCGTTGACCGGAATCGTCACCTCTACCCGGTGATTCCCCCGCTCCACCGAGAGCGCAACCTGGGCCTCCGAAAGGCCGTTAAAAAACCGGTCGAGTTTCGCGAGCCTCTTTTCGACGTAGCCCCGTAGTGCATCCGTTACCTTGATGTTCTTCCCCCGCACGACCACCTGCATCGTTTCCCTCTCCTTTCCGTACACCGATAGAGGTCTCTGGTATATTATTTCCTCTTCACGGAGTAAATTCCTGCCGCCCAGCCACCTAAACCCAAATAAAAAGACCCCGGCCCGCCGACCGGGGTCTCCTCCCTTTCCGGATCTTACAACTTCACCACGTTTGCCGCCTGCGGCCCCCGCGGACCATCGACGATCTCGAACTCAACCTCCTGCCCTTCCTCCAACGCCTTGAACCCTCGCTCCTGAATGGCAGAGTAGTGCACGAAAACGTCCCCCCTGCCGTCCATCCGCTCGATGAACCCGTAACCTTTCTCCTTGCTGAACCACTTGACTCGACCTTGCATTAAAACATCCTCCTGAAAAATTTTCTCCCGCGGGATTGCCGCGTAAGCCCATCGTATCATGCGGCATCCCCCTTGTCAAGTTTTTTCAGGCGGATATTTTCTCTTTAAAAAGCTCAACGTACCGCTACCGGGAAGCGCACCTCCGTTAGCACTTCCCCTAACGGTACCCTCGAAAAATCGTCCGGATAAACCTCTTCCGCCGGCCCGGCCAGGCGGTAACCGCGGCTATACGCCACCTGAAAAAGAGCGGGCAACAGCCCGCCCACAGTAGTATACCCGCCACGGCTTCCCGTAGCAACGACCACCCTGGCCGGCAACTCCTTAACCGGTAGGGCGTTTTCCTCCCCGCCGGTGGCTTCCCCCGCCACCGGAAGCTGAAGCTCCCACTCACGAAAGGCCGGTGGCACTCCCTCCGGGTGGCTGCGGTAAACAAGCACTGGCGGTCCCACCACCGTCATACCCTGCGCTTTGACCCGGGCGCAGAGCTCGTGAAAGGCCTCCGCCAGGCTGTCGTAAGGCCCCTGCCGGACCACGTATGCCACCCGGACGGGGGGCAGTTGCTTAACTTCTGTTGCCGGCCACACGCCTAACATCCCCTCTTGAGTAACAGCGGCCCTAGGGGAACCGCAGGGATTTTGCCTCGCCCCAGCTTCTCCTCCCAGCCACGGTAGTCCCTTTACTCCGGGTTGGGGAGCAACCAATGTTGATTTGACGGCCCAAAAACCTTACACTTATACTTATCAAGGAGGGAACAAAGATGCCCCGTAAAAAATGGACTTGGTTTCTCGCCGGCGCTTGCGCCGCTATAGTCCTGGCGCTTGCGCTCTTTTACTCCCACAGCGGCCAGAGCAGCGTAAAGCCTCCGGCGTCCCCAGCAAAGGTGCCCGTAGCGCCTGCCACTCCAGAACCCGCCGCAGGCCGCAAGAACCCCGCGCCCTCCCCCGTAAAGGTCATCCTCTACTTTAGCGATAACCAGGCTATGTATCTCCTTCCGGAAGAGCGCAGCCTCACGCCAGAGAGCAAAACCCTTCCGGAAGCGGTCGTCCAGGCGCTGATTGCGGGTCCCCGCCTGCCCGGCCGGACCAGAACCATTCCGGAGGGAACCAGGCTCCTGTCCCTCGAGGTGGCCGGCGGGACCGCCACCGTTAATTTTTCCCGGGAGCTTAAAACCGAGCATTGGGGCGGGTCGGCCGGCGAGTTGATGACCGTCTATTCGGTGGTCAACACCCTGGCCCGGCTACCGGGTATCTCCCGGGTTCAGTTTCTCCTTGAAGGGGAGAGGATCGAAAGCCTTACCGGCCACATGGACCTCACGCAGCCGCTCACACCCCGGTGGGACTTAGTGAAAACTGCACCCTGAACCGGCGGCGCTGTTCTCTTTCCCGCCCAGAGGGCTTAGCCTGGCGCGCTTGAACTTTTTAACTGCGGCTTCCGGCCTTTAAACCGCGAACTTTTTAACGGTGAACCGCGAACCTTAATCCCGCGGCCGGTGCAGCGGGAAGAGGATGACCTCCCGGATCGAGGCGGCGTTAGTCAGGAGCATCACCAGACGGTCGATGCCGATCCCCAGTCCCCCCGCCGGCGGCATCCCGTATTCCAGCGCCGTCACGTAGTCCGCGTCGAACATATGGGCTTCTTCGTCGCCAGCCTGTCGCTTCTCTATCTGCTTTAAAAAGCGTTCCCGCTGGTCGAGCGGGTCGTTCAGCTCCGAAAAGGCATTCGCTATCTCCCGCCCGGCGATGAAGAGCTCAAACCGGTAGGTGAGGCGCGGATCATCTTCCTTTCTTTTGGCGAGGGGCGAAATATCCACCGGGTAATCGATGATGAAGGTAGGCTGGATAAGCTCCGGTTCCACTAATTCCTCAAAGACAGCGTTAACCGCCTCGCCCCAGAGGGCGTTTTCCGCAACCTCTACCCCTAACCGTCTGGCCGCCTCGCGCGCCGCCGCCGCGTCCAGCCCGCCGAAATCAACACCGCTTCTCTCCTTTACCGCGTCGAGAAAGGTGCGCCGGGGCCAGGGGGGTCTCAAGTTGATAACCGCCTCGCCGTACCTTATCTCTTCCGTCCCCAGGACCGTCCGGGCCACCGAACTGATCAGTTCTTCCGTGAGCGCCATCATGTCGGTGTAATCGGCGTAAGCCTGGTAGAGCTCGAGCATGGTAAACTCCGGATTATGCCTGGTGGATAACCCTTCGTTCCGGAAATTGCGGTTTATTTCGTAAACCTTCTCAAAACCGCCCACTAACAGGCGCTTGAGATATAGCTCCGGGGCAATCCGCAGGTAAAGCTTGAGATCGAGGGCGTTGTGGTAGGTGATGAAGGGGCGTGCCGCTGCACCCCCGGCAATAGGCTGCATCATCGGCGTTTCGACTTCGAGAAAGCCACGGTCGTCTAAAAACCGGCGGATCTCCCGGATGATCTTGCTCCGCAGGATAAAGGTCTGGCGTACCTCCGGGTTGACGATCAGGTCCAGGTAGCGCTGCCGGGACCTGAGTTCTACATCCCGCAAACCGTGCCATTTCTCCGGGAGAGGGCGCAGGGACTTCGCGAGGAGCGTCAATTCCTTTACCCCTACGGTTATCTCTCCCGTCCTGGTGCGAAAAACGGTGCCGCGCACCCCAAGGATGTCGCCGATATCTATCTTTTTGAAGAGTTGGTAAGCCTCTGGCCCTACTTCGTCCTGGCGGACGTGAATCTGGATACGGCCGGAGAAGTCCTGCAAGTCGCCGAACGCGGCCTTGCCGTGACCCCGCTTGGCCATCAGCCTCCCGGCAATGGTAACCTCTTTCCCTTCGAATTGTTCAAAGCCGCTCTTGATTTCGGCCGCGCTGTGCGTCCGCTCAAAGCGCCTGCCGTAGGGCTCAACCCCTGCGTCCCGCACCTCGCGCAGCTTTTCCCGCCGGATGCGCAGCAGCTCGTCCAGCTCGGCTTCAGGATTTTGCACGTGTTCCGTCACCGGCAACGTCCCTTCCCCTGCCCTCAGCGCGTGATGTCGCGAATCATAAACTTCAGCCGCCCGGCGGGAACCTCCACATCGACTACCGCCCCCTTGGGCTGCCCGAGCAATGCCCGCCCCACCGGCGACTCGTTGGAGATCCGCAAGGCCGCGGGATCGGCCTCCGCCGAACCGACGATGGTGTAACGGTACTCCTTGCCGTCGCTAAGGTCCTGTAACAACACGGTAGAGCCGATGCCCACCACGTCCGTGCCGACCTCCGCAGCGTCTATGACGCGCGCGTTCCGCAGCATCTTTTCAAGGGTGATGATCTGCCCCTCGATGAAGGCCTGTTCGTTTTTCGCGTCCTCGTACTCCGAATTGTCGGTTATATCGCCAAACTCAATCGCCTGCTTGATCCGCTCCGCCACCTCCCGACGCCGGACAGACTTCAGATTGGCCAGCTCCTCTTCGAGTCGCCGCAGTCCCTCGGTGGTCAGAATGACTTCCTTTTCTTTCAACCACAATCTCTCCTTAAAAATTTTAATTCGGGAGGCTCCGTCCCTGATACAATAACAATTATGCGCCACGGCGCTTCTTATTCGGGATAGCGGCAACCGCCTATAATAAAGACTTTGCACTGTGCAGATGAAACCGCACAGTGCCCCCTGAACCTTTGGCCATCATTATAAGGAGCGCCAGACCTCCTGTCAAGCCTCCTATTTTCGGCGCGCCGCCGCCTTTATTTTTTCAATGGCCGCCGCATCCAGTGCGCGCTCAAAACTCCGGAAGCCGGCGAGCTTGAACCCGTGCTTTTTGGCGAGTGCCGCTATTTCCTCCACCTTTTCCGTGCTCAGTTCCCGGCCCAACGTGAAAGATTCGTAGCGACGCTCCAGCGCCAGGATCATCGTCTCCGCCATACAGGCGTAGGCGGTCTTCGGCGGAAAGCCGAAATCCAAATGGAAATCAACGTCTCCAGGAACCGCCACCACGCCGCCCTCGATAACCAGTACGTCTGGCCGCTCCACGGCCACGCGCCGGGAGACGTCGCGCGGCCGCGCCACGTCACAGACTACCGCACCGGGCTTCAGGTATTCGGGCTCGATCACTGTATCCACCGCGCTGGTTACCGTGATAACGACGTCTGCCTCCCGCAAGGCCTGCACAATATCCGTAGTAATCTTTGCGGCCCGACCCGTCCGGTAAAGGATACGGTCGGCCACCAATTCTAATTTCCCTTCGTCCCGGCCCACCAGGGTCAGGTCCCGCGCTTCGCGCGCCAGAAGTTCGGCGCAGACCCGGCCAATCGCGCCCGTAGCGCCGACGACCACCACTGTTGCCGTGGCCAGGTCATGGCCCATCAAGCGCGCCGCTTCCCTGGTTCCCTCAACCGCCGTCGCCACCGTGTAGCTGTTACCGGTGGTAACGGGAATCCGCAGGCGCCTGGCGATGCTCACGCCCGCATCGCCCACCACTTTCGTGAAGGCGCCCAGCCCCAGGATCTTCGCGCCTAATTCTTCGGCCAGCCGCCCCGCCCGGACGATCTTCTCCGTCACGTAGGCAGCGGGGAGGCTCATGATCTGCCGCGCGGTGAGGGGACAGGAGACAAACCAGCCCTCCGCCTCCGCGTAAGGCGAGCGGATCCCGGTAATGTGGGCGACTTTGAGCGGCGGCAGAAGTTTTATCGCCCGCTCTACCAATGCGGCCGGCAAAAACCGCGTAAAAGGAAATTTCCGGGCCACGTCCCTCACGTCGAGCGGGTGAATGACAAAGGCGAAACGTTCCATCAAGCTACCTCCGCGGCAATCGGCTCAGCCTCGCAGGAATAAAAACACCTTAAAACATCTTAGCAGGAGTTTCCCTCAGGAACAAGTCAAAAACTCCACCAGAAGCAACTTTATCTCTGCCGCGCTTTCCGCCCGGTAAAGCGACTCCCGCAACCGCGCGGCGCCCGGTAAGCCCCGCGTGTACCAGTCGGCCTGGCGCTTCATCTTGACTAGCGCCCGCGCCCCCTCAAAACGCTCTAAAAGCGAGCAGTGTTTGAGTGCTGTTGCCACCCGCTCTTCCGGTCCCGGCGGCGGCAAAAGCCGCTTCTCTTGCAGGAATTTCTGGCAGGCGGTAAACAACCACGGATTACCCCGGGCCGCCCGCCCGATCATCACCGCATCACAGCCGGTGGTAGCAAAAAGCTGGGCCGCGTCCTCGGCTGAGCGCACATCACCGTTGCCGATGACCGGTACCGCCACCGCCCGCTTCACCGCCGCGATGATGCCCCAATCGGCCCTTCCGGAAAAAAACTGGCTGCGGTACCGCCCGTGGACAATTACCGCATCCGCGCCAGCGGCCACTACCGCCTCAGCCACCATAACGGCGTCGGGCGAATGCTCGTCCCAGCCCCGCCGCATCTTTACCGTTACCGGTACCGCCACCGCCTTCTTGACCGCGGCGACAAGAGCGGCGGCACGCTCCGGCCTTAGCATCAGTGCCGCACCGGCGCCGCTCCCCACTACCCTATCTACCGGACACCCCATGTTAATGTCGATCGCCGCAGCCCCAGCGCCCGCCGCCAACGCCGCGGCCACCGCCATCTCCTCCGGTTCAGCCCCGAAGAGCTGCACCACCGTCCTATCTTCGCCTCTTAGATCAAGAAGTTCCTCTGTTAGCGCAGGATTTCTAGCCAGCGCGGCGGCAGCAATCATTTCGGTCCACGCCAGCCGGGCCCCATGGTCGCAGGCAATCACCCGAAAGGCTTTATCACTGACTCCGGCCATCGGCGCACTCACTACGGGAAAACCCGCACCGAGGAGGGCGCTAAACCTGCTGGTTGCGCTCATAAATCAGGCGGAGGCCGGTAAGAGTGAGATACGGGTCGATTTTTTGAATCGTCCGGCTCTCCCGGGCAACAAGGTCCGCCAGTCCACCTGTAGCTACTACCCGCGCCTCTTCCTTGAGTTCTGCCCGGATGCGGCAGACGATCTCGTCCACCAGCCCGACAAAGCCAAAAACAATTCCGGCCTGCATGCTGTGCACGGTGTTCCGGCCGATAACCGTTGGCGGCGGAACGAGGTCCACCCGCGGTAACTTGGCCGCCCGGCTGAAAAGTGCTTCGCAAGAGATGCCCACTCCGGGCGCAATAACGCCGCCTATGTATTCTCCTTTGGCGGAGACAACGTCGAAGGTGGTTGCCGTGCCAAAGTCAACCACGATAAGCGGCCCCCCGTACAGCGCGTAACCGGCAGCAGCGTTCACTACGCGGTCGGCCCCTACTTCCCGCGGGTTCTCGGTCTTCACCGGAACGCCCGTGCGGGTCCCCGGCCCCACCCAGAAGGTCTGCCGCCCGAAATAACGCCAGCAGGCCTTCTCAACCGCAGGATTGAGTGGCGGCACCACCGAACAGGCCACAATGCCGGTTACTTCTGCGGGAGTCAGCGCCTCTTCGCGGAGGAACTGCCGGAGTAGCAGACCCATTTCGTCAGCGGTCTGCTCTCGCCTAGTTGCGAGGCGCCAGGCCGCCGCAAGCTCCTCGCCCCGGAAGACACCGACTGAGATGTTGGTGTTACCGATATCTATCACCAGCAGCATTCTGTTTCCTCCCTGCCGGCTCCACTCGCGGCGGCCGGAGGATTTCCGCAGCCGCCGTACCAAATTTTCCTTACGCTTCAGCCTTATCCTCGTCTGGCCTTAAGGTCTGCCGCGGCTTCTGCTTGAAAGTAACCTCGCCCCCCACGAAGCGCCGTTTCGTCCCGTCCGGAGAGACGAGGACGAGACGCCCTTCGGCGTCAACCCCGGCAACCGTGCCCCGGGCTACACTGCCGCCGCAGCAGATTTCCACTTCGCGCCCCAGGAGGCAAAGGCGGCGCTCGTAGTCCTCCCGGAAGGGAGCAAACCCTTCCCGGCACCAGCAGCTGTAGTACCGCTCAGCGGCGGCAAGAATGGCTGACAGGAGCTGCGGGCGGCTCAGCGCCTCCCCAGCAATCTTTTGGAGTGAAGTCGCCGTCTTTTCGAGCGGCGCGGGAAAGGAGGTTATATTTACGTTAAGCCCGATGCCCGCAACAACAAAGTGCACTGCCTCCGCCTCCGCCCCGAGTTCCACCAGGATACCCCCGACCTTTTTTCCTTGGTACACAATGTCGTTCGGCCACTTCACTTCGACTGACGGAAGCGGAAAAGCCGCGACTCCGTCGGTAACGGCCAGCGAGAGCAAAACCGGCAGACTCTGTGTCGCCGCCGGCGAAACGGGTGGGCGGAGGACGAGAGAAAACCAGAGGCCGCCGGGAGGAGAGTGCCACGCCCGGCCCAGCCGGCCCCGACCGCCGGTCTGCTCCTCAGCGACAACCAGCGCACCCTCCGGAGCACCCTGGCGGGCAAGCTCTTTGGCGACATCATTCGTGGAGGAAACTACGGGGTAGAAATGGTAGGGCCGGCCAAACTTCCCCCGCACCAAGGGCGAAAAAAGCGGCGGGTATAACGCGTCGGGCACCTTTAAGAGCCGGTAACCGCGCCGGGGACTCCCCGCGATTTCGTAACCCTCGTCCCGCAACGCCTCGATATGCTTCCAGACCGCGCACCGGGAAACGCCGAGAGCGCCACTCAGTTCCGCTCCGGACACGAAGTCCGCAGCCGCAAGCAACCGGGCCAGCAGCTTCTCGCGCAACGACACAACCGCTAACGGACCTCCACGATCTCCAGCGAAATATCGAGGGCGCGCGCCGAGTGGGTGAGCGCCCCTGCGGAAATAAAATCCACGCCGGTTGCCGCTACCTCCCGGACATTCTCCTCCGTAATCCCGCCGGAGGCCTCAACCAGCGCCCGCCCGCCGATGCGCCGGACGGCCTCCCGCATCGCCGCCACCGGCATATTATCCAGCATAATGATGTCGGCCCCCGCGGCAAGCGCCTCTTCAACCTCGTCCAGGCTTTGGACCTCCACCTCGACCTTTAAGGTATGGGGGGCACGCGCCCGCGCGCGCGCCACCGCCTCCCTTATGCCGCCGGCAGCCCGGATATGGTTGTCCTTAATCAGGATACCGTCAAAAAGCCCAAACCGGTGGTTCCGCCCGCCGCCGGCCCGCACCGCGTACTTTTCGAGCGCGCGTAAGCCCGGCGTGGTCTTCCGCGTATCGAGAACCACCGCGCGTAGCCCTTCAACCGCCGCAACCAGCCGTCTTGTCCGGGTAGCAATGCCCGAAAGGTGGCGCACAAAATTCAGCGCCACCCGCTCCCCCGTCAGGATCGTCCTCGCCCGCCCCGCAACCACGGCGAGTACGGCTCCCGCCTTAACGGCACTGCCCTCCGCAACCTCTGCCCAAAACTCGGTCTCCGGGTCGAGCCGCCTGAAAACCCGCCCCGCCACCGGAAGGCCCGCAACGACTCCCTCTTCCTTAGCAATGAATTCGGCCCGCGCCCAGAGTGTCTCCGGGACGACGCTCTCCGTAGTGATATCGCCGGGACCGAGATCTTCCCGCAAGGCCATATCGATAAGCCGGTCAAGCCCGGCAACTAACGCGCCGTCCAAGCTCCTACACCTGCCGCCGCAGGATGATGTGTTTCCGCCAGCGCGGTTTGCTTTCGGGATAATCGGTGCGGTAATGCCCGCCGCGCGACTCCGTCCGCATCAGCGCCGCCTCGGCAATCAGTTCGGCCACGTCAAACATGTTCCGGAACTCCATCGCTTCGGGCGTCCGAACCTCCCGGCCCCGCAGCCACTCCCACTCCTCGAAACGCCGCAATATGGCCTCCAGCCCGGCAGCCGTGCGGACAGGGCCGACATGTTCCTGCATGAGTGACTGCAGTTCGGTGCGCAACGCGGCGATATCGGCGCCCGTCAGAGGCTCCAGCCCCTCACCCGCCGCGTGGTTTTCCACCGGCTCCGGTAAAAAGAAACGTGCGTGTTCGACAATCATCCCGCCAAAAACAAGGCCGTCGAGAAGGGAGTTGGAAGCCAAACGGTTGGCGCCGTGAACCCCGGCGCAGGCCGTCTCGCCGCAGGCATAAAGTCCTTTAATATTTGTTTCCCCGTGAATGCCTGTCTTAACCCCACCCATAAAATAATGGGCCGCCGGCGCGACAGGAATGAGGTCCCGGGCCAAATCAAGCCCGTAACTTTTAAGCCGCTGCGTAATCGTCGGAAAACGCTCCCGCACCTTCTCCGGGTCGAGATGGGCAAGACTCAGGTAAACGCTCTCACTACCGTCCGCTGCCAGTTCCTTCAGAATCGCGCGCACCACAACGTCGCGCGGCGCCAACTCGGCCAGGGGGTGGTAACGGGGCATAAAACGTTCGCCACGAGAATTTAAAAGGAGCCCGCCTTCCCCGCGAACGGCCTCCGAGATTAAGAAGCGGGGGGCGCCCTTTAAATTGAGCACCGTGGGGTGAAACTGGATGAACTCCATATCCATGACTTCCGCGCCAGCCCGGTAGGCAAGCGCTATACCGTCGCCGGTTACTACCGGGGGATTAGTGGTATCCCGGTAGACCTGCCCGGCACCGCCGGTGGCCACAACCACAATACGGGAGCGAAAGACCCGGAGTTTACCGGCAGTGCTATCCCAGACAAGGACCCCCCAGCAGACACCGCGGGAAACCAACAGATCGACCACAAAGTGGCCCTCAAGCACCTTGATGCGGGGGTTCGCGCGCACCGCCGCAGAGAGAACGCGCTGGATTTCGGCGCCAGTCGCGTCACCCGCCGCGTGCAGGATGCGCCGCCGGGTGTGTGCTCCCTCCCGGGTGAGGTCCAGCCGGCCGTTAGCCCGGTCAAAACGAGCGCCAAGCTCGATCAATTCCTCGATTCTTGCAGGGCCTTCCGTTACCAGAATCTTCACCGCGTCCGGGTCGCAGAGGTCGGCTCCGGCCTTGAGCGTATCTTCGTAGTGCAGGACCGGTGAATCGCTGGGGCCTACTGCCGCCGCTATCCCTCCCTGAGCCCGCTCCGTAGCCGTATCGTCTATACCGCGCTTCGTCAGCACAACAACATCGCCCCAAAAGCGGCTCGCCGTGTGCGCCGCGTACAAGCCGGCGATACCGCTGCCAAGGACGAGAAAACCGCATTCAACCGCGTCAAGTTCGCGGGTGTCAAAGTTTAAGAGGTAGCGCCCCATCATCCTACCCGCTCCTATCCCAGCGCGAGCATCCGTTCTACCGCCTGCACGGCCCGTTCTCTAACATCTTCCGGCACTGTCACCCGGGGTGCCAGGTCACGGAGCGCCCGGTAAACCTTATCGAGCGTTGTCCGCTTCATATTCGGGCAGACCAGCCGCGGGGAGGCCAGGTGAAACTTTTTCTCCGGGTTCTGCCTCCGGAGCTGGTGCAAAAGTCCTTCTTCCGTCACGACAATAAACTCGCGGGCTGCGCTATCAAGGGCGTAACGGAGCATTCCGGAGGTGCTGGCCACCTTATCGGCAAGGGCAAGGACCTCTGGCCGGCACTCAGGATGCGCGATGACCTCGGCCGCAGGATGTTCCTGCTTCGCCCTGAGAATATCCTCGGCCCGCATCTGGTCGTGGATAGGGCAGTAACCATCCCAAAAAATAATCTTGCGGTCGGGGTTCTGCGCCGCCGCATACAGCCCGAGATTGCGGTCGGGGACGAAAAGGATGTCCTTTTCTGGGGGCAGGCTCCGCACCACTCTGGCAGCATTGGCCGACGTGCAAACAATGTCGCTCTCCGCCTTAACCGCCGCCGTTGTGTTTACGTAGGCCACCACAACCGGCCCGCGCAACTCTGCCTTGCGCGCCCGCAACGCCTCGGGAGTGATCATCTCGGCCAGCGGGCAACCTGCCCTTGGATCGGGGATAAGGACCACTTTTTCCGGGGAGAGGATGGCTGCCGTTTCCGCCATGAAGTGGACGCCGCAGAAGACCAGGACTTTGGCCGCGGTTGTCGCCGCCCGCCGGGATAATTCCAGTGAGTCACCGATAAAGTCGGCGATATCCTGGATCTCCGGCCGCTGGTAGTAGTGGCTCAGGATCAGCGCATCGCGCTCCTCCTTCAGCCGCCTGATTGCCGCGCTCAGCTCCGCACCGGTTTCTCCCATTAGAACCTCTCCGAACCATCCGGGCCCAAGTTAACCTTAATTGTAGCGGGACCGGCCCCTTCTGTCAATACGGTTAGCAGGGACCCCAGACCTCTTCGCGCTTCACTTCCACCGCGCGGTTATTCTCGTCTACAACCACTATCCGCGGGCGGAAGCCCCTTGCCTCCTGATAAGGAACAAGGGCGTAGGCGATGATAATTATCTTGTCTCCTGGCTCGCCCAGACGGGCCGCCGCACCGTTGAGCGCAACGATCCCGGACTCCCGCGGTCCGGCGATGGTGTAGGTTTCCAGACGCGCCCCGTTATTGATGTTCACCACCTGGACCTTCTCACCCGGCAGAATATCGGCCGCCTCCAAGAGCGCTTCGTCAATGGTGATGCTCCCTACATAATTCAGGTTCGTTTCCCTAACTGTTGCCCGGTGGATCTTGCCGCGCAACATCGTAAGCAACACTCTACTTCACCTCTACCAGTACGTTATCAATCAACCGCGCCCGGCCAAAGCGCGCCGCAACCGCAATCAGAACCGCTCCCGCTTCAATCTTCGTGACCGGTTTAAGACCGGGCCAGCTCACCACCTCGGCGTAGTCAAGCTGCGCCAGCGGCTCGCTGCCTATTTCCCGGACAAGCAGTTCCTTAAGCTTGGCCGCATCCCTTTCCCCTGCCAGGATCGCCCTCTCCGCTAATTTAAGGCTCCGGTAGAGCACCGGCGCCGCCCGCCTCTCTTCAGGGCTCAGGTAAGTATTGCGGGAACTCACGGCGAGACCGTCATCCTCCCGCACCGTGGGGTGAGCTTTAACCTGTACCGGGAAGTTCAAGTCCTCCACCATCCGGCGGATGACCACCACCTGCTGCGCATCCTTCATTCCGAAGTAAGCCACATCCGGCTGCACGATATTAAAGAGTTTGGCCACCACCGTCGCCACGCCCCGGAAATGGCCGGGACGCGAGCGCCCGCACAAAACATCCGTTACGCCCCCGCCCACCTCTACGGTGGTCGCAAACCCCTCCGGGTACATTGCCGCCACCGCCGGAACGAAGAGCGCATCAGTCCCGGCAGCGCGACAAAGCTCCTTATCCCGCTCCAGATCCCGCGGGTATTCCCGGTAGTCCTCCCGCGGGCCGAACTGGAGCGGGTTGACAAAAATGCTCACCACCAGGAGATCAACCGCCGGATCCGCTTTCGCCGCTTTCATCAGCGCCACGTGACCCTGGTGCAGAAAACCCATCGTCGGGACGAAGCCCACCCGCTTGCCCTGGGCCCGCATCTGGGCCAGGTAGCCCCGCAAGGCCGCAATATCTTCGAAAACTTGCACTGGTAAGCCCCCTTTTTACGCCGTAAACTTAAAGATCCCGCACCGCGTTGGGTACAGGCCTTTCTGGCGCCACGCAGCAACCCAATTAAGGCTTCTCTTTGGCGGCATAAAACTGGGCCAGCTCTTCCGGAGGCATCGTAAAGCTGTGCTCCGGACCGGGAAATTGGCGGCGCTGCACCTCTTCCCGAAAGGCAGCAAGCGCGCGCATAACCTCGTCCACCAGGTTCGCATAACGCTTGGCGAACTTCGGCGCAAAGCCGCCGTAGAGCCCGAGCAGGTCGTGGGTCACCAATACCTGGCCGTCACAGTCTACCCCCGCACCGATGCCGATTGTGGGCACCGGCACGTTTTCGGTAATGTAACGCGCCACTTCTGCAGGAACACACTCGAGCACAATCGCAAAGGCGCCGGCTTCGGCCAGGCTGAAGGCGTCCTCTACCAGGCGCTGCGCCGCAGCCGCCTGGCGTCCCTGAACCCGGTAGCCGCCAAGCTGGTGCACGTACTGCGGGGTTAGCCCAATATGCCCCATGACCGGGATACCGCTCGTCACGATCGCCTTCACCGTCGCTGCAAACTCCCGTCCGCCCTCGAGTTTCACCGCCTGCGCTCCCGCCTCTTTCAGGAAACGTCCCGCATTGCGTACCGCCTCCTCCCGCGAAGCCTGGTAGGAGAGAAACGGCATATCGCCGATAACCATTGCCCGCGAAACGGCCCGCGCTACCGCCCTTGTATGGTGCAGCATTTCCTCCATGGTAACCGGAAGGGTCGACGGGTAACCGAGAATGACGTTGCCCACCGAATCCCCAACCAGAATCGCGTCAATACCCGCTTCGTCCACCAGCCGCGCCGTGGGGAAGTCGTAAGCGGTCAGCATGGTAACCGGACGTTTTTCCTCTTTCCAGCGTCGAAAATCGGCCGTTGTAACCCGCTCCTTACTCAACCCTACTTCACCTCGCCGAAGATTTTTTTCAGTACCGCTGCGTCTTCCTCCCTTAGGCCTTTCTCTGCTGCCAGGTCCACCGTATAGAGCCCGAGTAGCCGGTAAAATTCCCACTCTGCAGCCGTCATCGCCTCCTTGTGTCGCCGGATGGTCTCAACATCGCCGCGCGCGATAGGGCCCGTCAACCCCGCCACTGGCCCAACCGCCCCTACATTCTGTAAGGTGCCCTGAATTAAAGGAAGAAAAGCCGGGAAGATTTTCTCCTCCGGGAACCCCGCCCGCCTGGCCAGCGCCAGAAAGAAATCCAGAAGGGTGACAAGGTAATTCGAAGCCACGCAGGCCGCCGCATGGTAGAGCGGCTTTGCCTCCGGCGCAATCGCGAAAAACTCCCCGCCTAAATCATCAACCAGCCGCCGCGCCAATGGCAGCGCCGCCGCATCGCCTTCAAAGGTGAAGCAGGATCCCGGAAGCCGGGTCACCGCGAGTTCGGGCGAGGCGAAAGATTGTAGCGGGTGCAGGGAAAAGATGACCGCCCCGGCCCGGCGCGCCGGTTCGAGAATCGCTGCCGGTAGCGCCCCGCTGGCGTGTCCCACAAACTGCCCGGGGCGGAACCCGCCGCCCGCAAAGATTTCCGCCGCCACCGCGCCGATAAGTCCGTCCGGCGTGGTAATCCAGACCAGGTCGCCTTCCCGCGCCGCCGCCGCGTTCGCAAGCACCCGCGCCCCCGTCTTTTCCGCCAGTCGCGCCGCTGCAGCAGGGGTCCGGCTCGCCACGGCTACCACCGGGTAACCCTTCTCCTGCAACCGCAGGGCAAAGGCCGTGCCGACCTTCCCCGCGCCGATTACCGCCACTTTTGGTAGCAAGACCGTCACCCCCTGAAAAACAAAAACCTCCCGGACCCGGTGTCCGAAAGGCGAAAGCTGCCTACCTCCCGTCTCGGTCCGCAGCGGCTCCAAGCGGTTATGTCCGGCCAAAACAGAAAACGGTGCGGCTCTAATCTGATGCCGCCCTTAACAAAAACCCCTTAAGCTCCCTATATTTTAGCACAGGGCCGTAGCGCTGGCAACCGTTACGGCTTCAAATACACAACGATCGTTTTCGTCTCCTGATTCCACTCGACCGTACCCCCGCTTGCCGCGACGAAAGGCCGTAACTCCACCCAGGTCCGGCCTTCAATGACCTGCAGGGGCACACCGGTAACGGCCCGGTTATCGATTACCAGGCGCGGCGCAGCAGGCGCTGGCGCCAGCACGAGGCCATAGTGGACAGCTACCGCCCGCGCGAGGGCCTTGGCCGCCCGCTCCTGAAAGCCGGGGTCTGATAGAAGCTTCTCTTCCCGCGGGTTGCTGATAAAGGCAAGTTCCGTTAGGACCGCCGGCATTGCCGTGTGGCGCAGGACGTAAAATCCGGCCGTTTTCACGCCCCGGTCGCGTAAGCCCAATTCCCTCACTAACTCCGCCTGGATGAGCCGCGCAACCTCAGCAGCCTTTCCCATCTGCCGGAACGAGTAGGTCTCAATCCCGCCCGCTTCGGGCGTGGGGGCGCTGTTGCAGTGGATGCTCAGATAAAGGTCGGCTTGCCCGCGGTTGGCTATCTCGACCCGCGCCGCCAGGTCCCGCCCCACTTCCGGCAGCCAACTGACCCGGTCGCTTGCCCGGGTGAAAAATACCTCGGCCCCACTCTCCTGCAGGTAAAAGCCAGCCCTGAGAGCCACCGCCAGCGTTACGTCCTTTTCCTTCAGCCCGCCTGGGCCAACCGCCCCTGGATCATAACCGCCGTGGCCTGGATCGAGGCACACCCGCATCCGCCCTCACTCCCCTAATGGTGACCAGTTCACTGGCGGCTGTTCCGGCCTGTTTTGCTCCCGCTCACTCTCTAAAATATTGCGTGGCGGCATAAAATGCTACTGCACAACGGCAGAAAGCACCCTTAACGTCCGGGATTATACTTAAACCTGCCCACGACCACGTTCCAGTCAATCGCTTTCATGAACGCCGCCACGTAATCGGCCCGCTTGAGGCCGTAGTCGAGCAGGTAAGCGTGCTCGAAAACATCCATCACCAGCAGGGGCACGCCGCCCGTTAGGTGACCGACATCGTGTTCGTTGACCCAGGTATTGAAGAGGCGGTTACCTGCGGGGTCCAGATAGAGGACCACCCAGCCGATGCCGCGGATCAGGCCCAGGCCCTTAAACTCTTTCTCCCAGTTCTCGTAAGAGCCGAACTCCCGCACCAGGGCCTCGTAAAGGACGGATGTCTGGCTGAGGGGCGCGCCGCCCCGGGTCATATTCTCGAAATAGAGTTCGTGGAGTCTCATCCCGTTAAATTCCCAGCCAAACCGCCGCTTGAGCTCCGCGTACTCCGGTGTCCCCGTCTTCTCCGCCGCGGCCAAAGACCCCAGGATCGCCGCCAGCTTATTGGTATTTGTCACGTAACCCTGGTAGAGCGTGAAGTGGTTTTTTAAGAGCTGGTCGCTGAAACCTTCGAGCC
Organism: Thermodesulfitimonas autotrophica; assembly: GCF_003815015.1. NCBI lineage: Bacteria > Bacillati > Bacillota > Clostridia > Thermoanaerobacterales > Thermoanaerobacteraceae > Thermodesulfitimonas > Thermodesulfitimonas autotrophica. The sequence continues at coordinate 478,868 of NZ_RKRE01000001.1, forward strand.
CCAGGAGATGCTCATAGTTTTTCGCTTCGTACACCACCCGTTAACCTCCCTGTAAGGAAATCTTGCTGGCCACATTTTACCACACAGCGGTTAAAAAAATAGCGGGCCGCTTTTTGACCCGCTAATTCGCTCCTGCACTCGCGTCGGGAAGGTATTCCCGTAAAAGCTCCTCCCGCGACCAGGGCAACGACCAATTCTTTAGTTTTTCTATAAATAAATAGTCGGTTAAATCGATTTGGACCGGAGTTATGGAGATGAAGCCGTCTTTAACCGCCCGCACATCCGTATCCGGGTCGTTGCCGTTAAGATCAAGCGGCTCCCCCGCCATCCAGAAATAGGTCCTCCCGCGCGGGTCGGTCCGCATATCGATCACGTTAACGTAGCGGATGTTGCCCAACTTGGTTATCTTCACCCCGCGGGGAACACCTGGCGGCACGTTGATGTTAAGTAGCGTCCCAGCCGGCACCACCTGCCGGGTAAACTCGGGAAGAAAACTGACCACAAAACGCACCGCCCAGGAAAAGTCGGGCTCCTGGTGGGTCGCCAGGGATACAGCAAGCGAAGGGATGCCGTTGATAATCCCCTCTACAGCCGCCGAAACGGTCCCGGAGTACAGAACGTCGGTCCCCACGTTGGGGCCTAGGTTGATCCCTGCGATCAGGAGGTCGGGTTTCTCCGGCAAGAGGGCCTCTAAGCCCAGCTTCACGCAATCGGCGGGAGTGCCGTCAACCACCCAGCCCCGCACCCGCGGGCTCCGGAAACCTGCCTCCCGGACCCGAAGCGGCCGGTGGACGGTAATCGAATGTCCCGTGGCGCTCCGCTCCCTATCCGGAGCAATAACGTATATTTCCGCCGTTTTCTCCAGGGCTTTCCGGAGGACGCTGATGCCTTCGGCAAAAATGCCGTCGTCGTTAGTCAAAAGGATGCGCAAACTGGTTCCGCTCCCTCTTCCACAAGATATTTACGTCTCGTAAATCGAAATGGTCATCTCGCCTCTGGCGCTATCTTTCGTGAGGCCGAAAAGGACGCGCTTTTCTTTCAGGGTTTTATTTAAAAAATCGACCACCCGGTAGAGTTCCTCACACTCTTTGAACGAACGGGTAGCAATAAGCGTAAGCTTCGGCATCTCTTCTTCTTTCATATTCTCACCTTCCCCACGGTGTGCAGGCGCTATTTTAAACTCCCCTTGATCAGCGCAAAGGCCTCCGCCCGCGTCGCCGGGTTCTGCTGGAAAATGCCCCGCACCGCCGAAGTTACGGTTTTCGCCCCCGGTTTTTTGACCCCGCGCATCGTCATGCACATGTGCTCCGCCTCAATGACTACCAACACGCCGCGCGGGTGGAGCCTTTCCATTATAGCATCCGCCACCTGACCGGTCAATCGCTCTTGCAACTGGGGGCGGCGCGCAAAACCCTCGACCACCCGGGCGAGCTTGCTCAAACCCGTAATACTTCCCGTGCGCGGGATATAGGCTACATGGGCCACCCCAAAAAAGGGGAGCAAATGGTGCTCGCAGACAGAGTAGACCGGAATGTCCCGCACCAGCACCATTTCCTCGTGCGCAACGTTGAAGTATTTTTCCAGGTGGTCAGCCGGATTCTCCCCAAGGCCCGCAAATATCTCTTCGTACATCCGCGCCACCCGGGCCGGCGTTTCTTTCAACCCCTCCCGGTCCGGATCCTCGCCGATCGCCTCCAGGATCATGCGTACCGCCCGCTCTATCTTTTCCCGGTCAAACACCTCTCCCTCTCCCTTCGCCGCACACTACCACATACCGCAAAACCGGTGCACCTGCGGGATAACCCGCACGTCCCGGGCTATTCCAAGCGCCTCTGCTTGGAGCCGTAGCAGTTCTGCCGGCGACGGCCGCAACGCGCGGTCGTTCGTAGTTACCGGCTGCAACACCAGCGTCGCCCCGGCGGCCGCGGCCAACTCGGCCGCCGTAATCACTTCCGCCAGCGGCGTCCCTCTAATCACGACCGCTTTAACGATAACCTCCCGCCCTTGGGCGACCCGCAAGAACTCCCGGTGCTTTTCCCAGAACGGTGCCATTCCCGTCGCGCTCGGGAGCTTGACATCCATCGCCACCAGGTCAACCAGCTCAACGACCGCCTCCAGCGCCGCCGGTAACGTCCCGTTAGTTTCGAGATAGATACCCCGGCGAGCACCACGCAGCAACGGAATAAGTTCCTGCAAAAATTCGGGGTACAGAAGCGGCTCGCCTCCCGTCAAGCTCACCGCGTGGTGCCGGCTCAAATCAAGGCCAGCAGCCAGCACCGCTACCTCTTCTGGGGTCAGCGGATTGGGTATTTTCACGACCTCGTGCCCCCCGGGTTGCACCTGAACCTTGCAGCTTACGGGAATGTCCCGGGGAGTGTCGCAGTAACGGCAGGAAAGGTTACAGCCCGCAAACCGCACAAAGAGGTGGCGACAGCCAACGTACGGCCCCTCGCCCTGAACGGACGAGAAGACCTCCCTCAGAGATACCCCCGTTACGGTACCCCGCGGACCTTGCACCGGGCCAGCCAGACCTCCTTCATCTCCGCAGCGTAAGCCGCAAGCAGCCGCGTCGCAAAGTCACGCACAGCACCCTCGGAGAGCCCCAGCTCACCAAGACCAACCGCCGGCACAGGGACACCTTCGGTCTTTACGTTCAGGCCAAAGTGGATCATCACCGATACCGGCGTCACGGTGGCAATGGAAACGGATAACTTCTTCTGCGCCACAAAAAGGTCGTCGCCCCGCCTCTTGACCGCGATACCCAGTATCTCCTCCAGGATTTCCTTCGCCAGAGTAACCAGGAGCCGCTGCCGCAGGACCCCTTTCTCCAGGTCGCTCTCAAAGTGCTCGGCGAGGAAATGAAGCATGTCAGGGCTATAGATGAACGCACCGTCAAGGTGGTCGGCCAGGTCGACCAGGGCCTCCTGCCGCACGTGGCACGCGCCCCGGAAAGCCACGATGCTGTCCCCCTGCAGGCGCAGGTGCCGGAAAGCCCACAGGGAGGTCAGCTGCTGACCGTCGTAGGTAAGGGGCTCCTCAATAAAGAAGGTCTGCACCATAAGCTAAACCTTCGCGGCCGCGACGGCCCGCAAAAAGCGCTGGCAACTCTCGCAGCGGCCGCACATCGTCTCCCCGCCGCGGTAGCAACTCCAGACAAGCTCCAGGGGCACGCCGAGTCGTCTGCCAAGTTCAACAATTTCTACCTTCGTAAGCTGCTGGGTATAACTCACCACGCGGACGCGGCCGCGCGTCGAGTAACGCAGTGCCTCTGTCGCCGCCGCCACAAAGGCGGCGCTGTTGTCCGGAAAGGCTGCCGCCTCTTCGCGGTTAAAGCCTGCCACCACCGCCGCTGCGCCCAAGTGCTCCGCAAAAGCCGCCGCAATATTGAGAAAAATCCCGTTGCGGTTGGGCACCCAAACACGGGCCGCCCGCGCCGTAGCCTCCTCCTGGTCATCAAGTCGGGCGACCTCCGGTTCAGGGATATCCTCTCCGGTGACCAAGCCGGTAGTCGTAATTGCTGATAGGAAAGGAAGCGCTACCACCTGGTGCGTTACCCCGTAATGAGCCGCCAGTGCCGCCGCCGCTTCGATTTCGCGACGGGCCGCTAACTGGCCGTAATCAAAGGTAAGGGCCAGAACCACCTGACCGTCGCGGACAGCGTAGCCGAGGCAGACCGCGGAGTCAAGCCCACCAGAAAGCAGGACTACACTTTTCACGGCCGGTAAACCACCCATGCTGAAGGGGATTCAGCCACCCGGACCTGCCGGACACGGACGCCGGGTTGGCCGCTGAGTTTCTCCGTCGCCCGCAGAAAGATGTAGCGGGCGATGTTTTCCGCCGTAGGTGGCGTTCCGTTGCGGAAGAAGGGTAGCTCGTTGAGGTAACGGTGGTCAAGCTCCGCGACCACCTCCTGGAGCACCCCTTTGAGCACCTTAAAATCGACCACCATTCCTGAGGGAGCCAACTCTTCGCCCGCCACCGTAAGGGCAACCACCCAGTTATGCCCGTGCAGGCGCCCGCAGGGTGAAGGATGCCCCTCGAGCTGGTGGGCCGCAGCGAAGGAGGTTTCCACCGTCAGCTCAAACACCGGTTATTCCCCGCTCCCCTCGTGCAAGAAACGTTGAACCGCCGCTACAACTTCAGTTTCGGCTACTAATAAGGTTTCCCCCGTCCGCCTGCGCCGAACCTCAACCTTTCCCTCGGCCACGTGGCGCCCTGCAGTAACCCTGACCGGATAGCCAATAAGATCAGCATCCTTGAACTTTACTCCGGGCCGCTCGTCCCGGTCATCAAGAACAACCTCCAGCCCCGCACCGCTCAAGATCTGGTAAACCCCTTCCGCAGCAGCCACCTGCCTGGCGTCCTGAGAGTTGACGGGCAGCACAACGGCGTGAAAGGGCGCTATTGACGCCGGCCAAACGATCCCGTCCGCATCGTGGTTCTGTTCGACCGCTGCCGCCATGGTCCGCGAGACGCCGATGCCGTAGCAACCCATCACCATGGGACGTTTTACCCCCTGCTCGTCCAGGTAGTAGGCCCCCATCAGGCGGCTGTACTTTTCCCCTAACTTGAATACCTGGCCCACCTCGATGCCCTTGACAGTCCGCATGGCCTCGCCGCACCGCGGACACGGGTCACCCGCAGTTACCAACCTGATGTCCGCGACGTCGGCCACCGAAAAATCGCGTCCGGGACAGACGTTCACGTAGTGCGCGTCAGCCCTGTTAGCCCCGGCTACCGCCGCCTTAAGATTGGCCACCTCCCGGTCAACCACCAGCGGCAGGTCGAGATGCACCGGCCCGGCAAAGCCGACCGGCGCCCCGGTGGCGGCCTCAATTGCCGTCTCGTCCGCAAGCTCAAGCGACAGCACCCCTAAATGATTCTGCAACTTCACTTCATTCACTTCTCTGTCCCCACGGACCAGCGCCGCCACCAGCCCCCGCTCCGTTCTGTAGATCAGGGTCTTGATGAGGCGCTGCGTGGGAAGGCCCAAAAAGGCCGTCACCTCTTCCACCGTGCGCCTGCCCGGGGTCGCCACTAATTCGAGGGGACCCTCATCCCCTCCCTCATAAGGCACGAGAAGGCTCTCGGCCTTCTCCGCGTTCGCGGCGTAGCCGCAAGCCTCATCCGGGCAGTAAACCACGACCGCCTCCCCGGAATCGGCCAGGACCATGAACTCGTGGCTCGCGTTCCCACCGATGGCGCCCGTGTCGGCTTCCACTGCCCGGAAGCGGAGCCCCATGCGGGTAAAAATCCGGGTGTAGGCAGCGAACATCTTCCAGTAACTCACGTCGAGGCCAGCCTCATCCCGGTCGAAAGAATAAAGGTCCTTCATAATAAACTCCCTGCCCCGCAGGAGCCCGAAGCGGGGGCGGCGTTCGTCACGGTATTTGTTCTGAATCTGGTAAAGGAGAAGCGGCAACTGCCTGTAAGAGCGCACCTCGCTCGCCACGAGGGCGGTCACCATCTCTTCGTGGGTAGGCCCGAGACAGAAGTCCCGCTCGTGCCGGTCGCGGAGCCGGAAAAGCTCGGGACCATAAACATTCCAGCGGTTGGACTGGTGCCACAGCTCTGCCGGCTGAATGATGGGCATCAAAATCTCCTGGCCGCCGGCCCGGTCCATCTCTTCCCTGATAATCGCCGTGATTTTATGCAAGACCCGCTGGGCCAGCGGCAGGAAATGATAGATGCCTGCCGCCACCTTACGGATAAAGCCGGCCCGCAGGAGCAACTGGTGGCTTACCACCTCGGCCTCGGCCGGTACCTCCCGCATCGTCGGGATGAAGAGCTGTGAAACCCGCAAGTTTTTACCCCCCCAAGGAACGCTTAAAAATCAAAGACCCTCTATCCCCATGCTCCGGATTTCCCGCAGCAGTTCCTCCACAAGCTGGGCCTCCGGAACCGTCCGTAACGGCTCGCCCTTGCGGAAGAGGAGCCCCACGCCTTTACCGCCGGCGATGCCCACATCCGCCTCCCTGGCCTCTCCCGGGCCGTTCACCACGCACCCCATCACGGCCACTTTAAGGGGCACCGTAACCTTCTGGAGGCGCTCCTCCACTTCCGTAGCGATAGCGACCAGATCGATCTCGCACCGCCCGCAGGTTGGGCACGAGATGAGTTCCACCCCCCGCCGCCGCAGGCCGAGCGCCTTTAATATCTCCCAGGCGGCCCATACTTCGTGCCGCGGCGGTGCCGTCAGGGAAACCCTGATCGTGTCCCCGATCCCTTCGGATAACAAGATGCCGATCCCTACCGCCGAGCGAACGAGCCCGGCCCGCAGCGTCCCGGCCTCCGTTACCCCAACGTGGAGCGGGTAATCAACCGCCCGCGCCAGCCGCCGGTAAGCTTCAACCATCAGCGGCACGTCGGCTGCTTTCACCGAAACCTTAATCGCCGTAAAATCCATCTCTTCTAACAGCCGGATATGGTCCAGCGCGCTTTCTACCAGCGCCCCGGCCGTAACGCCACCGTACTTTTCCAGCAAACGGCGCTCCAGCGAACCCGCGTTAACGCCGACCCTGATCGGCACCCCACGCCTTTTCGCTTCGGTTACGACAAGGCGCACCCTCTCGCGGCCGCCGATATTCCCGGGGTTAATCCGCAGGCCGTCAACCCCGGCCTCAAGCGCCGCCAGCGCCAGACGGTAGTCGAAGTGAATGTCGGCGATAACGGGGATAGGGGACGCGGCTTTGATTCGCCGGAGGGCCGCTGCCGCCGCCGCGTCCGGAACCGCCACCCGGACAAGCTCGCAGCCCCAGGAGGCAAGCTCCTCGATCTGCGCCACCGTTTTGTCCACGTCACGGGTGTCGGTGTTCGTCATCGATTGGACTACCACCGGCGCCCCGCCGCCGACCTGCACGCCACCGACCCAAACCGGGCGGGAAACGCGCCTCATTCTCTTCCTCCCTTTAATCGAGCCCGTTAGAGAGTTGGATGAAGTCCCGGTAAGTAACTAAAACCATCAGCAAAATAAGAAATGCGAAACCAACCAAGTGAACGATGCTCTCCTTTTCCGGGTCCACCGGCCGGCGGGTCACCCCTTCCCAGAGCAGGAAGGCCACGCGGGCCCCATCTAAGGCCGGAACCGGCAGCAGATTGAAAAAGCCAAGGTTGATGCTGAGAAAAGCCATAAGCTGAATGAGTGGGAAAACCCCGAAGTGCGCCGCTTTGCCGATTTCCACCATCACCCGAACCGGGCCGCCAACGTCCGCCGGGGCCCGGCCGACGACCATCTTCCCGAGGAAGTCGGCGATTAACACGGTGATGCGGCAGGTGTACTCCGTTCCCACCCGCAGGGCGCTTAAAAGCGAAAGCCGCTTCTGGACCACCACCGGCGACAGGCCGATTTTGCCCTTACCACTTTCGTCTATGCGCGGGGTTACCCGCACCGTAATCGTCTTGCCGCCGCGCTCCACGGTTAGAACCTTTGCGCGGTGCGGCTCGGTACCGATGGCGCGCAGCACCTCTTCCCACTGGTGCACGGTCCGCCCGTCAATCGCCACTATCCGGTCGCCGCGCTCAATACCTGCCGCCGCCGCCGGATAGCCCGGTAGAACCTCGCCAACCCGGGTGGTCGCAACCGGCACCCCCTGGATGAAAAAGACCAGGGCAAGCGCCACCACCGCAAGAACAAAATTCATTCCCGGTCCCGCCACCATCACTATCAGCCGGTGCAAAACGGGTTTACGGGCAAAACTGTAAGGCCGGTCGCGCTCCTCATCCCGCGGGTCGAGGCCCACCAACCGCACGTATCCCCCGTACGGGATCGCCCGCAGGTTGTAGGCTGTACGGCCCTTCTTAAACCCCCAGAGGCGCGGCCCGAACCCGAGACTGAACTCGTGCACCCCGATACCGACCAGGCGCGCGGCTAAGTAGTGACCCGCCTCGTGAAAAAAAATAAGGATGCCAAAGACGACAATCCCGGCAATAACGGTTAACATTTACGCCACTCCTCAAAACAACCTGCGCTGGTACGCTAACAATGCCTCGCCCGCACAACCTCAGCCGCCGCAGCCCTCGCCCACTGGTCGGCAGAAAGAATCGCCGGCAGCTCCGGCTTCTCCTCCACTTTGTGCCGGGCCATCACCCTTTCGACGACCTCCGGAATCCCGGTGAAGGGCAGCTCCCCCGCCAAGAAGGCCGCCACGGCAACCTCGTTCGCCGCGTTGAGGACTGCCGGCATCGTCCCTCCGGTCTTTCCCGCAGCATAGGCAAGCCGTAGGGCTGGAAAACGCTCCGTATCCGGCTCCTCAAAGCTAAGCCTGCCGACCGCCGCCAGGTCGAGCCGCGGGAGGGAATTCGCTAACCGTTCCGGATAACTGAGCGCGTAAAGAATCGGCAACCGCATGTCGGTAATGCTCAGGCACGCAACTAAATTGCCGTCCGCAAACTCGACCATCCCGTGCACGATGCTCTGCGGGTGCACCAGCACCCTAATATTATCATAAGAAACGCCAAAAAGCCAATGCGCCTCGATCACCTCGAGCCCCTTGTTCATCAGGGTTGCCGAATCCACCGTGATTTTGGGTCCCATCTGCCACGTCGGGTGTTTTAAGGCCTGGTCAGGCGTCACCCGCGCCAGCGCCTCAGGATTCAACTCCCGGAAGGGGCCGCCGGAAGCGGTGAGGATGATCCCGGCTACGCCCCCGCGCCCGTCAAGGCATTGCCAAACCGCCGAATGCTCGCTGTCTACCGGCAGGAGCCGCACGCCCTTTTCTCGCACGCGTCGCACCACTATTTCTCCCGCCGCCACCAGCGTCTCCTTGTTAGCCAGGGCAATGTCCTTCCCCGCCTCGATAGCGGCCAGGGTCGGCTCAAGGCCCGCAGCGCCCGTTACCGCCGTCAGGACGATGGCGGCGTCTGGCAGCGTAGCCACCTGGAGCAAACCTTCATGCCCCCAGTAAACCGCCGTTTTCACTCCCGGCGGCAGGGCCGCCTTGAGGCGCAGCGCGTCTTCTTTTTCGAGGAGAGCCACCGCCTGGGGCCGGAAGCGGCACGTTTGTTCTAAGAGCAGTTCCCAGTTCCGCCCCGCAGCAAGACCCCGGACCACAAACCTTTCGGGAAATTCCTGCACAATCGCGAGCGTCTGCCGCCCGATCGAACCCGTACTCCCTAAAATAGCGATCCCGCGTGCCAAAATATCCCCCCGCATCTCTACCGGCGCCGCGCAATTTCCTTCTCGCCGCGCGAGGTGCTTGCCCTGTAGGCGGCCTGGAGCAGAACCACCGTGATGGGCCCCAAGACGAGCCCGCCGATGCCGAGTAGCTTCAGCCCAGCGTACATCCCCACCATGATGGCGAGCGGGTGAGCCCCCACGCTCACGGCAACGATCCTGGCCTCGAAAAGCTGCCGCACCGCAAACACAATCACGTAAAGGACGAGCAGTTTTAGGCTGAAAGCCTTAGCCCCGGCAAAAAAGGCGGCTACAATCCACGGAATAAAAATGGTGCTCGGTCCTAGGACCGGAACCAGATCAAAAAAGCCGATCACCAGCCCGAGGCTAAGCGCGTACTTTACCTTTAAAATATAAAGCCCGGCTGTAGAAAGAACAACCGTCAGGGCCACAAGGACCATCTGCGCCCGGCAGTAGCCGAAAAAGGCCCCCACAGCTTCGTGGCCCATAAAGGCCACCCGGGTGCCAAGCGGCGCCGGAACCGCCCGTGCCCAAAGCTTGCCGATCTTCTCCCGGTCCCGGCTGATAAAATAGGTCGCCAGGACGCTCACCACTAAAACCAGCGCCGCGCTAGGAAGGGAGCCTAAAAAGCCCAGAAGCGAGCTGATCAGCGTCCCGAGCGAATGCCGCGCGCTCGCGGTAAGGGCTTCAATCCCGCTCTCGAGGTACCGCACCGCCTCAGGCGGCAGAGCGCCGTAGCCTGCCCTGGCCTTTACGATTAGGTCGGTAAGAATGCGCCGGGCCTCGCCAACATAAGCGGGCAGGTGCACCGAAATATCGGCAAGTTCAGTGACCAGGTGCGCTACCAGAAGGGTCACCAACGCGCCGGCCACCGCGAAAAAGACGATCATGGAGAGGAAAACAGCAAGCCCCCGCGGGAGACGCCGGCCGAAAAGCCGCACCAGCGGCTCGATCAAGGCGGCAAAGATAACGGCAATGATAAAGGGCAATAGCGCCACTACCGCATAGCGAAGAACGACCAGCCCGAGAGCAGTTAGAAAGGTGAAAGCCAACACTCCGGCCGTCACGAACAGAAGCCGCCGCAGCCACTCCGGCATCTTACCCCTCCGTTAAGTTAGCAGGCGCGCCGCTGCGTAAATGAGCGGCGCCGTGAGGAGCATACTGTCAAACCGGTCGAGCACACCCCCGTGACCGGGGATGATCCTCCCGGCATCCTTGTGGCCTGCCGCTCGTTTCACCGCCGAGAAGACCAGGTCCCCCACCTGCGCGGCGATACCCGCGACGGCCCCGAGGACAAAGAGCAGAAACGGTCCGACAGGCAACCACCGGGCAAAAAGGGCAGCGACCAACGCGCTGGCGAGAAGGCCGGCCGCAAATCCCTCTACCGTCTTGCCCGGGCTTAAGCCCGGTGTTAAGCGCCGCTTTCCGAGATAACGCCCCGCGAAATAGGCCGCCGTATCGAAGGCCCAGGTAACTACTAAGGCCAACAGCACCCAGCTCCGCCCCTGGGGGAGGCACCGTAACAGGTAGAGGTAAAGAAAAAGAGAAAGGTAGGCGGTACTCAGAAAAGTTACCCCCGCCTCAGGTGGCGAATAGCGCGGGAAGAAAAGGACCAGCGGGAGAACAGACAATAAAAGAGCGTAAACCAGGGCGCCGGGAAATTGCTCAGGATAAAAATAGGTAACCAAAAGCAGCGTCAGAGCAATCAGATAAGCAATAAATGGACTAGGCGTGAGACCTACCCCAGTCAGGAGGCGCAAGTTCTCCCGCAAGCCGGCCAGGTAGAGAAGGCCGACCAGTAGAAGAAGCGATCCCCCTCCCTTGCAGGCCACAAAAAGAAGTACCGGTACTCCTACCGAAGCGGTTATTATCCGCAGTAAAAGGGTATCATTTCGCCTGGTGACCATCAGTTCCCAGAACCTGTTTAACCTACCGGGTTGCGGTTGAGCCCCCCGAAGCGGCGCTCACGCCGCTGGAAGCTTACCAGCGCTTGTAAGAATTCTACCCGTCCAAAATCGGGCCATAAGACCGGTGTTACGTAAAACTCCGTATAGGCGAGCTGCCAAAGCAGAAAGTTGCTTACCCGCATTTCGCCTGCTGGCCGGATTAAAAGGTCCGGGTCGGGAAGGCCCGCCGTATAAAGATGGCTGCTGAAAACCTTCTCGTCGATCTCCTCGGGCTGCAGCTTTCCCTCTTTTACCTTGCGGGCAATAGCCCTGACGGCGTCAACAATTTCCCACCGGGCACCGTAGTTCACGGCTAAATTAAGGGTCAAGCGCTTACCTTTAAGCGTCTCCCGCTCTAACATCGCGATTGCTTCCCGCACGCGTTCCGGCAGCCCCTCAAGCCGGCCGATAACCTTAACCCGAACTTCATTCCGCTGTAGTTCTGCCAGTTCCCGCTCGGCATATTCGACGAAAAGCTCCATCAGGAAGGAAACCTCTTCGGGCGGCCGGCGCCAGTTCTCCGTAGAAAAGGCGTAGGCCGACAACGCGCCGATCCCGAGCTCGCCCGCAAGGCGAACTACTTCGCGCAGCGACTTTACCCCCGCCCGGTGGCCGACACTACGCGGCAAGCCCCGCTTTACCGCCCAGCGTCCGTTTCCGTCCATAATAACGGCGACGTGCCGTGGCAGGCGTGCAGGGTTGAGCATCGCCCTGAGGGCGGCCTCATCACGTGGCAGCTCTTGTTCCGGCATTTTTCGCCGGTTGGCGATCCGGCTCAGCATTAGACTGCCCCCCAACAATTTGCGTTCCCCGGCAGGGAGACGGCGTCGTAAACAACAAGCAGCTCAACCCTCATCTCCGGAAGCAGCCGCAACCGGACCACGCGCTGCCTTTCTGCAGCCTGTCCCTTCGGCGCCACCGTTACCTTCACCTCCGGGCGGAAACCGGCCCGCTCGAGACGCACCAACGCTTCGCCCAGTTCGCGACCCAGCAACTCCTCTAACACCGCGCTACACTTCCATAATTTCCTTTTCTTTGGCGGCAAGGAGATCGTCTATTTCTTTTATATATTTATCCGTCAATTTCTGAACCTCACCCTGGAGTCTTTTCAGCTCGTCCTCCGAAAAGCCTCCCTCCTTCTGCCTGGCCTTGAGGTCGTCGTTAATCTCGCGCCGGATATTCCGCACCGCCACCCTGCCTTCTTCGGCCTTTTTGCGCACCACCTTCACCAATTCCTGGCGCCGCTCCTGGGTAAGCTGCGGCAAGACAAGGCGGATAACCGTCCCGTCATTCATCGGGTTAAGTCCCAGGTCGGATTTCATGATCGCCCGCTCGATTTCACCGAGCACCGATTTGTCCCAGGGCTGGACGAGCAGCAGCCGCGGTTCGGGAACACTAATGGTGGCCAGCTGGTTCACAGGAGTCGGGGTTCCGTAATAGTTAACCATCACCTTATCGAGGAGCGCAGGCGTCGCCCGACTCGTCCGCACGGCGAGCAACTCTTTCCGTAAGTGCTCCACCGCCTTTTTCATCAGGTCTTCGGCCTGGGTTACGAGTTCACGCACGCTGCATCACTCCCTATGTAAGTTCCTATCCTGTCGCCGAGGATCGCGCGCCGGATATTCCCTTTCTCCCGCACGTTGAAAACAATAACCGGGATGTTGTTATCCATGCAGAGCGAGGCGGCGGTGGCGTCCATCACGCCGAGGCCGCGGTTGAGCATTTCGATGTAGGTCAGGGACTCGAACTTCCGCGCCTGCGGGTTCTTCTCCGGATCGTCGTCGTAAACACCATCTACACCCCGTTTCGCCATCAGGATAGCGTCGGCCTCGACCTCAGCCGCCCGCAGTGCCGCCGTCGTATCCGTGGAGAAATAGGGGCTACCCGTTCCCGCGGCGAAGATTACCACGCGCCCCTTCTGGAGGTGGCGAATCGCCCGCCGCCTGATATAGGGCTCGGCGATCGCCCGCATCTCAATCGCCGTCTGGACCCGGGTATCAACCCCGGCCTTCTCAAGCGCATCCTGTAAGGCCAGGGCATTGATGGTGGTGGCCAACATCCCCATGTAATCGGCCGTCGCCCGGTCCATCCCCTTCGCACTCCCGGCGATGCCGCGCCAGATGTTCCCGCCACCAACCACCACCGCTACCTCAACCCTAAACTGCTGGATCACATCCTTAATCTCCCGGGCCACGAAGGCCGCCATTTCCGGGTCAATCCCGTATCCCTGGTCACCCGCGAGTGCTTCACCGCTGATCTTAACCACTACCCGCCTGTACTTTGGGGTAAGCATCGCCATCCCCCATTTCAGTTGTTCATGAGGGGTTTCGCACGTTACTTTACGCCCTCACCTAATTCGTACCGGATAAATCGCCTGATTACCACATTCTCCCCCGTGCGGACGATGACCTCGTTAAGCAGGTCTTTTACGGTGATGTCCGGATTCTTAACGAAGGGCTGCTCAAGGAGGCAGGCCTCCTTGAAAAACTTCTCCAGACGGCCTTCCACCATCTTCTCCACTACCTTTTCGGGTTTGCCTTCGGCCCGCGCCTGGGCGCGGAGAATTTCCCTTTCTCGGTCGATCACTTCCGGCGGGACATCCTCACGGGAGACGTACTCCGGACGGCTCGCCGCAATCTGAAGCGTCACGTCGTGCACAAAGTTTTTAAAGTCGTCTGTCTTCGCCACAAAATCGGTCTCGCAGTTAACCTCAACGAGTACCCCCACACGGCTCCCCGGGTGAATGTACGCGGCAATCATCCCTTCCGCCGCTACCCGCCCGGCGCGCTTAGCCGCCGCGGCAAGTCCTCTCTCGCGCAGCAACACAATCGCCTTCTCGATATCACCCCCGGTTTCGGCCAGCGCCTTCTTACACTCCATCATGCCGACCCCGGTCCGCTCGCGGAGCTCTTTTACCAGTTTCGCCGGAACTTCCACTTACCAGTTGACCTCCCCTTGTAAATCTCGAATTCGCCCAACGTTTCTCCCAAGGCGATTATAACCAAAAAGTGCTTACCTTAAAAATGCTTTTAGCGTCGCTTTACCGGCCTTTATAAAAAGAGGGGGGCTCTCAGGCCCCCTCGGCCACTTCACTTTCCGCCACCGGCTCCTCTGCCGGCGGAGCAACAACCCCTTCGCGGCCTTCGATCACCGCGTCGGCTATTTTGCTCGTAATGAGGCGAACCGCCCGGATCGCGTCGTCGTTCCCCGGTATCACGTAATCGATGAGGTCTGGATCGCAGTTCGTATCGACAATCGCCACGACGGGGATCCGTAACTTGCGGGCCTCGGCTACGGCAATCCGCTCCTTCCGCGGGTCCACCACGAAAAGCGCATCTGGCAGCCGCCGCATGTTCTTGATCCCGCCTAAGTACTTCTGCAGCTTCTCTTTCTCGCGCAGAAGCTCGGCCGCCTCTTTCTTGGTCCGCAGCTCGAGCTGACCGCTCTCAATAAGTCGCTCGAGTTCATGCAGCCGCTCGACGCGCCTCCTGATCGTCTGGAAGTTTGTGAGCATGCCGCCCAGCCACCGCTGGTTGACGTAGAACATGCCGCAGCGCTCAGCCTCTTCCTGGATAGACTGCTGCGCCTGCTTCTTCGTGCCCACAAAGAGAACTGTCCCGCCGTTGGCCGCAAGTTCCTTGACGAAATTGTAGGCTTCCTCGATCTTCTTAACCGTTTTCTGCAGGTCGATGATGTAAATGCCGTTGCGGTCCATAAAAATATAGGGTGCCATCTTGGGGTTCCAGCGCCGCGTCTGGTGTCCAAAATGCACCCCGGCCTCGAGCAACTGCTTCATAGAAACAACCGCCACATTTCCACCTCCTTCCGCCAGGGTTTTTTACCGCCGCTGCCGTCATTATTCCGGGGGACCCGCAGGCACCCGCCCCGGAAATCGGGCAACGTGTGTATTGAATCAACAGGATTTATTTTACCACGCCCTTCCGGAATCCGCAACAGCTCAAACGTGTTTGTAGTGCTGAAGTTCGTCCAGGAGGTAGTCGTTAAGGATGCGAATGTAGGTGCCCTTCATGCCCAGGGAGCGCGTTTCAACCACGCCCGCGCTTTCAAATTTGCGCAGCGCGTTCACGATAACCGACCGCGTAATACCGGCCTTATCCGCAATCTTGCTCGCCACCAAAAATCCTTCCTGACCACCGAGCTCCGCAAAGACATGCCTGGCCGCGTCAAGCTCCGAGTAAGAAAGGCTTCCGAGGGCCACCTGAACGGCCGCCCGCTTCCGCGCCTCTTGCGCCATCTTCTCCATGCGCGAGCGGAAGATCTCCATCCCTACGACCGTTGCCCCGTGCTCGGCCAGAATCAAGTCGCTGGTACTGAAGAGCCGGTTAAACTTTGCCAGCACCAGCGTTCCTAAGCGTGCTCCTGCCCCTAAGATCGGCACAACGGTCACCGTGAGGTTAAGGTAGGAGCACTCCGTATCGGGATTAAAGATGCAGGTGTTGGCCTCCGGGTGAAAATTCGCCTTCGTCTCTGTGACCTCAAGGAGGGCTTTGTTATATTTCGGGGGGAAACCGGCATCCTGGATGATGCCGGAGATGACCCTACAGGAAAAACCGGCCATGAAGGCGTATCCAAGAATCTTACCCTGATCGTCCACCAAATAAACGTTGGCGCGGATCAGCTCGCTTAAAACAGCAGCGACCGCGCCAAAATCTACATACTGAACCGATTTCTTTTGCAAAATGCCGTTTAAAACCCGCGCCTTTCGCAAAAGGGTTTCCACCGGAAAACCCCCCCGTAATCTACAGGATGTAACGGCTCAGGTCCTCCCGGGCCACGATCGGTCCTAACTTTTGCGTCACGTAGGCCTCGTCGATCGTAACTGTCTGCCCCTGAAGCTCGGGCGCTTGAAAAGAAATATCTTCCAGAAGCTTCTCGAGAACGGTGTGCAAACGCCGCGCGCCAATATTTTCTGTTTGTTCATTAATAGTATAAGCGATATCGGCGATGGCGCCAAGGGAATTTTTTGAAAATTCAAGTTTCACGCCTTCAGTGGCTAAAAGTGCCACGTACTGTCGGATCAAAGCGTTGGTCGGCTCCGTCAAAATCTGCAGAAAGTCTTCGCGCGTAAGGGCCTTCAGCTCTACCCGGATCGGAAAGCGTCCCTGCAGCTCCGGAATCAGGTCTGACGGCTTAGTAGTGTGAAAGGCCCCTGCGGCGATGAAGAGGATGTGGTCCGTTTTCACCGGTCCGTATTTGGTATGGACCGTTGAGCCTTCGACAATGGGCAAGATGTCCCGCTGCACGCCGCCCCGCGAAACGTCAGGGCCTGTTCCGCCCTCACGCCCGGCGATCTTATCTATCTCGTCGATAAAAATGATGCCGTCCTCCTCTGCGCGCGTGATCGCTTCACTCGTCACCTCATCCATGTCAATGAGCTTGTTAGCCTCTTGCTGGGCGAGGATGCGGCGCGCCTCCTGGACGGTAACCCGCCGTTTCTTCTTGCGGGCGGGGAAAACACTACCCATCAGGTCCTGGAAGTTGATCCCCATCTCTTCCACCCCGGCGCCCGAAAAAATCTCCAGGAAGGGAACCGTCCGGTCCTCCACCTCGATCTCGATGTATTCGTTCTCGAGCTCGCCCCGCGCCAGCCGCTCCCGGAGCACCTGCCGCCGGTAATCGACCTGCCGCATCTTTTCTTCCGTCTGAAAATCCTCACCGCCCGCGCGCGCAGTCCCAAAGATAAGCTCGAGCGGGTTACGCAAATTCCGCTCCGGGTAGGGCGCCATGATCTCTACAATGCGCTCGGCAGCAAGTTCCCTGGCCTTCTCTTCTACAGCAGCGAACTTTTCCTGCTTGACCATCCGGACCGCCGTTTCTACCAGGTCGCGGACCATACCTTCGACGTCCCGGCCGACGTAGCCGATTTCGGTAAATTTCGTGGCCTCGACCTTGACAAAGGGCGCGTTGACGAGCCGGGCCAGCCGCCGGGCAATCTCCGTTTTTCCCACACCCGTCGGGCCAATCATAAGGATGTTCTTAGGCATCACCTCGTCCCGCAGCTCCGGCGGCAGTTTACTGCGGCGGTAGCGGTTCCGTAGCGCGACAGCCACCGCCTTTTTAGCCTCGTCCTGCCCTACAATGTAACGGTCAAGCTCGGCAACAATCTGGCGCGGCGTAAGATACTCCAATTCGTTAAAGCCCCCTCTAAACTAAAGTTCTTCCACCGTGATCTGCTCGTTCGTATAGACACAGATGGATGCCGTTATCCGCAACGCTTCCCGGGCAATCGTTACGGCATCGTATCCCGTATGGTACAAGAGCGCCCGGGCGGCCGCCAGGGCGTACGGTCCTCCTGAACCGAGCGCCACGATGCCGTCGTCCGGCTCGATCACTTCACCGCTCCCCGTGACCATAAGCAGGTGCTCGCGGTCCGCTACTACAAGAACCGCTTCTAACCGGCGCAACAGTTTGTCGGTGCGCCACTCCTTCGCTAAGTTTACCGCCGCCCGTAAGAGGTTACCCTGCGCCTCTTCTAACTTCCCCTCAAAACGGTCGAAGAGGGCGAGCGCGTCCGCAACGCTCCCCGCAAATCCCGCTAACACCTTTCCATTATAAAGGCGCCGGACCTTGCGGGCCCCCTGTTTGATGATGGTGTTCTGCCCAAGCGTCACCTGCCCGTCGCCAGCCAGGGCCACCCGGCCATCCCGTTTTACCGCCACAATCGTCGTCCCCTGAAGCATTTTCCCTCACTCCTCACCCCGCGTTTTTTACGCCCTGGGGTGCGTCTTTTCGTAAACCCGCTTCACTTTTTCTTTGCTCAGGTGCGTGTAAACCTGCGTCGTGGAAAGGCGGGCATGTCCCAACAACTCCTGTACCACCCGCAGGTCGGCACCGCCGTCCAGCAGGTGGGTGGCGAAAGAGTGGCGTAGGGTATGCGGGCTTACCCGTCCCTCCACCCCCGCCTGCGCCGCGTAAGTCTTGATAATATTTCTGACCGCTCGCGCGGAAAGGCGCCGTCCCGACCGGTTAAGGAAAAGAGCGTGCTCTACGGCGCCGGTGCGTTGCCCGAGCAACAGCGGCCGGCCGCGCTGCAGGTAAGCCCGCAGGGCACGCACGGCGTAGCTCCCCACCGGAACCAAGCGCTCCTTCGCGCCCTTGCCTAATACCCGCAGGCAAGCACCCCCTAAGTCCAGATCCCCAACATCTAGGCCCACGAGCTCCGAAACCCTCAAGCCCGCGCCGTAGAGGACCTCGAGGATTGCCCGGTCTCGCAAGCGCAGCGGTGAGGTTTGCGTCGCCGCCTCCACCAGCCGCTTCGCCTCCGCCTGGAAGAGGACGCGCGGGAGACGCCGTTCGCGCCGCGGCGAGGCAATTTTCGCTAACGGGTTGCCCGTAACCACGCCCTCCCGTACCAGAAACCGGAAGAAGCTCCGCCAGGCGGCAAGCTTGCGGAGAAGTGAATTCCGGGCAAGTCCCCGCTCATTCAGGTGAGCAAGGTAGCGGCGCACCAGCGCCGGGGTTATCGCCGCCGGCGTCAGTTCCTCATCCGGCACCTTGAGCACCGCCGCGAAAAAATCAATCCCGTCGAAGATGTCTTTCTGGTACTCCGCAACCGTTCGCGGCGAAGCCCGCTTCTCCGTTTGGAGAAAGATCAGAAAACGGTCGAGGTACCCGTACATCCATGTTCTCCTCCGCGGGTTACTACCAGGCCGGCCGCGCCCCAATTCCTGAACCTATCCCGTGCCGCCGCGAGCCGCCTATCAGTCTAAGGGACAAGTAGCTTTCATAGACCTACTTCACGCCGCCACGCATCGAGCACCCGGAGGGCCCGTTCGGCTAACATGAGGTTCCGCCGCTTCCGGTCCCTGATCTTTTCCGCAAGCGGCGGGAAAAGACCGTAGTTCACATTCATGGGTTGGAAGTTCTTCGGGTCGGCGGTGGTGATGTAACGCGTTAAGGCGCCGTGGGCCGTCTCTGGCGGGAAGATGACCGGTTCGCGCCCTTGAACCAGGCGTGCCGCGTTAATTCCCGCGATCAACCCTGCGGCTGCCGACTCCACATAACCCTCTACCCCCGTAATCTGTCCGGCAAAGAAGAGCCCCGGCCTTCTTTTACACTCCAGCGTCGCCGCAAGCAGCACCGGGGCGTTGAGGTAGGTGTTCCGGTGCATGACCCCGTAGCGCACAAACTCCGCGTTCTCCAGGCCCGGGATCAGCCGGAAGACACGCTGCTGCTCCCCCCACTTGAGGTTGGTCTGAAAGCCCACCATATTTAAAAGGGTCCCCTCGCGGTTATCCTGCCGGAGCTGCACCACCGCATAGGGCCGTTTCCCGGTGCGGGGGTCGATGAGGCCTACCGGTTTCAACGGGCCGAAAAGCAGGGTCTCCTTCCCGCGCGCCGCCATCGCTTCCACCGGCATACAGCCCTCAAAATGGACCTCCTGCTCAAACGCCTTAAGCGGTGCCCGTTCGGCCGTCACCAGGGCTGCGTAAAACCGCTCGTATTCCTCTTCCGTCATCGGGCAGTTGAGGTACGCCGCCTCGCCCTTCTCGTAGCGGGAGGCCCAGAAGACCTTTTCCATATTGATCGATTCGAGGGTAACGATCGGCGCGACCGCATCGTAAAAATAGAGGTAATCCTCGCCCGTCAGCTCCCGGATCGCCCGGGCGAGGGCGTCAGAGGTGAGCGGCCCCGTAGCGATGATTGCCGGCGTATGGTCCGGAATCGCCGTTACCTCTTCGCGCCGGACCGTGACCAGCGGCTCGCGGGTGAGCGCCTCAGTGATATAGCCTGCAAAGGCCTGGCGGTCAACCGCCAGCGCACCTCCCGCGGGAACCCGGGTGGCGTCTGCCGCCTGCATAATGAGCGAATCAAGCCGCCGCATCTCTTCTTTCAGGAGCCCTACCGCGTTCTCTAGCGCCTGCGCGCGCAGGGAATTAGAGCATACTAACTCGGCGAAATCGCCCGTGTGGTGGGCAGGCGTTTTTTTCTCTGGGCGCATCTCGTAGAGGATAACCGGTACCCCCCGGCGGGCAACCTGCCACGCCGCCTCGGACCCCGCAAGGCCGGCACCGACAATCAGCACGCCCTTCATTCTCCCGTTCCTCCTCCGGCCCGCTCAACCGGTCGTTTGTAACCGCACTCCTTATTCAAACATACCAGAAACTCTTGTTTGCGCCCCTTTTCGCGCACTAACAGGCCGTTGCACTGGGGGCACCTTTCTTTTACCGGTTCGCGCCAAGTGGTGAAAGCGCACTCCGGGTAGCGGCTGCAGCCGTAAAAAGGCCGCCCCTTCTTGGTGTGGCGCAACACGAGTTCCGCGCCACACTCGGGGCAAGGGATACCTGTCCCCGTGCGGAGCGGGCGGGTATTCCGGCACTCCGGAAAACCGGGACAGGCCAGGAATTTACCGTAGCGGCCTTGCTTTACCACCATCGACCGCCCGCACCGCTCACAGACCTCCCCGGAGACTTCTTCCGTTACCTTGATCCGCTCGACTTCAATATCCGCCTTACGCAGCTCTTCCTTGAACGGCTCGTAGAAATCTTCCAGCAACTTCACCCAGTCCGCCTTGCCTTCCTCAATAGCGTCAAGCTTTTCCTCCATCATCGCGGTGAACTGGATGTCGATTATCCCCGGAAAGTAGGCTTTTAGCAATTCGACAACCGTTTTCCCCAGCTCGGTGGGGTGGAGAACCCGGCCCTTACGCGATACGTAACCCCGCTTGATGATCGTTTCGATCGTTGGCGCGTAAGTGCTCGGGCGACCAACGCCATTCTCTTCAAGCGCCCTGACAAGCGAAGCCTCCGTATAGCGGGGCGGTGGCTGTGTCCAGTGCTGCTTGGGTACCAATTCGACCAGCGAAAGCCTTTCCCCTTCTACGAGCTCCGGAAGCGCAACGCCTAACTCTTCCTCTTCGGGAGTCTCCCCCACAAGCTGCAAAAAGCCCGCAAAACGCAGCACGGCGCCGGTGGCCCGGAAAAGGTAGTCCCCCGCGCCGATATCCACCCGCGTTACGTCAAAAACGGCGGGAGCCATCTCACTGGCAACAAACCTTTCCCAGATCAGCCCGTAAAGTTTGAACTGCTCCTCCGTCAGGTACTTTTTTATCGCTTCTGGTTCGCGCGCCACGGCGGTAGGCCTTATCGCCTCGTGCGCGTCCTGGATGCGGGTTCCTTTCGGCAGCACAGTTCTCTCCTTGCCGTCCCCCGCATATTCCCGGCCGAACCGCGCCGTTATGTACTGCGCCGCCTCCTGGGCGGCGGCAGTGGCAACCCGGACCGAATCCGTGCGGATATACGTTACCAGGCCCACCGGGCCTTCTTTCCCCAGCTCGATGCCCTCGTAAAGCTGCTGCGCGATTAGCATCGTCCGCTGGGGGGTGAAGCCGAAGCGCTTGTTGGCTTCCTGCTGTAACGTACTCGTGGTAAAGGGCAACGGTGGCCGCTTAATTTTCTCCTGACGCCCGATCCGGTAAACGGTGAAGGGCTGCCCCTGAAGAGCAGCAAGAACCGCCTGCACATCTCCTTCCGAACGCAACGCCACCTTTTCTTCGCCCATCTTCATAAGCCGGGCCTCAAAAGGCGGATATCCTTCTTTCTGCAGGCGGGCGGTCAGCGTCCAGTACTCTTCCGGAACGAAGGCCTCAATCTCTTTTTCCCGGTCGCAGATGAGACGTAACGCCACCGACTGCACCCTGCCCGCAGAGAGGCCCCGCCGCACCTTACGCCAGAGGAGCGGGCTCAAGTTATAACCAACCAGTCTATCAAGCACCCGCCGGGCCTGCTGCGCATTCACCTGGTGGATATTGATCGGTCGCGGTTTCTTAAGCGCCTCCGTGACCGCGGCTAATGTGATCTCGTTAAACTCTATGCGGCAGGGAGCCTCAGGCGGTATATTCAAGAGCTGGCAGATGTGCCAGGCGATCGCCTCTCCCTCCCGGTCGGGGTCCGAAGCTAATAAGACCACGTCGTGATGTCCGCGGGCGCTCTTGAGCTCCCGGATCATCGCTCCTTTGCCCCTGATCGTGATGTACTTGGGTTGAAAACCCCTCTCCACGTCCACACCAAGCTCGCTCTTCGGCAAATCCCGCACGTGACCCATCGAAGCCCGCACCGTATAGGACTTGCCGAGGAACTTGGCGAGCGTCCTCGCCTTTGCCGGTGACTCCACGATAACGAGAGTTTTCATTATGCCTTAGCCATCACCCCGTAAAAACCTCAGGATGTAGCAAAACGCCGCCGGGTTTCCTCTTCTTGCTGGCAGGAGCCGCCTTTTGAATCGCGCGGCCCTTTCACGAAGGTGATTCCCCCTCAGCCAGCGCCGCCCGGCGGGTTTTGACGTACAGCCCACCGGGAAACGCGCGTACAAAGCCTTTCAACTCCAGATATACCAAAACCGAAAGCACTTTATGCGCCGGCGCTTTCAACCGCCGGATAATCTCTTCCTGCGTAAGCGCTTCGTCATCCAAAAGCGTCAGGAGGGCCGTCTCAAACTCGTCGAGCGCCGGCCCGCCCGAGCCGGCAGCCGGAAAGAGCACAGCCTGACCAATTCCTTCCAGGACATCAAGACCGCTGGTTACCGGTCGCGCTCCTTGCTTCAAAAGCCAGTTCGGACCAAAGCTGAGCGGGCTGGTAATATTGCCGGGAACCGCCATCACCTCCCGGCCCTGCTCCAGCGCCAGATCAGCGGTGATCAGCGCCCCGCTCCGCCTCCCGGCCTCTACCACCACCACGGCCTGTGACAACCCGGCAATGATGCGGTTGCGTACCGGGAAATGCCACGGCTCCGGCGGCATGCATAGGGGGAACTCGGTCAAAACCAGCCCCCGGGAGGCAATCTCCTCTAACAGTTGCTGGTTTTCCCGGGGATAACAGGTATCAAGGCCGGTGCCAAGCACGGCAATCGTTCGCCCTCCGGCCGCGAGAGCCCCGCGGTGGGCCGCCGCGTCCACGCCTCGGGCAAGGCCGCTCACCACCGCAACCCCGGCCCCGGCAATCTCTCCGGCCAGCTCTTCCGCAACCACGCGTCCGTAGTGTGAGCAGCGGCGCGTGCCCACAATAGCTACCGCCACCTCACCCGCAACCAGGTTACCACGGTAGAAAAGGGCCGCCGGCGGATCTGGGATTTCCCGCAAAGGGGCAGGATAATCCTCGTCCGCCAGGGTGACGAAACCGGCGCCAGCCTGTCTTAGTTTATCTAATTCCCGCTTGATGTCAAGGGCATCCCGGCGCCTGACCAGTTCTGCAGCCTCCTTTTCTCCAAGCAATGCCGCCAGCCGGGCAAAAGGAAGCCTGAAAGCTTCCCGGGGCGAACCAGCTACGGCGAGAAGATCATGGAACCGGCGGCTCTGCCCCGGCAGGAGAAGCTGCCAGGCCAGGTAAAAATCCCGTTCCTGCTGCAAACGGCCCCCTCCTAAAATCACATCTCCTTGGGGCGATTGTATTTTTTACCTTCCGGACAAGCCATCCCTTCTCCTGCTGCCGCGTTTACTTTTTTCTTCGACAAAATATTCAGAAATTTTTAAGGCAGAACGGCAGGAATCTACCGTTGACAACGGAATAGTGGTTTTTAAAAGTGGGGAGGTGAGAGTTTTTTCGGTAAAGCTTTCTTCCTGAAAGAAAGAACGCCCTTTCCCTTAAAACCATAATCCACGCGGGAGGTATCAACAGATGCGTTTGCCTAAGATGCTAACCGTTGTTGCAGTCGGTGCCACCCTCTGCTTTACCGCCGGCTGCGCTTCCACCCAAACCACCGCCACAAAAGAACCGGCCAAACCGGCGAACATCAGGCCGAACGTTGTGACCACCTTTAACCCCACGACGGAAACCCCGGTTATCGCCAAGGACGCCTATATTGACCCGTTAGCTTCCGTCATCGGCAATGTCGAAATCGGTTCTAAGGTTTACGTGGCGCCGTTCGCCTCCGTCCGCGGCGATGAGGGCCAGCCGATTTACGTCGGCGAAGGCTCCAACGTCCAGGACGGTGTGGTCCTGCACGCACTGGAAACCGAGGATAACGGCAAACCGGTGGAAAAGAACCTGGTTGAGTACGGCGGCAAGAAGTACGCCGTTTATATAGGCAAACACGTTTCCCTGGCGCACCAGGCGCAAGTCCACGGCCCCGCGCTGGTTGACGACGGCACCTTCGTTGGCATGCAGGCACTAGTCTTCAAGGCCCAGGTCGGCAAGAACTGCGTTATCGAGCCGGGTGCCAAGCTTCTCAACGGCGTAAAGGTGCCCGACGGGCGCTACGTCCCCGCCGGGACGGTGGTGACCACCCAGGCGCAGGCCGATAAGCTCCCGGTCATCACCGACGCTTACCCGCTCAAGAACCTCAACAAGGGCGTCCTCCACGTGAACGAGCAACTCGCGGAAGGTTACCTTAAAGCCCAGGAAGGCGCGACGGGGGAAACCAAGTCGCACTAAGCCCGGGCCGGTGCAAGGTAACCGCGGCTGACGCTAATTTAGAGGGGGCTTACCACAAGCCCCCTTCCCTCTTCCTGATAGAAACCCATGTGCCGGCCGCCCCCTCATGCCGTTGCCCCCGCTGCCGGGCCGTTTTCTATTCTGCCCACGCCGCAAGCCCGGCTATCCGGCCCGGTCCCGCCTCCGCAGCCTGGCTTATACGTGCTCCAGAGTTGCCCCGGTATAATAAAAGTTTAAAATATCCCTGAAGTTTAAGCCCTGCTCCGCCATCGTACGCGCGCCCCACTGGGACATACCGAGGGCGTGCCCCCAACCGTTCCCCGTAAAGGTCACCCCAACAAGCGCCCCCGTGAGCGGGTCGTAAGTTTTTACGATGTCGGCCGCCGGCGCCTTGAGACGGAAGACGCAGCGCACCCAGTCGGCATTGCGGAGCGTTTGGACGCACGGCATACCATCCGGGCCGGTACCGTGGACTTCTAACTGCTTGATCCGCCCGCTGACCGCCGTCTTTCCGGTAACGTAGACCGCCGTGACCACGCTGAAATTAACCTGGCGCTCCTGGAGACAACGCGCGAGGTCATAAACCGAATAACTGACACTCCAGCCGTAGTGGGGGTTCTCTGGATGCCGGTCGTAAGGGTCGGCCTTACCCCGGATGTAACCGCACCAGTTGCGCCAGACATCCTCGCTATTCTCCGTATAGCCGCCGTCCGAACTATGAAAATAGGCAGTTACCACCTCACCGCCGTATTTCAGGACAAGCCCCTCCGTGGCCTTGATTGCCGCCGTCGTTTCCGGCCGCTCGGCGTCCATCCCGCCGTAAACCTGGTCCGCTTGCGTGGCGTAAACGTGGAAAGGCGCGTCCTCACTCTCCTGCACCTTCCGGAGCGCGTAAGAGCGAGCTGCCACCGCCTGGGCTTTCAAAGCCTCTGCCGGCCACCGGTACGGCATCTCACACGGCACCACGCCATAGAGATACTCCTCAATTGGCAGTTCGTTAACGAGAAGAAACTTCCCGCCCTGTAACCTAACAATGAGGTTGCCCCTGTACCGCCGCGAACCACCGCCGGTGTTCAATGTAAAATAGTTCCCGGTGGCACCACTACCCTCCGCCAGGACAAGCGGGCCGGCGAAGTTGCCGAGAAACTGACGGTTTTTCTCCAAGGCAATAGCATAAACGGTCTGGTCCACCGCTGCTTCGGGCAGAACCGTCAGCGAAAGCCCCAGTTGATCGGTATTAGCGGTTCGGAAAAGAACATTTCCCGTTAATCCGTCAACTAACGCATAATCGCCATAGACGCTCACCGCAGCCGGCACGTCTGCCGCCAGAAGCACTCGGACCGGCCGGGTGAAGGCACGCGCGGTAAAGGGTGGTACCTGCGGTTGCGCCGGCGCTTCCGGCGCCGGTCCCCGGGAGACGGTTTCTTCGCGCGCCGGAGGCTGCGCCGCGGGTACCTCGGGGACAGCTTCCACCAGCCAGCCGGCCACCCAGCCCGTCTGCCCCGTAGCCAGCCGCACTTTATACCAGCCGTCCCGCGCCTCTAAAAGCTCCAGCCGGAGCCCCCGCGCCATCCGCCCCACAATCCCGTAACCGGTTCCGGGGCCCGTCCGGAGGTTCACAACATCTCCTTTTACCACGAGCGCTCCGGTCGCGCCCTGCCCCGCGTTTTTCTCACTCGCCTGTCCCGCACCCTCTTTTTCAACCTGCGCCGCCAAAATAGGCTTAACGAGCCACCCTGCCACCCAGGCCAACTGGCCCTCCCGTAACTTCACCTTGTACCAGTCGCCCGAGCGCCCGGCTACGGCCAGCTGTGTTCCCTTGGTGGCCTGACCTGTTATTGCGTACCCGGTACCGGGACCGCGCCGCAGGTTAACCCGCTCCCCGGTAACCACCACGGCCGCCGGACTCTGGGAGATGCCCCCTCCGGCTGGCGCAGAAACCGCAGGCTTTACCAGCCAGCCGGCCACCCAGCCCGTCTGCCCCGTAGCCAGCCGGACCTTAAACCAGCCCGCTTGCGCGGCCAGGGAAACAAGCTTCGTGCCCGGCGCCACCCTTGCGATAACGGCGTAGCCTGTTCCCGGCCCCTGCCGGATATTCACGCTCCCCTTCTCTTGGACCACCAGTTCCGCCGCGCCCGCCGCCCGCGGCAAGAGGAAAACAAGGACGCCCCAAAATCCCAATACCAGCCAGGCAACCAGAACCCATTTAACAGCTTTCCTGAGCTCCGTCACCGGTTCCACCCTCCTGTGGGGCGCTCTTGCAGAACAAATTTCGACAGTGAACTTAAAATTCCTGCTCTCTTTAACAGATATTACGTTTTTTGGGAAGAAAGAGCGGGGGTAACAGACCGCTGCTCAACGCCGGAGCAGTAGATTAATGATAATGGTAAGTAAGATACTCAAAATGATACTTGTTGCCAGCGGAAAATAGAAGGTAAAGTTACCGCGGTGGAAGTAGATGTCGCCCGGCAGGCGACCCAAGCCCGGAATCTTTCCCGCAAAGAGCATAAGGACGCCAAGCGCCACTAAAAATATCCCCGCCATAATCAGAAGCTTCGCGAAACTCTGCCAGATTTCCACACCGTCTCCCCCTTGAAAACATGCACTTCTATAATATAGTGCTCTATCTTGATCCGTGCGTCCCGGCGCCTACCGAAGTATTTTCATTCCCGGTGGCGACGATTAATCGTCGTGAAACCCCCGAAAAAAATTCAGCCCTCACCGGCGGTCTTCCGGCCGCCTCTCTTCGGCAGGTAGCGTTCTTTTTCGCTGTAAAGGCAGCCGCAGTACTGCTGCCGGTACATCCCGCGCCGCTTCGATTCCGCCACGCCCTCCTTAAACCCCGGGCGGAAGTCACGGTAAAGAAAGGGCACGCCGTACTCCGCCGCCACCGCCGTGGCTATCTCCCGGATCAGTTCGTGCTTCTGGAAGGGGCTCACTAAAAGGGTCGTAGTGAAGGCCTCAAAACCGCCGTGCTTCGCGACGCCGGCCGTCTGCCGCAGCCGCAGCGCGTAGCAGAAACGGCACCGCTCACCTTCCCGGTAGACCACCTGGCGCAAGTAATCTTCCACCGGGTATTCCCGTGCGAAAATGACCGGCCAACCTTCCGCCTGAGCGTAAGCAGATAGAGTTTCTTCGCGGCGCCGGTACTCCGTATAAGGATGGATGTTCGGGTTGAAAAAGTAACCCGTCACCGCGTGGCCTTCCGCCTGCAGCACCTTAAGCGGGTAAATCGCGCAGGGGCCACAGCAGACGTGAAGCAGCACGCGCAAGTTTCCTCACCCCGAGCTTATTATCGTCTAAAACGACCTTCACCACAAGACCCCCTGCATCCCCTCCCGCGCGGGAGGCGCCACCCCGAGGTGGCGGTAAGCTAAAAGCGTCGCCACCCTCCCCCGGGGCGTCCGCGCTAACAGGCCGGCCTGCATGAGATAAGGCTCGACAACATCCTCGAGCGTTACCACCTCTTCCCCCGTAGCCGCCGCCAGGGTTTCAATGCCCGCAGGACCGCCTCCAAACCGTTCGATGAGCGTCGTGAGAAGCCGCCGGTCGGCCTCGTCGAGCCCTAATTCATCGACGCCGAGGAAATCGAGCGCCGCGCGGGCGGCCTCCTCAGTGACTGTGCCCTCTCCCCGCACCTGGACGTAATCCCGCACGCGCCGCAGTAGCCGGTTAGCCACCCGGGGTGTACCCCGCGAACGCCTCGCGATTTCGGCGGCGCCGGCGGCGGTAATCCTAACGTCCAGAAGCCCCGCCGCCCTGGTGATTATTTCGCTCAGTTCCTGCGGCGTGTAGTAGTCGAAGCGGATAATGAGGCCAAAACGGTCCCGTAGCGGCGAAGATAAAAGACCAGCCCGCGTAGTCGCGCCTACCAGGGTGAAAGGGGCGAGGCTGAGGCGGACCGAGCGCGCCGCTGGCCCTTTACCGATGATAATGTCGAGCGCAAGGTCCTCCATCGCCGGGTAGAGGATCTCCTCGACCGGCCTGCTGAGGCGGTGGATCTCGTCGATAAAAAAGACATCTCCCGGAGCAAGGTTGGTAAGGATAGCCGCAAGGTCTCCTGGCCGCTCGATGGCCGGGCCAGATGTGATCCGGATATTAACCCCCATTTCGCCCGCGATAATCCTGGCCAGCGTCGTTTTACCCAGCCCCGGCGGGCCGAAGAAAAGGACGTGGTCGAGCGTTTCGCGCCGGTTTCTGGCCGCTTCGATGCTAATCCGGAGGATCTCCTTGACCCGCTCCTGCCCGATAAACTCCGTCAGGCTCCGCGGGCGCAGCGCGGCTTCAACCGCCACATCCTCCGGCTGCGCTTCCAAAGCGACGACCCTTATCTCACTCATCCACCCTGCACATCCTTCCGTTTTAACAGTAGGTTGAGGGCAGCCCGCAAAATAGCCTCTACGCCGGTCACCCCTTCTTTCGTCACCCGCCGCACTGCCTCCTGAGCCTCCCCGCGCCGGTAACCCAGAGCCACAAGCGCCTCCACCGCGTCCGCAGTATCGTCACGGACCGGCGCTTCTCTCTTCCCCACCTTATCCTTCAACTCGAGGATCAGCCGCGCCGCAGTCTTCTTCCCGATGCCGGGAACCATCTGCAGCACCGCAACCTCGCCCTCGCGCACCGCCTTCTCGATCTCCGCCACGCTGAGACAGGAGAGAAGCGCCAGGGCGACTTTTGGCCCGACGCCGCTAATACCGAGCAACAGCCCGAAAAGCTCCCGCTCTCTCGCTTCGGCAAACCCGTAAAGCTCGACCCGCTCCTCCCTGAATAGCAGATGGGTGTAAACCCGGCATTCTGCTCCCAATTCGCCGAGCCGGGAGGCAAGGGAGACGGGAATGTTAACCCGAAACCCGATACCGCCCACCTCAATTATCGCCACGCCGGGCCCCACCCCGACTAATTTCCCGTGTAAGAAATCGAACATCGCCTGGCCCGTCTCTCGCTTAAACCTTCCTGCCGAGCGCCGTATGCAGGTGACAGATCGCCACCGCCAGTGCGTCGGCCACGTCATCCGGCGACGGCGGCGCCTCCAGTCCCAAAAGTTGCTGCACCATGTATTGCACCTGTTCCTTGGTAGCCCGGCCGTTTCCCGTAACCGCCCGCTTCACCGTCGCCGGTGCATATTCGAAAACCGGACAGCCCGCATCCGCCACCGCGAGAAGGGCCATTCCCCTGCTGTAGCCGACTGACATCGCCGATTCAGCGTTCTTATTAAAAAAAAGCTCTTCTACCGCCACCGCGTCCGGTTTGAATTTCTCAAGCACCGCCGCAATCGCCCGGTAGATAGTCTGGAGCCGTCGCGTCAGGACCCAGCCGGCTTCCGTCCGAATACAACCGAAATCAACGGCAACGAGCCGCGAACCCTTCTCGCCCCGCACTAAACCGTACCCGGTCAGCGCCGTTCCCGGATCGATCCCCAGCACCAGCATAACCGCTCCTCCCCACCAACTGCTTCCTCAGCCGCCAGCAGCCAACCCTCTATCAACTCTATCGGTTTCCGGCCCGCTTCTTTTATACCCTCACCGCCCGGGCGAAACTTTCCAGCCGGTGCCGTTGTCGCCTTATTCTACACAATACCACTCTACTCCTGCAACTCGTCCAGATTCTCGAGGGCGGCATTCAACGCGGCCTCGCTCCGGAATTCAAGCTCCTGGCGCAACTCCAATTGTACAGCCA
Source organism: Thermodesulfitimonas autotrophica (assembly GCF_003815015.1). Taxonomy (NCBI): domain Bacteria; kingdom Bacillati; phylum Bacillota; class Clostridia; order Thermoanaerobacterales; family Thermoanaerobacteraceae; genus Thermodesulfitimonas; species Thermodesulfitimonas autotrophica. The sequence continues at coordinate 509,011 of NZ_RKRE01000001.1, forward strand.
CGGGCTGCTCTCTAAAACGCATGGCGCGGTGCAGTTTCTCCCGCAATCCCGGGGTCAGCGCCGTTTCCGGCAGCTCCTTCTCGCAGCGCAAAACCCGCTGGTCGAAGCCAAGAGGGCCTTCAAAAACCGCCATGTAACCGTCTTTCAGTCCCAGGTGGCGGTACGGGCGGTGTGCCGGACAGAAATCATCCACCCTCCGGACCAGCTTCAGCGCCACCGGAAGGTTCGCCTCGATCCGCCACCCCGCACTTGCGGGAAACCGCTCCCGGAGCTGGCTCAACCCCAGGCCGATAAGTTCCCGCGGCGCCTCACGTTCCGAAAGGAGCTCCCGTTCGCCGCAGAGGAACTCCCGCTCCATAATGACCACGGTACGCGGATTAACTCTCTCTCTCTTCCAGAAAGATAAAGAGCCCGCCGGGGAAGCAGAAAGCAGGTAAAAAAAGAACAGGCCGCCGGCTACCACCAACGAGAGCAGCACCCACCAGAGCCTGATTTTCATCCTTTTTCCTCCCGTGGCATATTATTCTAAGGCCTATTATGCTCCGCCGGCGTCTTTTCCATGCGTACGAAAACTTTAGAGGCTACCCTGCGGTAGCCTCTTCCATCACCTCCGGTGGGACATCGAAATTCGCGTAAACCTCTTGCACATCATCGAGTTCCTCCAGGGCTTCCACCAGCCGCAACAGCCTAAGTGCTTCTTCGCCCTCGACCGGCACGGTATTCTGCGGGATAAAAGTAAGCTCTGCTTCGTCAACCACCACACCCTGCCCAACGAGAAAATCCTTCACGCGGGTCAGGTCTTCCGGCGCCGTGGTGATCTCGAAAAGCTCCTCGCCGGCCTTGAGATCCTCTGCCCCACCCTCTAAAGCCAGAAGCATTAACTCATCCTCACTGAAGCCCCTGTTTTTCCCAACCAGGATGAGCCCCTTGAGTTGGAAAAGCCAGGCGACACATCCCGCTTCCCCTAAGCTCCCGCCGTACTTAGTGAAGAGATGCCGAACCTCTGAAGCCGTACGGTTGCGATTGTCGGTTGCCGCCTTAACGAGGATGGCCACGCCCCCGGGGCCGTAGCCTTCGTAAAAGACCTCTTCGTAGGCCGCGCCGCCCAGCTCACCCGTAGCTTTCTGAATCGCCCGCTGGATGTTGTCGAAGGGGATGTTGGCCTCGCGCGCCCGCTGAATGGCCGCCTTAAGCCGCGGGTTGGCCTCCGGGTCTGCGCCACCAAGGCGCGCCGCCATGATAATTTCCCGCGACAGCCGGGTGAAAATCTTGCCGCGCGCTGCATCCACCTTGGCTTTCTTGCGCTTGATCTGCGCCCACTTCGAATGCCCGGCCACACCCGCTCACCCTACCTGCAAGAAAGGTGAAAATCTGGAATCGGCGGCAAGCGGAGCTTGTGCTCGTTTTGCCGCGCTAACGCCTCGATTTTTGCCTTGACGTGGGGCGCAGCTTCCCCGGTGCACAAGTAATGATCTAACTCTTCGTAGCTGAAGCCGAGTTCCCTCTCGTCGTTTTGCCCTTCCCAGAGTCCCGCGCTCGGCGGCCGGTTGATGATCGCTTCCGGAATCCCGAGGTAGGCTGCGACCTCCCGGACCTGGCGCTTGAGCAGGTTGCCGATGGGAAGCAGATCGGCGCCGCCGTCGCCGTACTTGGTAAAATAACCGATGGCCAGCTCGCTCCGGTTCCCCGTGCCCACAACGAGCGCCCGGCGCTGATTAGCGTAAAAGTAAAGGGTAGCCATTCGTAGCCTGGGCTTCAGATTAGCTAAAGCCAGCTCCCGCAGATCCAGCTCCGCAAAGGATCTTCCCGTCAAAAGCTCAGCAAACGAACGCCACACCTGATCAAGAACTACGGTTGTGTGCGCGATACCAAAAAGCCGGGCTACGGATTCGGCGTCCCGGGTATCCTTCTCGTTACTGTAACACGGCATGATCACGCCTAAGGTATTTTCCGGGCAGGCTTTCTTACAGAGCACGGCAACAACCGCCGAATCAATTCCCCCGCTCAGGCCCACTACGAAACCTTTAAGACCCGACGCCTCAAGCTGACGCTCCAACCAACCGACCAGCGCTGGCACAAACTCACTAACCTGCAAGTTAATCCCCCCGTCTTTCTTGGCCAACATTATCTTACCACAGCAGCCTTGGCGCCGTAAACACTCTCCGCAGCCGCAACCGCAGAATGCATAAACAAGGTCTTCCTGGGTAAAATAGCAATAGACTTCCAAGGAGGTGAGAAGGTGCCGGATATCAAGTGCAACGTAACCGAATGTCAGTACAACCAGAATGTGAAGTGCGCCGCGCCCATGATCCAGATCGACCGGAACGGCGCCGCGCACGCCGCTAATTCGGACCAGACCAAGTGTGAAACGTTCAAGAAGAAATAACCTTGAAGCCTGACCCCCGTGGTCAGGCTTCAACCCTTTAAACCGCCTACGTTCCGTCATTGCTGCTGAACCGGCGGCTCGATCCGAAACGGCTTATTGAAATCACCCAGATCGAGGGTCACCGCCAAGCGGGTCGGGGCATTCTTGCTCTGGGCGCCAACCGCGACGCTAACAATGTAACATCTTTCGGGCGCAATGGTCACCCGGTAGTGGAAATCCCGGAACTGCGCGTTAAGAAAGCGATTCTTGACCGCTGGCGCAAATTCAACAAGGTAGAAGGTTTCCTTCTTCCCGCGCACCCTTTTAGCGGTGCTCACCGTCGGCGGGGTAGTGAAGTCCAGGAGAACGAGGGGATCAAGCTCGGTAGTGAAAACGCCCGCCTCTCCCAACCGTTCGCCCTCAAGGGTGAGCCACCGCTCGGAAAAAGAGTCCTTGATGTAGGTCACTCCCCCGACTTGAACAATCGCAACCGGAGCGTTAAAAATTTTCCCCCGCACCGAAACCCGGTCGGGGAGCACCCGGACCCCGTGTAAGTCGCTAAGGCAGCGCGCTCCCCGCGGCGTGATCAACTGCGTTCTCAGGCGGTAAGCATATGATTTCGCCCCTTTTGTCTGCGCTAACGCCCTAGTGAAAAGCTCCTGCGGGTCGACTGCCGCTAGCGGGCGGTTTACGAGGATGAACCAAGCCAGGGCGCCCAAAAGCGCCACTGCCGGTACGGATAAAAGCACGAAGCGCCCGCAGCGAAAGGCAGGCCAGCGCACCATCCATCCCTCCCCTGGCTCTCACGCTTACCCTAAGGAATATGCACCGCCACGGGAGGGATATGACCTTCAGCCGTCGGCCCGCTTATTAAACAGGGAACGGATCAAGTCGAGCGGTAGCGGAAAAACGATGGTACTGGCGTTATCGGCCGCTATCTCCCGCAGTGTTTGCAGGTAGCGGAGCTGCACCGTTACCGGCTCCTGAGCAATAATCCGCGCTGCCTCCGCCAGTTTTTCCGCCGCCTGCAACTCCCCTTCCGCGTGGATGATCTTCGCCCGCCGCTCCCGCTCCGCCTCGGCCTGTGCGGCCATCGCCCGCTGCATCGATGCCGGGAGCTCCACGTCGCGCACTTCGACCATGCTCACCTTGATGCCCCACGGTTCGGTGCCCTCGTCAATGATTTGCTGGAGCCGCTGGTTAATTGCTTCCCGGTGGGCCAACAACTCGTCGAGCTCCGACTGTCCGAGGACACTCCGCAGCGTGGTCTGCGCCAGCTGGGAGGTAGCGTGGACCGGGTCGATCACCTTGATCACCGCGTCCACCGGGTTGATGACCCGGAAATAGACCACCGCGTTCACCTTCACCGTAACGTTGTCGCGCGTGATCACCTCCTGCGTGGGCACTTCCATCGTTACCACCCGCAAGTCGACCTTCCGCATCCGCTCAATAAGCGGGATGAGCAGGAAAAGACCCGGCCCGCGCGCTCCCACACACCGGCCGAGCCGGAAAATGACGCCGCGCTCATACTCCTGGACGATGCGGATTGACGCCGCCAAGAGAAAGAGCCCGAGTAAGAAAAGAAAACTAGTGAAACTGAAAAACACCGGAACACCTCCCCGCATTAAAACTTTTTCCGGACCTTAAGGCGTAGGCCCTCGACTCCGGTAACAACCACCTTCTCACCCGGGACCGCTTCCGCCCCTTCTTCCAGAACCGCCTGCCACCGCTCCCCCGCCACGAAAACCGTCCCGGTCGGTTTTAGCCGCTCCCGTACCACCGCCTCCCGCCCGACTAACTCCTCGCAACCGGTCTGAACCCGCCGCTTCTGCCCCCGCACCACCGCCGTTACCAGCAGGGCCAGAAGCCCCGCGAGAGTGAGGCTGGTTGCGGCGACCAACCCCGTGCCCAGGCGCATCCCCCCTCCCCGCGTGCTGAATAGGAGGACGGAACCGAAGAAAAAGGCGATCACACCCCCCGCTCCTAAGAGCCCGTGGGTGGGAACGAAAGCCTCAGCAACAAAAAAGGCGAAGGCGAGCACAATGAGCAGCAGCCCGCCCCAGTATGCCTCAAGCGTACCGAGGCTGTAAAGACCGAGGAGGAGGGCGATACCCCCGGCGACGCCGGGGAAAACCAACCCCGGATGGTAAAGTTCCACCATTAACCCGATCATCCCCAGGGTAAGCAACAGGTAGGCAATTTCCGGGTTCAAAACCGCCGATAGAAATCGCTCCACCCAGTTCGGCCGCACCGCTTCTGCGACCGCACCCGCAAGCTGGAGGGTTACGCGCCGCCCGTCCACCAGTGTAACGCTCCTGCCGGAAATCTTCTTAAAGAGCTCCGCCTCGCTTGCCGCTACCACGTCCACCAGCCTCTGCTTTAGGGCCTCACCGGCAGAAAAAGAGCGGCTCTCGGTCACCATCTTCGCCGCCGCACCGGCATCTCGTCCCCTCAATTCCGCGAGCGAACGCATCCAGGCCGCCGCGTCGGCCGTAACCTTCGCGACTGATACCTCTTCTTGTTCCTCACCGACGGCTACCGGATGGGCGGCACCAATCCGGCTACCCGGAGCCATGGCCGCAACATGCGCCCCCATGGCGATGAAAGAGCCGGCGGAAGCCGCCCAGCTCCCTGCAGGGCTAACGTAAACAATGACGGGCGTCCGCGCATTGACGATCCGGCCCACAATCCCTTGCGTGACGGTATAAAGCCCACCCGGAGTATTCAGCCGGATAAGGCAAACGGCCCGCTCTTCCTCAGCACGTTCGATCCCGCGCGCTATATAGTGCGCCATTACCGGCACCACCGGCCCCGTCGCATCGAGAACCACGACCCGGGGCCGTTCCTGCGCCGAGAAGCGCAACGATGCCTGCGCCGGAACGCCGGGGCCGGGCCCCGCCACAAGCGCGGCCCCAATGATAATAAGTAAAAAGAATAATTTCCGCACCCGCATTCCTCTTCATCCTTCTCCCTCACCAACTTTCGCTACCATCAAAGAAGATTCCTCCCGGAAAAACTTGAAAGGAGTAGAGAAGCGCACGCCGAATAAAATTTTGAAGCCATTGTCTGAAAGATTAAGGAGCTGGTGCGTTGTGTCAAACGCAGCAAAAAGAATTGTCCGGATAGAGGTCGGCGCCGTCACGCTACAAGCAGCACTTAACGACTCGCAAACGGCCCGCGCGGTATGGGAGGCGCTCCCCATAACCGGAAGTGCTAACCGCTGGGGTGACGAGATCTACTTTTCCGTTCCGCTCACCCTGCCTGAAGAAAACCCGCAGGAACTGGTCGCCGTAGGCGATATTGCTTACTGGCCGGAAGGGCCAGCCCTCTGCCTCTTTTTCGGGCCGACACCGGTAAGCAGGGGCAGCGAGGTTCGCCCGGCCAGTCCAGTGAACGTCTGCGGGCGGATTATGGGGGATGCCACGGTGCTTAAAGCGGTCCGGGACGGGACACCGATCAGGATCGTGCGTCCGGAAGAAAAGTAGCGCGCGGACCAGCTACAGCGCTTCGATCCGCACCGCGTTCTCCTCTTCCGGTTCCTCCTCGAGAAGCGGTGGCTCCGGCGGGCAGACCCGCTCCGCGGTTAATTCCCCGGCAACGGTAAGGGCGATATTCCGGAGGTGCTCGGCAATCCGGACGTAAGCATTAAGCAGCTCAAGGTGGAGCCGGGATGAGGCTTCCGTTTCCTTAATCCCTTCTCGTAACCGGTAGATGTGGGTGCTGCGTAATCCCCGTTCTAACTTCAACACCCGGGGATGCAGCTTGATCGCCTGCTCCGCAAGGCAATAGTCTGCCCGCACCAACGCCTTGTGGGTAAGCCGCATCATCAGGCAGACTTCCTGGTAGATCATCGAAAGCTCTTCCCAACCGGTCGACGAAAAGATAATCCGTTCCCGAATCTTCTGCTGTAACTGGGGCACGATGTTCTTACTTATAATGTCGCTGATCAACTCCAGATCGTTCAGCACCTTAATCAAACCCATACCCTTCTCGAACTCCCGGCGGCTCAAAGGCCGCCGGAGCAGAAGGGTGATGTAAGCCGTTGCCTTAGAGAAGAGCGTGTTGACCACGTTTTCCTTATAAATCATCCGCTCCGTCAAATCGTACTTGTTGAAGCGCAATACCCGGTCCACATCCCGGAACATCCGCAGCACCTCCGCCGAGAGCCGCGCAACTTCCCGGTAGGCCAGGCCCAGAGCAATCGAAGGGGTGTCGAGCAGGGCCTCGTTCAGGTACCGCGGTTCGAAATCGGGAATCTTTTTTTCCGGCAGCAGCCGTTCTAGTGCCCGGGCACCGAAATTGCGGAGCGGGAAAAAGGCGCAGGTGACGAAGACGTTAAAGAGGGTATGGGCGTTGGCAACCTGGAAGCTTGGTGACGAAGTAACGCTGGTCAACCAGTTGACAAACGGCACCGCAAAAGGAAATACGAGAAAGGTTCCCCCCACCTTGGCTAAAACATGCGCCGCTGCAACCCGCTGCGCTTCGCGGTGGGAACCAAGACTGGAAAATACCGCCGTAAACGAGGAGCCGACATTTGCACCGAGAATAAAGTAGAAGGCGGCAAGCGTATCGATCAGGCCCTGGGAGGCCAGCACCACGATAACGCCGAGAGCCGCCGCGCTGCTGTGAACCAGGAAGGTAAAGATCGCGGCGATCAGAATCGCTAGCAGCGGGCTAGAACTTACCCCCAGCAGCGCCTCTTTTAAAACAGCCGAGTAGCGCAGGGGCGCCATCGCGTCTCCCATAATCTTCAGGCCTAAGAAGAGAAGCCCAAAGCCGATGACCGCCTGCCCCACCCGCCGGTAGCGATCCTTCTTGCTAAAAAAAACGATAAGCGCCCCTACGCCCACGATGGGAAGAGAGATCTCCGTCACCTTGAGGGCGATGAGCTGGGCCGTAACCGTGGTCCCGATATCTGCGCCGAGAATCACGGGCAGACACTGGCGCAACGTAACCACCGACGCGGCCGCGAGCCCCACCAGGATCACCGTCGTCGCGGTGCTGCTTTGGAAGAGGATCGTGACCACCGCTCCGGCAACAAGCCCGAGAAAGGGCCGGTCGGTTACGGCGCTGAAGATCTGGCGCAGCCTGTGGCCCGCGATTTTCTGCAGGCCCTCGCTCATGACGCTGATACCGTATAAAAGAAGCCCCATGCCACCTAGCAGCATAAGGGCCATCGTCGTAAGCGACAATTCCTGCGGCAAAACTACACTCCCATGTCTGGCTTCGTCCGTCTAAAAGCTCTCTTAATTAATTATATCGCGAAAACAGGGCACAATTTAACGTTCTGCGCGAAATTTTTCGTTCTGGTACCGGATTTCTTAATTACCTTTACTCCCGACCAGCGGACCGGACACCTGCGCCCGGGCTACAGCCGGCTCTTTTAGTTGCAGCCGGATATGTAGCTCCGCAAGCTGGTGCGCCGTAACAGGTGCCGGCGCTCCCGTCATCAGGTCCTGGGCGCTCTGGGTTTTCGGGAAGGGAATGACGTCCCGGATGGTCTTTCGCCCGAGAAGCAACATCAGCAGGCGGTCAAAACCGAAGGCGATCCCGCCGTGCGGCGGCGCACCGTACTCGAAGGCCTCAAGCAGAAAACCGAACTTCTCGGCAGCCTCCTCCGGCCGCAAATCGATCGCCCGGAAGAGCTCTTCCTGGACTTCCCGCCGGTGGATACGGATGCTGCCGCCCCCGAGCTCGACACCGTTTAAGACCAGGTCGTAAGCCTTAGCCCGGACCCGCCCCGGATCGGTAGCCAGCAGCGGGATATCTTCCTCCCGCGGGGCAGTGAACGGATGGTGGACGGCGACATAACGCTGCTCCGTCTCGTCGTACTCGAGCAGTGGGAAGTCGACGACCCATAAGAAGGCGAATCCTGCCGGAACCAAGCCGAGCATCGCCGCGAGGTGCGTCCGCAGCGCCCCGAGGCTGCGCTGCACTACCGGTCGCCGGTCAGCGACGAAAAGGAGGAGGTCTCCCGTGCCCGCCTCCAGCCGGCCGGCAAGCGCCTCGATTTCCCCCGGCTTAAAGAACTTAAGGATGGGGGATTTGGGTCCCTCAGGCGTAAGCTGAATATAGGCCAATCCCTTAGCACCGAAAAGAGCCGCGTAGCGGGTAAGCTCGTCAATCTCCCGGCGGCTGAAGGAGGCTGCGCCGGGAACCGCAATTCCCTTGACGCAACCACCGGCGGCAACCGCCCCCGCAAAAACCTTGAACTCGCTGCCGGCAACGAGATCCGAAACGTCCGTAAGCCTCATCCCGTAACGGAGGTCAGGCTTATCAGTACCGTAAAACTCCATCGCGTCCGCGTAAGTAAGGCGCGGGAAAGGAGTTTTTACTTCAACCCCCGCCACTTCCCGGCAGACCGCAGCAATGAGCGCCTCGCTCAGCGACAGCACGTCGTCCACATCGACGAAAGACATCTCGATATCGATCTGGGTGAACTCGGGCTGCCGGTCGGCACGAAGATCCTCGTCCCGAAAACAGCGCACAATCTGGAAGTAGCGGTCCATCCCGGCCACCATCAGGATCTGCTTGAAAAGCTGGGGAGACTGCGGCAAAGCATAAAAACGTCCCGGGTTCACCCTACTCGGTACTAAATAATCGCGCGCTCCTTCCGGCGTGCTCTTGGTGAGCATAGGCGTCTCAATCTCCCAGAAGCCGTGCGCGTCTAAGAAATCACGCACCGCTTTTGCCGCCCGGTGGCGCATCCGGATCGCTTCCTGCATCTCCGGCCGGCGCAGGTCCAGGTACCGGTAACGAAGCCGCAGGTCCTCGTCAACGTTAATCTCGTCCTCGATCAAGAAGGGCGGCGTTTTGGCCCGGTTGAGAATATTACAGGCGGTTGCGTAAACCTCCACTTCCCCGGTTTTAAGCCTGGGGTTTTCCGTTCCCGGAGGCCGCCTGCGGACCTCGCCCTCGACCCGCAAAACATACTCACCCCGGACCGCTTCCGCTATCTTAAACGCTTCCGCGCTGACCTCCGGGCTGAAGACCACTTGCACAATCCCCTCGCGGTCCCGAAGATCGATAAAGATGAGACCGCCGTGGTCCCGCCGCCGGTGGACCCATCCGGCCAGAATAACCTTTCTCCCAACGTCTCGCGCCGCCAAATCCCCACAATAGTCACTACGGTATACTTGCAGTCCCATCACTACCAAGATCCTCCTGCTCTTTTTGCCAGATAGCGCCGCCAGATTCAAAAATCCTCGGGCGTCCGTCCTTCACTGCCCCAGGCGCTCTTTAAGCCACGAAACAAGCGCCACCTCCGGAACCTCCACCTGTTCCCCTGTTTCCATGGCGCGCACGGAGACATTGCCCCGGTCGAGTTCCTCCTCGCCGACGATAACCACCCATCGCGCGGCGCGCTTGTTTGCCTGTTTCAGCTGTCCCTTGAGCCCCCGCCCGCTGTAATCCCGCTCCGTCGCGATCCCGGCAGCCCGGAGCCGCCGGAGAATTGCGGGGACACGCCCGGCTGCCCTCTCCCCCGCAAAGGCAACAAAGACCTCTGGCGCGGCCGCCCCGGGCAGCTCTACCCCCTGCTCCGCAAGCGCAAGCAGGGTCCGCTCTAACCCGACCGCAAACCCGACTCCGGGAGTAGGCGGCCCACCGCACGTCTCGACGAGCTTATCGTAACGGCCGCCGCCGCCGATCGCGCTCTGGGCACCGATTCCGGGAACCAGAACCTCAAAAGCGGTGCCCGTGTAGTAGTCAAGGCCCCGCACGAGACGCCCGTTAACCAAAAAACTTACCCCGCAGGCAGCAAGCTCCTTCTGAACCGCGGCGAAATGGCTCCGGCACCCGCCGCAGAGGAAATCAAGCGGGACCGGCGCCTCCTTGAGGAGCTCTCGGCAGCCTTCCTCCTTACAGTCGAGGATCCGGAGGGGATTCCGCTCCACCCGCTCAAGGCAGTGGGAGCAAAGCCCGCCGGCTTTACCCCGAAAATATTCCCGGAGCGCAGCGACCAAGGCCTGGCGGCAAGACATACAGCCGACGCTGTTGATTTCTAACTGTAGCCCCCGCAGTCCCACCCGGGCGTAAAAATCCATCAAGAGGCAAATCACCTCGGCATCAGCCACCGGCTCGGCCGTGCCGAAGACTTCCGCCCCGAACTGGTGAAACTGCCGGTAACGTCCCGTCTGGGGGCGGTCGTAGCGGAACATCGGCCCAACGTAGTAAAGTTTCACCGGCTGTGGCCACTTGTGAAGCCCGTTTTCGATGAAAGCCCGGACCACTCCCGCCGTTCCCTCCGGCCGCAGGGTGAGGCTCCTGCCCCGGCGGTCCCGGAAGGAGTACATCTCTTTCATCACGATGTCGGTATCCTCACCCACGCCCCGTTGAAAAAGCTCGGTGAATTCAAAGATGGGCGTTCTTATTTCCCGGTAGCCGTAAACCCTGGTAAGCTCGCGAATCACCCGCTCCAGGTACTGCCACCGCTCCGTCTCTCCCGGAAGGATATCGGCCACACCCCGCGGCTTCTTCACCGTCTGAAAACCCCTTAGCAATTCTTGATTCCAAAACTAAAGAAACCCGCATCCGTCAGCGGGTAAAGGCTCTTTCCGAGGCCACCCGGCCAAAGTAATTTTACCACCGCCCGGTGCAAGTTGCAACGCAAGCGGCTTTTCTTGGTGCTATTCTGGTTATTTTTCTAAAACCGAAGGCATAAAAATCTTTCAGGGAATACGACCAACACCAGAGACGAGGTGGGCATATGGGTCTGGAACTTGAAAAGGAACGGTCCCGGGGGCTGAACCTTATTGCCATCGGCCGCGGCACTTTGATGGGCGCCGTTGCCTCGCTCACCGGAACCCTGCTTATGGCGGCCCTCTTTTATTTCACCAGCCTCTCCGAGAGGACCTTTCCTTACATCGTTTCCTTTGTACTCTTCCTCAGCGGCATGCTCGGGGGCAGCCTTGCCGCAAGGTCTGCCGGCAACCGCGGGCTCATTCACGGCCTTGCCGCCGGGACGGCCCTTTTCCTTCTGCTGTGGCTCGCCGCGGTGGCCGTCCTGCCCGGCCCCGTAACTTCCGGGATGCTCCTCAAAAAGTTCTTCCTCCTCGCCTCGGGCGGTGCGCTCGGTGGCTTTCTCGGTATTGCCCTGCTGCCGTAAAAATCACCGCAGCTGGTAAATACCGTCGGGGAAATTGGTAAGCCGCTCCACCCCGTTTGCGGTCACAACTACCGTATTTTCGATGCCCACCGCCCCTTCACCCGGAAAGACAAACTTCGGCTCAAGCGCAAAAACCATCCCGGGCGCCAGCGTCTCCTCGACCCCCGCGGCGAGCACAGGAAGCTCGTTGAGTTCAAGACCAACGCCGTGGCCGATAAAACGGACCGGTTGCCGCCAGCCCTGAAAATTATCCGCCAAGTCCGCCTTCCGGGCCATTGCCACCGCCAGTTCGTAGAGCGCCCCGCCCGTAACACCCGGACGAACAGCCTCCAGAACCGCCGCCTGGATCTCCAGCGCTACGGCGTGGGCCCGCGCCAGCCGCCCGCTCAGTTCCCCGATCACGAAAACGCGCGTCGCGTCGGTGATGTAACCGCGGTAGGCGAAGCCGTAATCGACATAGAGCGGTTCATCGGCTTTAAGCCGCCGCCAGCCGGCACCAAACGCGAAGCTCGGGTCAAGACCCAGCCCGGAAACCGGCCCATCAAAGGAGGACGGCGCCGCCCCGCTTGGTCCCGTAAGCAAGTGCCCCATGAAGAAATCATAGTTCATCCCGCGAAACCGCACCAGACCCTGGTGCCCGAGCCGCCGCGCTTCCCCCTCAAGAAGACCCGCCATCTCCACCTCCGTCCGGCCCACTTCAGCCACCCGCGGCACAGTAGCAAGCATCTGGTCCAGGCGGCGGCCGCTCTCCGCCAGAATTTCAATCTCGTAGGGCGACTTTACCGCCCGCTGTTGGCGGATGAATCCGGAGACGTCGACAAAGCGGGTACCTGGAAACAGTTTCTGGTAGCGCAGATAAATGCTCACCGGCAGGACGTCGCACTCACACCCCAGAACCTCCGGCACTGGCAGGCCGAAGCCGCTGAGGATCCCGGGAATCTCGCCGAAACGCCGCAAGGGCACCACGTTTTTCAGCGCCGCCGTCAGGCGCGCCTGCTCGTAATCCCGGCGGACCATGAAAACCGGCTCTCCTTCCGCCGGAATATAGAGGTGCCCGCTCTGGCAGGTCCCGGAGTAGTAGAGGATGTCCGCGCTTTGAGTCAGAAGCGCCGCCGTGATGCCCTCAGCCTGCAGGCGCCGCTGGAGTCCCTGCACGCGCCGGTAAACTTCCCCCTGGAGCAACTCTTCCGGCAAAGAAGATCCCCTCCACAGCCATTTGGAAACAGTATAAGAAAATGACTCGCAAAAGTAAATAGCCGGAAATGAAAAGGAGGATTTTGGGCAATTTTGTCGAATTTTTTACTTTAAGCCCGTCACGGAGGTGAGCGCCTTGTCGGAAAGCCAGTTAGTGGAACCCGGGGTGGCATGGGTTAAGGACGGAAAAGTTTTTGTCCGTGATCCGGGAGAGAATGGCCCGCCAGCCCTTATTTCCCCTGGCCAGGGCATTCGCCTGATCGTCAACGGCACCGAACAGCAGGGGTTAACGCCCGTTTACGAAAAAGACAAAATCGAAATCATCCCTGAAACGCATGAGGAGCCCGGGAGGATTGCGGTCCTGGTCGCCCCAACCAAATTCAAGGCCTACCTTGACGTCCGCCTGACGAAACGCACTACCTACCGGCTCGCCGATACCGAGCCCCAGCAAAACCTTGTTTTAGAAGCGGTGCCGGTAACCGAAGAACTGATGCCGCTCGACAAAGAGGGACTCTACCGCCTCCTCGCGGAAAACCGCGTCACCCACGGGATTTTGGAAGCGGCGCTTGCCTCCCTCTACGAAAAACCTACCAACGGACGCCTCCTCATCGCCGAAGGGAAAAGCCCCGAACCGCCGGTCGATGAAAAAGTCCTGATCACCTGTTGCATAGATGGCGAAGCCAGACCGGTAATTCTCGAAAACGGAACGGCCGACTACCGTAACCTGGGCCGCTTCCCTTCCGTGGAAGCAGGGGCCGTCCTGGCGGTCAAGCAACCCGGGATACCCGGGAAACCCGGCTTCCGCGTCGACGGCGAACCCGTTCAACCGCCGCCGAAGACCGTTGAGTTAGAGGCAGGCCCGGGCGCTACCCTTTCCCCCGACGCCAAATCCGTAATAGCGACAGTGAGCGGCCGGCCGGTCATCCGCCAGGCGGGTAACCGTTATCTATGTTCGGTAGAACCCTACCTTAAAATCAAGGGTGATGTAAACCTCGAAACCGGTCACATAATCTTTAAGGGCGACGTCGAAATCGCCGGTAGCGTGCGCGAAGCGATGCGGGTGGAGGCCGCCGGAAAGGTTTTCGTCGGCGGCGAGGTTGCTGAAGCAACCATCGTCGCCGAAGGCGATGTCATTGCCCGGAGCATCATCGGCAGCACGGTCCGGGCAGGCGGCCCGAAAGTGTACTATGAAAAGGTCAGGCAAACAGTCACCGAAGTAGCGCAGCTTTTAACCCAGGCGTTGCGAAATGTGGAGCCGGCACTCCAGCACGCAGCCGCCCGCGGCCGCAAACTCACCCCGCCAGGCGCGCTCCTGATGTTAATCGACAGTAAATACCAGCGCCTTCCTCAGGCGGTCAAGGAACTTGTCAAATTAATAGAGACGGCACCCCAATTCAAAGTCAAGGTACCACCTCCCTGGCGGGAAACCATTTCGAGCTTGAGCGACCTCTTTCTCAAATTTGGCTTGGCTACCGAACAGAATCTGGAAAACGTTTTGAAGGCTTTGAAAGAGCTTGTCTTGCTCCAGGCGGAAGTTACCGAGCTTGCCTCCGGGGCCCAGGCGGGGATAACAGCCCAATACGTGCTCAACAGCGATCTTGAGGCCACCGGTAACGTTCAGGTAACGGGCCAGGGAGCATTCAATTCAAATATCCGGGCCGGTGGTGGCGTTCGGGTCCTGGGCATCTTCCGCGGTGGTGAAATAGAAGCCCAGGATAATGTTTTTATCGGCCTCGCCGGATCCGATATCGCGGTCAAAACGGTCATTAAAGTGCCCAGCAATAAAAAGATTGAGATCAAGAAGTCCTATCCCGGCGTGGTACTTTACGTAGGCAGACAGGTAGCCGAGATCACCAAACCGCAGCGCGAGATTCACACCGGCCTTGATAGCGAAGGGCGCCTCGAAATCAGCGCCATCTCCTGGGAACCCGAAACCCAGGATAAAGGGAAAGAGCCCTCTGCCTGACCGCTGGAAACGCTGACCAAAACAACCGCCGGGGTCAAACGTCTCCTGCCGCACCGCTGCCGGTGGTCTTACGCCGTGCGAAGCGCAACTGCGTTACGGGAAATGGCCTCCCGGTAAAGCTGTAAGTACTCCACCGCCGACCGCGCCCACGAAAAGTCCAAAAGCATCGCGTTCTTCACCAGGCGCTGCCAGACATCGGGATTATCCCGGTAGAGTTTTAGAGCGCGGGCAATCGCGGCGTAAAGTTCCCTACCACTATAGCCGGTGAAAACAAAACCGTTACCGCAAAGTGTCGCCGGGTTGAACTCCGTTACCGTGTCGGCTAACCCCCCCGTAGCCCGCACCACCGGAATTGTTCCGTAACGCATGGCGATCAACTGCCCCAGACCGCAAGGTTCAAACCGCGAGGGCATTAAGAATATATCCGCCCCCGCGTAAATGCGCTGGGCCAGGACGGGGTTGAAGCCGAGTTGTAGCCCGATCTTTTGCGGGTAAGACCGCTTGAGTCTTTCGAACATCTTATGGTAATAGGGGTCGCCGGTGCCTAAAACGACAAGCTGGATATCGAGCTGCATTAATTCTTCGGCAATTTCGTCGATGAGGTCCAGCCCCTTCTGCGCTACCAGCCGGGAGACGATTCCCAATACCGGAACGTCCTTGATTGGCAGGTCCATTTCTTTTTGC
This sequence comes from Thermodesulfitimonas autotrophica, assembly GCF_003815015.1. NCBI lineage: Bacteria > Bacillati > Bacillota > Clostridia > Thermoanaerobacterales > Thermoanaerobacteraceae > Thermodesulfitimonas > Thermodesulfitimonas autotrophica. The sequence goes on from NZ_RKRE01000001.1 coordinate 524,326, forward strand.
AGGGCGAACTTGTTTTCCTTTTTATCCGCAATGTTATCGGCGCTGTAGTTCCGGTGGATGCGCGGGTCGGTGGCCGGGTTGAATTCGTGGTAGTTGATCCCGTTCACAATTCCGTACAGGTCCTTGGCGCGCATCCGCAAGAGACCGTCCATCCGCTCCCCGAAGGCCGGCGTCTGAATCTCCTGGGCGTAGGTCTTACTCACCGTGCTGATGACGTCCGCGTAAAGGATGCCCGCTTTCATAAAGCTAAAGGTACCGTAAAACTCGAGGCGATCAGGGCGGAAGTAGTCGTCACCGAGATTAAAGAGCCGCAGCGTTTCCCGCGGGAAATTTCCCTGGTACTGCAGGTTGTGAATTGTGTAAACGGCAGAAATCTTCTGGTAGAACGGGTCGTGTGCGTAGTGCGTCTTGAGGAGCAGGGGAATCGGCCCCGTCTGCCAGTCGTTGCAGTGGATGATATCCGGCTGCCATCCCAGCCGGGGCAACATCTCCAGCACGGCGAAGCAAAAGAAGGCGAAGCGCTCGGCATCATCAGGGAAGGCGTAGATCCCGTCCCGGTAGAAGTAGTGGTAGTTCCCGGTGAGGTAAACGGGAATCTCGCGCGTCTGCCCCTTGTACTGGGCTTCAATCTTTGCCTTCCTTAGGATACAGGTTCTTAACCGTCCCGCGAGCGAAACGGGAAAATCGAGGGCGTAATCCACACCTTCGATTCCCTTGTAGTGCGGGAGGACAATACGGACATCATTACCCTGCTCGTTGGCGCCGAAGGCCAGGGCTTTCGGCAAGGAACCGGCAACATCGGCCAAGCCCCCCACCTTGGCAAAAGGAACGACTTCCGAAGCAACCATCAGGATCTTTAAAGGGCGGTCAAACACCGGCGCGCACCTCCTGGACCGCAGAGATAACCTCCGGGCACCATTTCCCCGCCTCCCGCAAGGCGGCAGCGGCCATCTCCGGTGGGGTCGGATTAATGTAATAACCAGTGCCGAGCTCGAAGCCCGCGATAATCGTCAGCCGCGGGAGGATTTCAATATGCCAGTGATAGTCCTCCTCAGCAACGTCATTAACCGGGCAGGTATGCAGCACCAGGTTGTAAGGCGGGTCGTAAACCGTCCACGCCAGGCGCCGCAAGGACTCGCGCAGCACGTAAGCCAGATCGCGTACCCCGGCCTCGTCGATGTCCGCAAAATCACGCTGGTGCTTCTTGGGTAAAATCCACATCTCGAAAGGGAAGCGTGCCGCGTAGGGAACAAAAGATATAAAGTGGCTCGCCTCCACCACCACCCGCTCCCCGGTTGCCGCTTCATGCTGCCAAACGTCGCAATAAACGCATCTCCCTCGCTCCTCCCGGTAAGCGCGAACGCCGGCAAGCTCCTCCTTGATCTCGGCAGGGACCATCGGTATAGCGATCAGTTGGGAGTGGGCATGCTCAAGGGAAGCGCCCGCCACCGAGCCTTTATTCTTAAAAATAGAGATGTACTTCAGCCTGGTATCCCGGCGCAGGTCGAGGGAACGGGCCCGCCACGCCCAGATCACCTCCGCCACCTGCCATTCGGTCTGGTTGATCAGGTTCGGCTCGTGGTCGGTAGTCTCAACAATCACTTCGTGTGCGCCGACACCGCACCAGGTATAGTAGATGTCCTTACGGGTCATCTTGTTATCTTCTTCGACACGACAGGCCGGAAATTTATTGGGGACCACCCGGACCCACCAGCCCGGCCGGTTAGGTTCGCTACCCGGCTTCCGGAAAGCAAGCACTTCGGGCGGAGTATCACCCTCGTGCCCTTCGCAAAGCGGGCACCGCTCCTGCTTTTTCTGTTCCAGGGGCGGACGGTAATCCGTAGGGCGCTTCGCCCGCTCAGTGCTCACCGCAACCCACCGGTCCACCACCGGATCCTTACGCCACTCCGGCAAAACAGACTACCTCCCTTACTGTAAATAGTTGTCAGGCAGGAGGAGAAACAAGTTACTCGTTATATTAATATACCCGTCTTTTCTTGAAAAGCGCCCCCGGCGGAAAAAAAGCGGCAACATTTTTCTACCCGTACAGGATAAAGAAGGAAAAACTCGGTTTATCCCGAATACGATTCAATGGGAAACTTATGAAAGAGCCGGGGTGAAAAAGGTGGGCAGAATGCAGGGCGTGCAGATCAAGGGAACTCGCGACGGTCTGGTAATCATGCTCAATCCGGCCCGTACTTTCGATGAACTTAAAGAAAGCCTGCTCCGCCAGTTAGAACAGGCCCGCGATTTCTTTAAAGGGGCACGCGTCACCTTTTATAACGGCCAAACCGAAATCCCTGCCGAGCACAGGGAGGAACTCCTCCGGATTGTGGCCCGCTACGGACTGATTTATACGGACAATATCACTTACCCGTATGCGGGTAGGCCTGCAGAGCGAAGCTCAACCGCCACGCCAAGCAGCGCTATCTGCTACAAGCACCAGCAAGTTCTTTCCCCCATACCGCCGGAGCCCGCCGTACTGCCGGAGATGGCTGAGCCCGCTCTGCTACTTAACCGGAGCCTCCGCGCAGGGCAAGCCGTTAAAACCGAAAGACACCTCGTCATCACCGGAGACGTTCACCCCGGTGCCCAGGTGAGCGCTGGTGGGAGCATTGTGGTTCTCGGCCACCTTGCCGGGCGGGCGGCCGCAGGCCTTTACGGTGACCGCACCACGGTGGTCGTCGCCGGCCGCCTTGCTCCTGTAGCTCTCTCCATCGCCGGCATCAGTGCTACACCGCCGACCAAGACGTTAGTCGCTGCTAAGGCCGTGCTCGAGGGAGATAAGATCGTTTACCGTTCGTTTTACAGGTGAGCGGCTCCATTTTTCCCCGGTCACTTTTGCCGTAAGAGCAAAACCTTGCGGTAGGATAACGCCGGATCTACCTCCGAAACCGTTACCTCGCCTCCGTCCCTTCGAGCATCCGGCTCGTCAGGAGCAGCCCGCAGATTGTCTTGGCGTCACATATCTCCCCGTGCAGAACCATACCCAGCGCCTCCGCAAAGGGCAGCCGGACGACCTCTAAAAACTCCCCGTCGTCCGGCGACGCCGTGCCGGGAGTCAGCTCCCTTGCCAGGTAAAGGTGCGTAAGTTCGTTTGCGAAACCCGGAGTCGGGTAAAACCGGCCGATGAATTCCAAACGCCCGGCCTGAAGGCCCACCTCTTCGGCCAACTCCCGTCGCGCGCAAGCCTCGGGCTCCTCGCCGGCCTCGATCTTGCCTGCCGGAATCTCGATCAACTCTCTGCCGACCGGGTGGCGGTACTGCCGGACCATGATAACCTCAAGCGTCTCGGTGAGCGGCACAATGGCAACCGCGCCGGAATACTCGACCACCTCGCGCGTGCTTATCCTGCCATCGGGCAGGAGCACCCGGTCGACGCGGACATTCAGGATCTTACCTCGGAAAGGATATTCGGAACTCAGGATTTTTTCCTTGAAGAGCAAAGCGCTACACCCCCTCAACTCAAGGTCTTTAGCGCAGCGCGCAAAGCGCCCACGCCCATCTGCGCCAGCACCACGCAATCTTCAGTGCTGAGATACCCGGGAACCGTACCGTCAAAGAGAATGCTGCCGTTGGGCGGAAACTCCGCGTCACCACCCCAGACGATAAAGGTTACGGGGACGCGCGGCAAAGCCAGAAGCTCGACGGCCGCATCCCCGAAAGGCACAGGCTTCCCACCCAGCCGCTCCCCCGCCCTTAAGAGCAGTGGTGGTTCCTTGCCAAACGTCGCCACCAAGGGCCGGATAACTCTGTTCGTGAAAGGCACGTTGTAGATAAAGCCATCGGGCAATTCCTTGAAAGAAACCTTCTCTCCTTCTGGTAGCAGGCCGGATGCTCGCGTCAGGTAGTGCAGCAGGAGGATTTCTACCGCAGGCGCCACATCTTCCCCGTCCCGAACAGGCAAGGCGTACTCGCGCCCGTAAAGCGGCACTACAAGCCTTCCCTCAAGATCGATCCTTACCCCTGCTTTGACGCCCATAACGGAGGTAACCCGCCGCCGGAATTCCTCCCGCGCCAGGTGTAAGGCCTTTTCGAGGTTTATCATTCTCTCACCCCGATAGCTTTCTAGGCTGAAGCCGCACCATCATGCCGGCAGTAGTTTCACCGATAGCCTTCCCGGCCCATCCTCCACTTTTTACGCCGGGGCAAGACCAAGCACCGCCACCTCATCGTGGTCCAATATTTGCAGTACTCCTACCCCCTCCACATGACACCAGAATTCCCGGGGAGACAGAGGTTTCTTCCCGTCGGGTTCGATCAGAACCCGCACGCGTGGGTAAAGCGAGAAACCGGGGCGGTTTTCGGTAACTACGGCCACGGCTTGATCACTGAGGCGCACCACACTCCCTACCGGGAAGGCCGCGATATTATAAAGGAAAGCCTCCACCAATTCGTGGTCAAACCAGAAATTACCGGTGCCGGCCAGCATCTCGTACGCCTCGTGAGGCTGGTAAGCCCGCCGGTGTAGCCGGTCCGCTGTTAAAGCGTCGTAGATGTCAGCCATCCCGGTCAACTGTGCCACCGGCGGAATCATGCTTCCGGTTAAGCCGTCCGGATATCCTTGCCCGTCCAGACGCTCGTGGTGTGAGCGCGCGACGACCCTGGCCACGGCATAGTGCTCAAGCATCTTTTCGCCGTAAATGGTATGTTTTTTGATCGCTTCAAACTCTTCCTTACTCAACTTCCGGGGCTTATTGAGCACCTCAGCCGGAACGCGTACCATGCCGATATCATGCAGGAGCGCCCCCAGCGCAAGGTCGTGGAGTTGCTCCGGGCCCCAGCCAAGGGTTGCCCCGGCCATCACCGCAAGGACGCACACGTTTACCGAGTGGCAAAAAAGGTACTCGGCCTCGGCGCGGATATCGATGAGGCTGTAAAGCGCTCCCCTGCTACCAAGCACCTGATTGACAATATCGTTAACCCTTTCGTGCACCTCAGGTGGAAGGCTGAGGGCCCTTGCTTTCGGCGTATCTTTAAAAAGGCACTTTACCGTCTCGACCGCTTTATGCCTGGTTTCCTCACTTATGACGTGCACGAGCTCAATATCGTCGAGAAGTCCGTCGTCAACGTAAATTGAAGGAATACCAAGCTCGCTCAGTCTATCTATATAACGGCGCGTGAGGATTACGCCCTTCCCAAGCCAGATCCGGCCGTTTTCGTCATAAACCGGTTGTCCGACCTTCATTCCCGGAATCAGTTTCGCAACTGGCAAACGCCGCATTCAGGTACTCCCCCGCCACAAGAAACCGCTATTTCTGCCGGTGCCACCCGTTGGGACATCTGAACCAGTCTGTCTCCATTGTTTCTCTTAAAAGACTTTCGCCATACTTAATAATAACGCTTCTGCCGGGATATAGCTATAAAAAGAATGCTATTTAAGGAGGATTCCTTACATGGCCTTGATGCGGCGGCGTGATCCTTTTCGCGATCCTTTCGGCGAAATCACCACCCTGCGGGAGCAGATGAACCGGCTGTGGGACGTCTTGCGACCGGGCTTTGGCTTCCGCTGGGGGGCCCCCATCGAAGCAGCGACACCGCGCATGGACATCTACCAGACGGAAAATGAGGTAGTAGCGGTCGCTGAAATTCCGGGGCTTGAATCGAAGGATGACGTAGAAGTTACCGTCACTGAAGACTCCCTAACCTTGCGCGGCGAGCTGAAGCGCGGTTACGAGCAGCAAGGAGAAGGAATCTACCATGCAGAGCGCTATTACGGGAGCTTCAGCCGGACGGTCGGACTCCCGGTAGAGGTCAAACCTGAGGAAGCAACCGCCAATTACCGTAACGGTATCCTCGAAATCCGGATGCCGAAAAGCGAAGCCGGCAAGCGCCGGTCGGTCCGCGTTCCTGTCCATTAATGATTTTCGTCCGGGAGTATCCGGCCTGCTCACCAAAAATCGTATGAAGGGCGCTTGCAGCAGCGTCCTTTATTCTTTCGGGAGCCGGTTTTTTACTTCCCGCACCAATTCCTCCACCCCCGGAAGCCTGCCGGCCGCGAGAACTTCCCGGCCGAGAATAACCACCGGCAGCGGGAGGTTTGCCGCGCGAATGGCTTCCACCAGTTCGCTTGACTCAGGAAAGTCGCCCGGGGCGTTGAAATCCTGATAGATGAAGCGCACGCGCGAACCGAAACTCTTCTCCAGCGCCTTGCGGTAAAAATGGTAGCTCAACGGCAGCACGGCCGGGCAACCCCGCGGCGGTCAACCCGGACGGTCGCCGCACGCCGGTATATCACCGAAAAGATAGACGAGAAAAGGCACTGCAACCCCCGGAAAGAATCGCCATTCAGCTCAGCCGCTAAGGCCGCATCCTACAGGGCGAGCGCCCGCAGCCGCCTTACCCGCTCGCTTACCGGCGGGTGAGTGCTAAAAAGGCGCAACAGGCTCTCACCGGAAAGAGGGTTAATGATAAAAAGGTGGGATGTTGCCGGATTTACGTGCATCGGCAGATGCCGTGCCGCCTGCTCTAACTTCAAGAGGGCGCTCGCCAGACCATCAGCGCTGCCGGCTATCCGGGCGCCGGTAGCATCTGCCCGGAACTCCCCGGCACGGGAGATCGCCATCTGGATTAGTAGCGCGGCCAGCGGTGCCACGATGGCCAGCGCCAGTGCCGCAACCGGATTGCCTCCCTCCTCTTCGTTCCTCCCCGCACCGAAAATGAAGCCCCAACGAATGATATCCGCGATCATGGTGATCGCGCCCGCCAGGGTGGCCGCAATGGTACCGGTAAGCGTATCCCGGTTTTTGATGTGCGCGAGCTCGTGGGCAAGCACGCCCTCAATCTCCTGCCAGGTAAGAAGCTGCAGCAGCCCCTGAGTCACGGCGACCGCCGCGTGTTGCGGGTTCCGGCCGGTAGCGAAAGCGTTCGGCTGCAGCGAAGGTGTAAGATAAACGCGCGGCAGCGGCAGCCCCGCCCGCCGTGTCAACCGTTCGAGAATGGCGTAAATTTCGGGCGCTTCCTCCCGGGCCAGCGGACGCGACCCGGTCATTTTAAGCGCAATTTTATCGCTGTAGAAATACGTAAAGAAATTCATGCCGGCCGCAATAAGGAAAAAGAGGAACGCTCCATGGTTGCCGCCAATAAAACGGCCGATCAGAACGAGGAGCACCGAAAGGCACGCCATAAGAAACCAGACCCGTAACCTGTCCATATTCGCCCCCCTCCTAGCATTTGGGTCCAGAAACGTTACAGAAAAAATATAGCAGGGAAAAGAGGTCCAGGTCAAGATTCGAGGCTGTTTCTTGCGGAACAGTGGGTAACTTCCAAAATTGGCCGCAGGAATTTTTACTTTACACGATAGTGCTTTTTTGACCTTTTAAGAAAATACCGCTTTCATTTGTTTTCTTTTTCACTAAGCCCTTGGGCCGAGGCGGCTAATCTATCCCTGAAGCGCGTAAACCCGGTCCTTCCCCGCAGCTTTGGCCGCTAACAGGTAGCAGTCGGCTCTTCGCAGAAGCTCCTCGGCCGTAGTGCCGTCCTGCGGGTAGGTTACCACCCCCAGGCTCATGCTTACCCCGGTGCTTTTCACAGTGTTACGGAGCCTTTCAGCGGTAATCATTGCGGACCGGGCGTCGGCGCCGGTCAGAATAACGGCGAACTCGTCACCGCCGTAGCGGACCACAACGTCTTCCTGACGCAGCGCTTTACGGATGGCTTTAGCCACATTCTGCAGCAAAACGTCCCCCGCCAAATGTCCGTATTTATCGTTATAAGCCTTGAAGCCGTCAAGGTCGAGCATCACCACCGAGACCGGGATATTGTAGCGCCTTCCCCGCGCCACCTCCGCCTGCAGGCGCTCAAAAAGGTAGCGCCGGTTGTAAACCCCGGTAAGGGGATCGGTAATCACCAGTTGCTCCAGCTCATTTACCGTCTCGCAAAGCTCCGCCTCTTTATTCTGCTTACGCTCGAATAAAAGACCAGTAAATAACGCCACGCCAACTATAAGCCCCATGACCGGTAAATCGCCGGCATCTTTCATAGATAGGCTAGCGGCGCTTATCGTTACGATAGTAACCAGCGCCGCCGCCAGAGCCCCTCGCACCCCCCAGCGATAGGCAAGAAGCGCCGCCGGCACCAGATGCACTACCCAGACCTCTTCGTTACAACCTAAGCCTCCGGCAAAAACCCGGAGCGCCAGGGGGACAAGCCAGAAGGCAATCGTAACGGCCGCCGCCCGAAAGCCGCAAGTCATCCCACTTAAGCATTCGCCTCCTTAAGCTACGCCAGGCTTAATTTCCAAAAGCGTATTAGGTTTGTTTTCGCCAAATAGCTATAATTTCCTTCCTGAGAAAAATCTTCTTTTCCGTTTTTACAGCCTGAGGACGTCCGACCTTAACTCTACTATATAAAGGAATCGGTAGTTAGAATTTAAAAATTAAATAGGTAAATTCCCCAAAAAACTTCTACCAGCGGCTCATCCTATTGGCAACGAAAAATTTATTAACTACTTGACATGCCAAAAAGGACTTTGTTAAAATAGACACAAATTACAAAGGGTTGTCCCCCCGGTAAGGTTTAAACGTAGAGTTGCAAAAAAGATATTGTAAAAAGTGGATAGAACCGGAAGGGTTTTCGTTAGAAACGGAGAATGAAAATTAAATTAAGCTGATTCCCTTACTACTGTCGTTGATTCCGCAACAGCCCCTGTTGCGTGCCTTATGGCAAAATGAAATGATTTTCCGCAGCTGCCTACTTTGCCGTTAAAGGAGGTGGTTCACAAACCCCAGAGATTCCGCACATGGTTTCCTGCACGAAGTTTCCCTACAGACAAATAAATCGCTTGCTTAAGGAGGTTGAGTTATGCCTGCATACGTAATCGCCGAGAAGTGCGACGGCTGCAAGGGTCAGGACAAAACCGCGTGCATGTATATCTGCCCGAACGACCTCATGATCCTCGACAAAGAGCGGATGAAATCCTACCAGCGCGATCCCCAGATGTGCTGGGAGTGCCTCTGCTGCGCGAAGATTTGCCCCCAGCAGGCCATTGACGTAAGAGGCTACGCCGACTTCGTCCCGATGGGCTCCCAGTGCGTGCCGCTCCGCGGTTCGCAGGATATCATGTGGACCATCAAGTTCCGTGACGGTGAAGTGAAGCGCTTCAAGTTCCCCATCCGCACCACACCGGAAGGCGGCGCCGTGGTTGATGGTGGTTACGGCAGCGGCTCCAAAGCTACCGACATCAACGACCAGTACCTCTTCACCGAACCCGAATCTGCCGGGTTTGATCTCGCTACTCTGAAGAAATAAGACTGACGGAGGAGGTTAAAGGAATGCCGGTACCGAATTTCGAAACCGTTGAAGTCACCACTGACCTTCTGATTTGCGGCGGCGGTATGGCCGGTTGCGGCGCGGCTTACGAGGCTTCCTACTGGGCGAAGAAAAACGGCCTCAAGGTTACCGTCGTGGACAAGGCCGCCCTGGACCGGAGCGGCGCGGTTGCGCAGGGTCTCTCCGCTATTAATATGTACCTTAACATCGGGAATGGTGAGCGGACGCCGGAAGAGTTCTGCCGCTACGTCCGCAACGATATGATGGGTATTGTCCGGCAGGACCTCTGCTACGACATCGCCCGTCACGTCGACTCTAGCGTCCACCTCTTCGAAAAGTGGGGCCTCCCGATCTGGCGTGACGCCGAGGGCAAGCCGATTCGTTCGGGTGCCTGGCAGGTTATGATCAGCGGTGAGTCCTATAAGATCCTGGTGGCAGAAGCTGCGAAGAAGGCGCTCAACGAGGCCGGCATGGAGCTCTACGAGCGCGTTTTCATTATTGAGCCGCTCATGGACGGCGACCGGATCGCCGGCGCGATCGGCTTTAGCACCCGCGAGGAGAAGATCTACGTCTTTAAGGCGAAAGCAGTTCTGGCCGTGATGGGTGGTTGCGTGCACGTCTTCCGGCCGCGTTCCACCGGTGAGGGTCTTGGCCGGACCTGGTACCCGCCCTTCTCGACCGGTTCCAGCACCTACTTCACCATCAGGGCTGGCGCCGAGCGGACCTGCGAAGATATTCGCTTCGTGCCCGTCCGCTTCAAGGACGCCTACGGCCCGGTCGGTGCGTGGTTCCTCCTCTTCAAGTCCACCGCCACCAACGCGCTGGATGAGGTTTACACTGAAACCCGTAAGCCGGACCTGGCGCCGTGGGAACCGTACGCCTCCACCAAGCCGATCCCGACCAACCTGCGGAACTACCAGGGCATCCTCGAGGAGCGGGACGGCAAGGGTCCGCTGCTCATGAGGACCGAGCGGGCAATCGCCGCGCTGGCGGAAGCCTACAAGGGCGACGAGAAGGCCTTCAAGAAGAAAATGAAAGAGCTCGAGAGCGAGGCCTGGGAGGACTTCCTCGACATGACCATCGGCCAGGCCAACCTGTGGGCCGCGATGAACATCCGGCCGGAGCAGATGCCGTCCGAGATCACCGGCGCCGAGCCTTACTTCATCGGTTCGCACTCCGGCGCTAACGGTTGCTGGTGCAGCGGCCCCGCGGACCTGGCGCCCGCCGAGTACAACTGGGGCTACAACCGGATGACCACCGTCAAGGGTCTCTTCGCCGCCGGTGACGCTTGTGGCGCCTCGCCGCACAAGTTCTCCTCCGGCTCCTTCACCGAAGGCCGTATCGCCGCGAAGGCGGCCATCAAGTTCATCCTCGAGAACAACACCATGCCTAACCCCGACCCGGCGCAGGTCGAGGAGTTCAAGGCGCGGATTAAGAAGCCCTTCGAGATCTACGAGCAGTACAAGGATTACGGCACCACCGACGAGGTTAACCCGAACTACATCGTCCCGCGGCAGTACCTCTTCCGGCTGCAGAAGCTCATGGACGAGTACGCCGGCGGTTGGAGCCAGAACTACGCCACCAACAAGTACAAACTCGAGCACTGCCTGAAGATGCTCGAATGGCTCAAGGAGGACGGCGAGAAGATGATCGCCCGGAGCCTCCACGAGCTGATGCGGGTCTTCGAGAACATCCAGCGGACCTGGCAGGCCGAGGCGCACGTCCGGACCGTGCTGGCCCGCGAGGAAACGCGGTACCCCGGTTACATCTTCCGGGCTGACTTCCCGAAGATGGACGAGAACTTCAACTGCTTCGTCAACGTGAAGTGGGACCGGAACACCGGCAACTGGGAGATTATCAAGCGGCCGGTCATCTACATCGTTGACTGAAGATAAGTTATGGCGGGCAGAGCCGGATGGCGGCTTTGCCCGCCATTTTCTCTTTTTCGCCTAATCCCGGGTTTTACCGCCTAATTATCACAATTTTTCAGCAAATTAAAGAAGGAGCTTTCCTTCCTGTGTCGAAGGAAAAATACGATATTCTTTTTGCCGGGTTGGCCGCTCAAAGTCTTCACGTGAAGGAGGATTTCAGGGTGCCGGTTATTGAGAACGAAAGGATGGTGGTACAGGATGGGTAACAAAGCGATTTTGGTAGTCGGCGGCGGCATTAGCGGCATCACTGCAGCCGTCGAAGCCTCGGAGGTGGGTTACGAAGTCATCCTCCTCGAAAAGAGGCCCTACCTTGGCGGAAGGGTGACGCAGCTTAACCAGTACTTCCCCAAGCTCTGCCCGCCCAATTGCGGCCTCGAAATCAACCTGAGGCGCATCAAAAACAGCCCCTACATCAAGTTCTTTACCCAGGCCGAAGTCGAGGAGATCTCCGGCCAAGAAGGCAACTTCACTGTAAAGGTGCGGCTTAATCCTCGCTTTGTCACTGACAAGTGCACCGCCTGCGGGAAGTGTGTGGATGTCTGCCCGGCAGAAAGAAGCGACGAGTTCAACTATGGGCTCGCCAGGACCAAAGCGATCTATCTGCCGCACATCTTTGCCTTCCCCGCCAAGTACGCAATCGATGCCGCCGCCTGTGAAGGAGCTAAGTGCGGCAAGTGCGTGGCTGCCTGTCCCTACGGCGCAATCGACCTTAACATGCAGCCCCAGACAATCACGCTTCAGGTAGGCGCCATCATCTGGGCGACCGGATGGAATCCCTATGACATCAGTAAGCTTACCCAGTACGGCGCCGGTCAGTACAAGAACGTCATCACTAACGTCCAGATGGAACGCCTCGCGGCCGAAAACGGCCCTACCGGAGGGCAAATCCTGCGTCCTTCCGACGGTAAGCCCGTGCAGAAAATCGCGTTCGTCCAGTGCGCCGGGTCGCGTGACGAAAACCACCTGCCCTTCTGCTCCGGCGTCTGCTGTATGGCCTCCCTTAAGCAGGCCACCTACGTCCGGGAAAAGCATCCGGACGCTCAGATCAGCATCTTTTTTATCGATATCCGGGCCATGGGCCGGTACGAGGACTTCTTCAACCGGGTCAAGGAGATGGGCAATATCACCCTGGTGAAAGGCAAGGTCGGGACCATCACCGAAGATCCGGCGACCAAAGACGTGACCGTGCAGGCGGAGGACCAGGAGTCCGGACGGTTGCTCAGCGAAACCTTCGACCTCGTGGTTTTGGCAACCGGCATGGACCCGACCTCCAAGTACGTGCCGGTTGAGTTGCCGCGGACGCCGGACGGCTTCGTAGCCGATACGACGCCTGGTATCTATGGCGCCGGTTGCGTCGCCAGCCCGCTGGATGTATCCGGATCGGTCAGGGACGCAACGGCAGCAGCGCTTAAAGCCATCCAATCTCTGAAGAGGGGGTAATCTGCCGTGGCGAATAAAATAGGCGCGTATATCTGCACCGGCTGCGGGCTCGGCGAGGCCCTGAACATCGAGGCGCTGGCAAAGGTGGCTACGGGTGAATACAAGTTAGGCATCTGCAAAACGCACGACTGCCTCTGCAGCCAGGAAGGTGTAGCGCTGATCAAGGAAGATATCGAGAAAGAGGGCCTAAACGGTATCGTTATCGCCGCCTGCTCGCCGCGGGTCAACACCGACATTTTTAAGTTCCCGCCGGAAATTATTGTCGACCGGGTCAACCTGCGCGAACAGTGCATCTGGTGCCACCCGGCGAACGATGAAGATACGCAGATGCTGGCAGAAGACCAGCTCCGCATGGGCATCGTCAAGGTCAAGGACGCCAACCCGCCGGAACCATACCAGGTTCAGGACCTGGCAACGTCTGTCCTCGTAATTGGTGGTGGGCTTGCTGGCATCACCGCCGCCCTCGAAGCTGCCAAGGCGGGAAGCAAGGTCGTCCTTGTCGAAAAAAGCGATACCCTCGGCGGTTATATGGCACGTGCCTACAAGCAGGTATCACTCAGCCCGCCTTATAACGAATTAGTCGATCCCGATATTCACGACAGAATCAAAGAAGTTCAGAGCAATCCCAACATTAAGGTTTACACAGGGGCGCAGATTGCGCAGATCAGCGGCGCTCCCTGCATGTTCGATGCAGTGATCAAAACCAAGGGCGGCGAGGTTACGGAACGGGTCGGCGCCATCGTCATGGCGACCGGTGCCGTGCCCTACGACCCGACTAAACTTGAACACCTGGGCTACGGCCGCTCACCCAATGTAGTGACCACGGATCAGCTCGAGGAGATGGCTAAGAAAGGCAAGATCGTCCGGCCTTCGGACGGCAAAGAGGTCCAGAGCGTGGCCTTCGTTCTCTGCGCCGGTTCGCGGGATCCGGAGCATCTCGCCTACTGTTCTGCTACCTGTTGTCTTGATTCGCTGCGGCAGGCGATTTACGTTAAGCAACAGAATCCTGATGCCGCGGTCTACATCTTCTTCAAGGACCTCCGGGCGCCCGGTTTCCACGAATACCTTTACAAGCGCGCCCAGCAGGAAGGCGTGGTCTTCTTCCGGACCGAAAAGCCCAAGATTGAAGAGGGTGCTGGCGGAACCCTCGTCATTAAGGCCAAAGATGTCCTCGTCAACGATAACATCGAAGCTGACGGCATCGACCTGGTAGTGTTAGCTACGGGTATGGTTTCTACGGCCTGCCTAGGCGAGATGGTGGTTGTGGGTGCTGAAGAGGAAGAGGAACCGAAGAAGGGCAACATTGAGGTTTTCAAGGTCCGGCCCGACGTTTACTATAAGTCTGATATCCTCAACCTCCAGTACCGCCAGGGTCCGGAACTGCCGATGTTAAAGTACGGCTTCCCGGATTCCCACTTCATCTGCTTCCCCTACGAGACGCGGCGTACCGGTATTTACGCGGCCGGTTCCGTGCGGGCACCCATGGACGTCCCCAGCACAATTGACGACGCTACTGGCGCCGCGCTCAAGGCTATTCAGTGTATCGAGCTGACCAAACAGGGTTGCGCCGTCCACCCGCGCGTCTGGGACAACTCCGTCACCGAGTTCTTCATGCAGAACTGCACGCAGTGTAAGCGGTGCACGGTCGAATGCCCCTTTGGCGCCATCAACGAAGACGAGAAGGCCAACCCGCTGCCCAATCCTACCCGCTGCCGGCGGTGCGCAACCTGTATGGGTGCTTGCCCGCAGCGGATCATCTCCTTCAAGAACTACAATGTGATCCAGATCGGTAACATGATCAAGGCCATCGAGGTGCCCGAGGAAGATGAGGAGAAGCCGCGGATCGTGGTCATCGTTTGCGAAAACGACGCCTACCCGGCACTCGACATGATCGGGCAGGCCCGCCTCACGCTGAGCCCCTGGATCCGGGTCATTCCGCTACGTTGCATGGGCTCAATGAACCTGGTCTGGATCAGCGACGCGCTCGCGAAGGGTATTGACGGCGTGCTGCTCCTCGGCTGCCGTCACGACGAAGATTACCAGTGCCACTTCGTTAAAGGCAGCGAGCTTTGCCGTTACCGTCTCTCAAAAATCTCCGAGACGCTGAGCCGGCTGGCGCTCGAGCCCGAGCGGATCAGGTTCGAAACGGTCCAGATTATGGACTACCCACATCTGCCCGAAATCATTAACGAATTCGCAAAGCAGATCGAAGAGATCGGACCTAACCCGTACAAGGGCTTCTAAGAGCCGGTGCGCAGAATATATTTTTAAGCGGCGTGCGTTTGCGGGAGCAGGGTCCCCTAAGATAGGGGCTCTGCTCCTCCCCTAACCTTAAAACCGGCTTTCGGTAAAAATACCAACGTTAGGAGGGAAATAAGGAGTGACCGTCAAAGTCAACCCCAACCTGGCGCGCACCCTCAAGAAGTTTGGGGCTACCACCGCAACCCAGTGTTACCACTGCGGTAACTGCACCGTCGTCTGTCCCCTTTCCACGGACGAAAACCAGTTTCCGCGCCGGTTCATGCGTTTTGCCCAGTTAGGTATGGAAGATAAGCTCAAGAACGCTGTTGAGCCGTGGCTCTGCTATTACTGCGGTGACTGTTCCCGGCTCTGCCCGCGGCAGGCCAACCCGGGCGAAGTGATGATGTCAATGCGCCGGTACCTCACCTCCCTTTACGACTGGACCGGCCTCTCACTCAAGGTTTACACTTCGCGGGCTTTTGAGTTCCTAATGGTGGCCGGGCTCTTTGCAGCTACCTTGATCCTTGTGTTCCTCCTGCAGGGGCAACCTTCTACGGAACACGCCGATCTCAGTAGCTTCCTGCCCCGGTCCCTCGTTATTGGCGGCGGCATGCTTTTCGGCGTAGCGCTTGCCTTCATGGTAGCGCTGAATATCCTGCGGATGCATAAATTCATCATGAACCCAGGCGAATACGGGCAGTACGTTAAAATCCCTGCATCGGTCTACATTAAAGAATTAGGCACCTTCCTCTACCATTTTGTAACCCAGAACCGGTTCAGCCTCTGCACCAATAGAAGCCGGTATATTAAGCACTTCCTCCTGGTCTTAGGTTTCCTTGTCTTCGCTTTTTACGCAGGCTTCATGGTGCTCGTGGAAGTCATCCGCGATGGACTTAAGGTCGCCTTCGTCACGGGAAGCCCGCACCCGATCTTTCCAGCGCTGCATCCGGTGCGCCTTCTGGAGTACGCTGCCACCGCCGCAGTTCTCTACGTGGTCATCGAATCCTTCCTCGGCCGGCTGGCGAAAAAAGAGCCCCTGCACCAGCAGTCTCACTCTACGGACTGGACTTTCTTGCTACTGGTAGGCGGCACAGTCTTAACCGGCCTGCTCACCCACATCTTCAGGAACTTAGACGTTCCCACGGCCACCTACTGGGCCTTTGCGCTGCACCTGGCCTTCATCGTCCCGCTCTTTGTAGTCGGCGCCCTCTTTGCCAAGTGGGCCCACGCCGTTTACCGGCCTCTGGCCCTCTACTTCATCAAGGTGAAACAGAGCGCCCAACAGATGCAGCAGGATGAGTTTATGAGCCTTTAAAATCCTCATCCAGGCAAAAAAAAGAACAGGGAGATAAACCATAAACGGTTCTCCCTGTTCTTTTCTTTTTACCACAATTTTAAACGGAAAAGGCCCTATTCACAAAGCCGAGCCGCATTGCCGTTAAATCGAGCGGCACCGTCCTGATATCTTCCCAGAATAGGGACAGAGCGTCCTTCTTCTTCTTCCGCTGGTCGAAGGTTTTGAGGTAGCCCCGGCACCGCGCACAGGTTTCGAGACGGTAAGCCCCCTCCTCGAAAAGGTAAAAACCGAGTCCGTCAGGATTGGTATTCCCGCAAAACGGACAGCAGCCCCGAACGAAGCGCCACTCTGTTCCGCAAAGGCCGCAGTAAAGATAACGTTTCCCGCCGGGGTCGATTCTGGCAAAATTGGGCTTGTTCCCGCATACCGGGCACTCGCCCCTCCCCCAGCAGTCGACCGCCACCTGTTCCCAGACCCGTTTGGCGAAGGCCCCGAGAAAAAGCCGTAAAACATGGCTGAAGGCGAAGGCGAAAAAGTCCGCCGGGACCTGCACCTGACCCTCCAGGAAGGTAAAGGCGCGCGGGTCACGCCGGAGCAGCGCTTCCACCAGACCCTCCCGGGCACCAGGACTTGCGGGCAGGTTCGCTTTCAAGGCAGCAAACTTTTCCCGTAGCTCCGGGAGACCGGTTCCTAACAGATCGAAAACCGCGCTACTTACCCGCAGGAACTCCTCCGTATCGATAGTGGGCGGCGCAAACGTAAGCAACGTCTGCCTGCGGTCCCATGATGATAAAGCCGCTTCGTTCACCCGGACAGCAGTCGCGCTGAGCGTTATCTTCTCTATTTCCCGGTAACAGGCAGACAGACGCGGCGGAAAGGTAAGCTCCCTCGCTCCCAAATTTTCTCTCCCCCTCCTTTTAACTTTATCACCGCCGCGCGCCCTTTACAATCAAAAAGATTTGCCAGCAAGACCCCACGCGGGCAGGCAAGGTCCGCACCGGCAAAAAACGGTGTTTCTTACGGGTGGCCGCCCCGACAGGATAATAACGGCCCCCAAGTCAATACCGGCCCGTTTTTGCCGCGGTACCCTGCTTATTTGCATTCCTTGCTCACCTGGGCACCGCTACAGCAGAAAACGACCGGACGCCCGTCCACAACCGTTTCCAAATGAACCGGACGCCGCCACAGGTGGTAAACGTGGCCCAGAGCCCGCTCGAGATGGTAAAGATCCAGCTCCACGCCTTCATAAACATGTTTTAGGTAAAGTTCACCGCGCCCTTTATAGTTGCCGTCGGCCACCACGATGTACGGGTAGCCGCCGTTGATCAGGGTGCTTAAAAGCGCTTCGCGCACCTGTCCCCAATCCTTACTCACCACCCGCCACTCCTGACCAGCGCGCCGGTAAACGTAAAGGTCTAATGCCGCCACCAACTCTTCCGTGAGATAGTTGCGGATAAAGGAGACGTCATTTTCTATAGTCCGCACCTCGAAGAGTTTTTCTCGTCCCCACCGGCGCTCAATATCCTCCAGGATGCGCAGCCCCACCAAGTAAGGGTTCAAGGTAAAGCTCCCGGGCTGGGTAAGCTGGGCGTGCATCCGGGCAAACTCTAGCGCCTCTGCCTCTTCAAGTTCCAGGGCCCGCATCAGCCGGAGATGCCAGAAGGTGGCCCAGCCCTCGTTCAGAATCTTGGTAGTAAGCTGCGGCCAGAAGTAAAGGGTTTCCTCACGCACGATTTCAATAATGTCTCTTTCCCACGCCTCAAGCGCCTCCGCATTCTGGGCAATAAACCGCAGAAGGTCCTTTTCCGGCCCGGCAGAGGCAAGACAGGCACACCAACGGCCGCCGCCTACCCCTTCCCCACCGTTGCTACCGGACCGGTTCGGGCTTCTCCTCCCTTCCCTTTCCCTTTCGTTACGTGCCGGCGCTGAACGCCTGATAAACAGGTGCGGGTCAATATGCTCCTGAATGGCCACTACCGCGTCAAGAAAACGCTCCACCCGGTCGCGCCCGTAAGCAAGCTCATATTCCCTAATCCGGGCGGCAGATTGCGCCATGATCTCGAGCATCCCCCGGGAAGTGCGACTGAAGTAAACGTTATTTTTAAAAAAGTCACTGTGGGCCAAAACGTGCGCCACCACTAATTTGTTCTGGACCAGCGAATTTCCCGCTAAAAGAAACGCGTAACAGGGGTTGGTGTTAATCACCATTTCGTAGATCCGGTCAAGCCCGTAATCATACTGCGTCTTTATCCGGTAATAGGCCTTGCCGAAGCTCCAGTGGGAGAAGCGTGTCGGCATCCCGTAGGCACCGAAGGTATAAATTACCTCTGCCGGACAGATTTCGTACCGCATCGGGAAGAAATCGAGCCCTGCCGCCCCGGCACAGGCGGTGATCTCGTCGATCACCCGCTCTAAAAGTGTCAGTTCGTCCATTCCCTAACCCCCTTTCTTCCGTTCAGCTTTGAAGGTGGAATCACGGAACTGCAGCCAGCCTATTCAATGGTTATGCCGCAAACCGGCAGAAGATCCCCCCGGTGCCGCAGCCGAAAGCAAGTCCCTGGTAAAAGAGCCCCTGAGGCAAACGCTGTGCCGCTAGGTGACCGCTTTAGGAAGACTTTTACCGCCGCACCGGACGGGCAAAAAACATTCCCGGGAGAAAAACAGTCTTTCTAAGGCTACCCGGTTTCGGCTAAAATCTTCATAAAACGAGTTCGTAGAACGAACGCTACCACGGAGGTACTTTGCAGTGCGGATAATCGTAGGAATCACCGGCGCCTCAGGGGTCATTTACGGTATCAGCCTGCTTGAAGCGCTAAGGCAGCTCGACGTAGAAACCCACCTCATCCTGAGCCAGCAGGCGGAGCGGTTAATTACGGCCGAAACAGCGTACGCCCCCGAAGAGGTGCGGTCGCTTGCGGCCTATGCTTACGCGGCAGAGGATCTGCACGCCCCGGTAGCCAGCGGCTCCTTCCCCTGCCAGGGCATGGTGGTCGCCCCGTGCAGCATGAAGACCCTCGCGGGCATCGCCGGCGGCTACGCGGAAAACCTTATCCAGCGGGCCGCCGACGTAACGCTCAAGGAAGGCCGCCGCCTCATCCTTATGCCGCGGGAATCGCCCTTCAGCGCCGTTCATCTCGAGAATATGCTAAAGTTAGCCCGTCTGGGAGTTATCATTGCGCCGCCCGTGCCCGCTTTTTATACCCGGCCCCAGACCATAAACGACCTCGTCCGCTTCTCCGTCGGGCGGGTGCTGGACCTTTTAGGGATAGAACACCGCCTTTTTCCCCGGTGGGGTGAAGACGGCGCGGCAACAAACCTGAGGCAGGAAGCTAAATTAGATAGCGGTGCAGAATGAACGTGGCCAGCCCGAAGTAGATGAGCATGCTACAGACATCCATTAGGGTCGTGATGAAAGGGCCCGAAGCCAGGGCGGGATCAAAACCAAAGCGGTTAATCACCAGGGGCACCAAGCTGCCGATGATAGCGGCAACAATCATGCTCAGGGCCAAAGAGAGTCCGACGATGAAGCCGAGTACCGTCTGCCCCTGCCAGGCGTAAGCGATACCCGCCAAAACGAGACCGGAAACCAGCCCCACGATAACCGCTACCCGCACCTCACCTAAAATAACGCCCAAGACCGCGCGCGAGTTCACCTCCCCGGTCGCCAACCCGCGGACCACCACCGCCAGCGTCTGCGTAGCCAGGTTGCCTGGACCACCGGCCATTACCGTCATAAAGAAGGCCAGAGCCGTTATGGCGCTCAAAGTCGCGGAAAAATTAGCAATCACGTGGCCGGCCAGAAGCTCCCCGAACATCAGCGCAACCAGCCAGGGCAACCGTTTAGTCGCCCTTTTTACCACCCCGGATTCAAAGTACCGCCCTTCGTACTCTATGTTAGCCAGCCGCAGGATATCCTCAGTTGCCTCTTCCTCTACTACGTCGAGGATGTCGTCTACCGTAACGATGCCCAGGAGCCTGTTGCGGGCGTCAACCACCGGCACGGCCAGGAAGTCGTACTTAGCAACAATCCGGGCTACCTCCTCCTGGTCGGTATTAACATCGACCCGGATTACCTCCGTGCGCATGATGTCGGCCACCCGGGTAGCAGGTGCGGAAAGGATCAATTCCCGTAGCGAAACAACGCCGACCAGCCGGTTTTCTTTATCCACAACATAAACGTAGTAAACGGTTTCGGCATCCGGCGCGGTGGCCCGGAGAATCTCTATCGCCTCCTGGGCGGTTACATCCTCCCGCACGGAGACGAACTCCGTGGTCATGATCCCACCGGCGGTATCGGGACCGTACTCGAGCAATTCCTGGACATCTTCCGCTTCCGCCGCGCCCATTAGGGAGAGGAAGCGTTCCCGTTCTTCCTGGGGCATCTCCCCGAGCAGGTCGGCAGCGTCGTCGGTGGACATTTCGCGCAGGATCGCGGCCGCCCGCCACTCACCGAGTCCTTCGAGCAGTTCCTTGACCTCGGAACGGTCGAGCTGGTAAAGTATCGCGGCAGCCTTTGAAGGCTCGCACATCCGGATAATCTTTATCCGCTGCGCAAGATTCAGCTCCGGCAAAACTTCGGCGAGGTCGGCGTAATGGACCTCGCGCAAGAAGCGGCGGAGCCCTTCTGTTGGGCCCGCGGCCAGGAAACGCTTGATCTTGGTCAGCACATCTGCAGTCGCCGCCGTCATCTTCCTGCGCCCCCCAAAAATAAAAGCCTTCTAACTATCAATTAGGAAGGCTTTGGAGAACCTTATCCTTCATCAATGTAGCAAGTTCCCTGCCGGCTGTCAATTAAAACTCTACTCCGGCGTGTAACCAACCTGACGGAGAAAAGCCTCATTCCGCCGCCAGTTGGGCTTAACCTTCACCCAGAGGTCGAGGTAAACCCTCTGGCCGAAAAGCGCTTCGATCTCTTCCCGCGCTAACTGGCCGATCTTCTTAAGCATCTGTCCTCCCTGCCCGATCAGGATACCCTTATGCGACTCCCTTTCAGCAAAGACCACGGCCCTGATGTAGAGCAGGTCTTTTGTCCGGGGCACCATCTCCTCCACCATCACCGCCACCCCGTGCGGCAGCTCTTCACGCGTGAGCTGGAAGACCTTTTCCCGAATCAACTCGGCAATCACCACGCGTTCTGGCTGGTCGCTGACGGTGCCCGGCGGGTAGTATTGCGGGCCCGGCGGGAGGTTTTCTATAATCACAGTGAGGAGCCGGTCGACATTTTCCCCTGTGAGCGCTGACACCGGAACAATCGCCACAAATTGATGTTTGTGGCGGAGCTCATCGATCAGGGGGAGTAGCTGTTCCTTCCGGATTAGGTCGATCTTGTTAAGGCACGCAATTACCGGCGTCTTAACCTCCCGGAGACGCTCAAGGATGTAGTTATCCCCCGGTCCGAAAGGCCTGTGGGCTTCAAGGATAAAAATGATCAGATCCACTTCCTTCAGGGTCTCAAGTGCCGCCTTCACCATATACTCGCCCAAGAGGTGCCGGGGCTTGTGCACACCCGGCGTATCGACGAAAACCACCTGGGCTTCGGGCAGCGTTAAAATAGAACGGATCTGGTGCCGGGTTGTCTGGGGCTTATCCGAAATGATGGCCACCTTCTGCCCCACCAGGCAGTTCAAAAGCGTTGATTTTCCCACGTTCGGACGGCCGATTAGCGTCACAAAACCAGAACGATGCTCTCTTTCACTCATTTCCCGAAAGCGTGTGGCAAAAGTGCCACCAGTGCCTCCTCCCTGTAGTCTCCGCTGGCTTCTACCACCAGCACCCGCATCTGGGGCCCAAACTCGTAAAGCACCTGCCGGCAGGCCCCGCACGGGTAGCAGAAGCCCTCGCGGTTCCAGGCAACGGCTATCGCGACAAAATCGCGGCAGCCGGCCGTGACCGCCTTAACGGCGGCCACCCGCTCCGCGCAGATGGTAAGCCCGTAAGAGGCGTTTTCCACGTTTGCGCCGGTGAATAGCCTGCCCTCGCGCGTCAAAAGCGCCGCTCCCACCCGGATGCCGGAGTAGGGTGCGTAAGCCTGTTCTCTCGCCGCAAGCGCCGCCGCAACCAGCTCTTGCCGCCACGCCGCGCCAGTCATTCTTTCACCCCAGAAGCCGCAGAATCTCTTCTTCCTGAGCCTTCATCCGGGCGGCCTCCGCCGCCGTTTCATGATCGTACCCGAGCAGGTGAAGGGCGCCGTGCACCACCAGTTGCGCCACTTCCTGATGTAGATCACGCCCCTCCTCAATGGCCCAGCGGGCGGCGGTTTCCAGGGAAATAACCACGTCTCCGAGGAGCAAAACCTCCCGCTCACCCTCCTGCACCGTTTCATTCATAGCGAAGGAGAGGACGTCGGTCGGCTCATCCTTTCCCCGGTAACGGTAGTTCAGCATCTTAATGGCCGCATCATCCACAAAAGTAATCCCGAGTTCCGTCTCCTGCTTGGGGCCAAGGACAGCGAGTACCACTGCCGCCGCCCGCTCAGCCAGCGACGTCAGACTCTCCGGCACCGGGACCTTTTCTTGCTGGTTTTGGACTATCACTGCCACCTGAATCCTCCTTTCCGCCTTCGCGCTCCGGGTACTCGAGCCGGCTGTGGAAAATGCCACTCAACACCTTGGTGAACGCAACGGCAATCATTTCGAGGTCGCGAAAGGTAAGCGCAGATTCGTCAAGCTGCCCGTCGTAGAGCTTCTCTTTGATTATCCGGCGTACCAGCCCCTCCACCTGCCCCGGCGCCGGTTGGCCGAGCGCCCGCACGGCCGCCTCCACCGCGTCCGCCAACATAACAATGGCCGCTTCCCGGGTCTGCGGCTTCGGTCCAGGATAGCGGAAGTCCCGCTCGTTCGGCGGTTTTTTCTGGTCCGCCTCGAGCGCCTTCTGGTAGAAGAAACCCGCGAGACTGGTCCCGTGATGCTGCTCGATTATTTCTACTATTTTTTCCGGTAGCCTGTAGGTACGGGCCAGCTCCACCCCATCTTTCACGTGGCTGGTCACAATGAGGGTGGAGAGCGTCGGCGCCAGTTTATCGTGCGGGTTCTCCTGCCCCATCTGGTTTTCGATAAAGAAAGACGGCCGGCGGAGCTTCCCGATATCGTGGTAGTAAGCCCCCGCCCGGACCGTGAGGATATCCGCTCCGATCGCCTCGGCTGCCGCCTCACCCAGGTTGCCAACGAGGATGCTATGGTGGTAGGTTCCGGGCGCCTCCATGAGTAGCCGCTTGAGGAGCGGCTCCCCGGGATTAGTCAGCTCCAAAAGCTTAACCGGCGAAGTGATACCGGAAAGATAGTCGATGACCGGCAGCGCACCGTTAGTAAGGATCGACGACAGCAACCCGTTAGCCAAGCCAAGCCCAAGGCTCACCGGCAGTAATAGTTGCGGCGGGGTGCCGCTGAACAGCCCTACCGCCACCGCCGCAAAGACCGCAGCGCCGCCCACATAGAGGCCCGCCCGCACAAGATCCCCGCGGCGGCTTAACCGGGAGACGCTCAAAACACCCGTAATACCTGTCAAGAAGCCGCACAGCATGAAGCGGAGCTCATCCCCGGTCATCATCCCGACCAGAATTGCCGTCACGCTCACGGCGAACGCGGCAACCCGCGCATTAAGCAGGATTGCCAGCAGCATCCCGGCGGTGGCTACCGGCACCGCATAGCCAAGCTGGGCGCTAAAACCGGAGGCCTGGCGCACGTTGATGGCCAGGATAAGCTTGGCCACGAGCAGCACCCCGGCAATGACCAGGGCTATAAGATACAGGTAAGACGTTTCCCTGTAAATCTCGCGGTGCTGCTGGTAAAGGTAGTAAAAAAGGCCTAAAACTAACAGCAGAACCGTAAACGCTACACCAACTAGCGCAGCCACGGAAAGGCGGGCTTCGTAAAGCCCGACCGCCTTGAGCTTGGCCAAGTGCTCCGGAGTAACCACCTCTCCCTCACCGATTATTTTTTCCCCCGCCCGGACCATTATCTCAACCGGGGCCACCGCCTCGGCCGCCTCTTGCTGGAGCATTTCGGTGCGCGCGGCATTGTAAAACTTATTCGGCCGGAGGGTATGTTGCACAATCGCCCGCGCCAGAGCCTTCTCGGCAGGCTCCGCCGATAGAAACTCAATCCGTTCTGCGGCCGCCTTCTTCGCAGCAACAAGGTCCTCCTGCCGCACGCCGTCCGCCATAACCTGCTGAATAATCCCGCCGAGTTCCCTTCCCAACCGGTCCAGCTTCGCTGGCGGCGTCCTGACCAGCGCCTTTATCACCCCGTCCGCTAGCGGGAACGGCAGGGCCTCTCTGAGCGCCGCCTCTTTCGCCTGCACGTCCGCGCTCTGGTCGCCGGCCACCCGGGCTACCGCTTTGATGATCTCGCCTGTTTCCGTTATAATCGAGTCGACAACCCTGGGGTCCAGGTCGTACATCCGCGGGACCCTGCTCGCCGCTTCCCGCCGCAGCTCTTCGGTCCGCACTTTATCTTCAAAAACCACCGTGCGGGGCGCCTTTATCGTTCGCGGGGCCACCTGCCCCACTTTCAGATTAACCCGCTCCGGGTAAAACCGAAAAGAAAGCAGCAGCGTGGCCGCAAGAAATAAAAACAGGGCCGCTCCCGCCCGTCGAACCCGAGGATTTTGCAACGTTTGTTTCAGCGAAGCGAAAAAGACGCCGGCCATATCGGCCGAGCGGTGTAGCACGCTTTCACTCCTTACGCAACTTTTCCTCTGCCGCTTCGTAAGCTTTGATTATCTCCATCACTAGCGGGTGTCTGATAGTATCCGCACCCGTCAGATATTGAAAAGAAATCCCTTCGATCCCTTTTAAAATCTCCTGGGCAACCATGAGCCCCGACTCCTGGCCCCGCGGCAGGTCTGTCTGGGTCACGTCACCCGTTATCACCGCTTTCGAACCGAATCCGAGACGGGTCAAAAACATCTTCATCTGCTCGGGGGTGGTATTCTGCGCCTCATCGAGGATGATAAAGGCGTCTTCAAGCGTCCTCCCCCGCATATAGGCAAGCGGTGCAATCTCGATCACCCGTCGTTCAAGGTAACGCTCCGTATTCTCCAGTCCCAAGACATCGTAAAGGCTATCGTAAAGGGGCCGCAAATACGGATCCACCTTTTCCTCTAGACCACCGGGCAAAAACCCGAGCCTCTCTCCCGCCTCCACCGCTGGCCGGGTCAGGATAATCCTACTGATCTTCTTTTGGCGGAGCCAGATAACGGCCATCACCACCGCCAGGTAGGTCTTCCCTGTGCCGGCCGGGCCGATGGCAAAAGTGATGTCGTAGCGTTGGATCGCTTCCACATAGCGCCGCTGGCCCGGCGTCTTCGGCCGCACCTGCTTGCCCCGCGGCGTAGTAAGCAGAACCCCTAGTGTGACGTGATCTTCCCCCGCCGTTCTGTCGCCTCGTTTGACGGCCTCAATCGCCCGGACGACGTCCTGCGTGCTTATCTCGCCCTGGGTGCGGTAGTTTTCCTTCAGGCGCTGGACCAGTGCCTCTCCAGCCGCCACCTGCGCCGGCGCGCCAATCAGGGCAAATTCCCCTTCGCGGAGCACCATTTTTACCCCGATGGCCTTTTCGATCGCTTTCAGGTGCTCGTCAAAACGCCCTAAAATTTCCTTGGCTACCCGGTTTTCAACCGGAACCCTGACTTCAACTTCCTCCAAGGTACTCTTTTAATCCCCTTTCACGGTCGCTTAAATTCCTGCAGCTGTCCTATATCCTCTAAAACCTCAACCTTAAGCCTGATCCGGACAGTTTCCCGCCGCCCGGAGGGAACCACCGCGTACTTTTTGCTGAGGATCCGCCCCTCAGCCGGGAGGGACGGGCGCAGCGCATCCCACGCCCGCTTTTCCGCAAGCCGCAGCGCTTCAGTTTTGGTGCGCCTAATCTCGTAAGGAACAAGCTCAGTAAACTCCTTATTTATAAGTTCCACAGGAGCACCGAAATTCCTCCATTTTAAAGGCCTTTTTGCCGTTACCCTAACCCGGTAACGCGCGTAAGGAACCCTTTCCGGCCCTTGAATCTTAAACTCCCGGCCCGCGATCCGCATCACCCGCACGGTAACGCTCCGTCCAACGCGCTCCCCGCGCTCTACGAGGAAGGCCTCGCCGTAACCCTCGTACCAAACTCGCGCTCGCACAATCCCCTTCGCGCGGGTGTAGCGCAGCCGGCCGGGCACAATGCCGCTCTCCCCGCCACCCGGAACCACCTCCCCGGAAATCAGCACCTGGCCGGCCAAAACCGTATCCCCCTCTTTGACCAGGGGCTGTCCCTCAAGCACCAGAAGCTCTTTGATTAATCCGGCCTTTCGCGCCACAATATGTGCCGGACTGCTGGGAACCGGTGCCGGCAGCCTCTTTTCGGCAATCCTGACCGTGGCCTTTCCCCCTCTAACCTCTACTCCCACCCAGGCAATCGTCGGGAACTGCTCCTTTAAATGCTGCTCGACATCCTTTTCGTTTACCCGCCAGCGGGCTACGCCAGGCTTGAGCCCAGCCGCCGTGGCTGCGCGCCGGACAGCTGCCGGATCAATCTTGCGGGTGCCGCTCACCTCTACCGCCCAGATAAAGGAAAAGAAGAGATAAAGGGCCGCTAAAAAGAAAAGCGCGCCGCCACAGAGTGCCTTCCGCCGCCGCACTCGCCACAACCAGAAGAAGAGACCCCTCTTCTCCCTGATACTAAAGCGGCTATCTGTACGCCGCGCAATGTGGCGGAGCGCCCCTACCGCGCCCACGCGCACCCGTAAAAGCATCCGGTTGCTGCCGAGGGAGGTCACGTCCCATAGCTTAATCCCGCGGCTCACGGCCATATTGATAAAGCGCTCTAATGATCTGCCCTCGACAAGAAGCGTTACGTACCCCCTCAGGTACCGCAACAGGCGCAAGCTTAACCTCCTCTGCTGCAATTTTAACCGCCAGCCAATCCCGCCCGACCCAGAGCAAAACTCCTTCGAAAATGCGTTCTTCCGTGAAGCGCGCCGATGAGCTTTGCCCCTAACAACAAAGAGGCGTCCTGAACCCGGTTAGAGAAACCTTACCGCACAGATTTCTCCCTCCACAATCACCTCGTCCGGAAGAATGCTCCGTAAAACAAGGTCCCGGCCGGAAACGGCCACCTCCCCCGCTTCGACCAGCAACCGGACACACTCCCG
The DNA here is from genome assembly GCF_003815015.1 of Thermodesulfitimonas autotrophica. NCBI lineage: Bacteria > Bacillati > Bacillota > Clostridia > Thermoanaerobacterales > Thermoanaerobacteraceae > Thermodesulfitimonas > Thermodesulfitimonas autotrophica. The sequence continues at coordinate 551,635 of NZ_RKRE01000001.1, forward strand.
GTCGTAGGCCACAATGCCGCGGTGGTTTTCGACAATGACCTGGATCCTGCCGGTCACGATTACCTTGGGCAGGTTGAGGGCAACCTCGCCGGGCAGCTCTAACATCGCCGCCGCCTTGCGCTTAAACTGTTCCCCCATTTTAGGCCAGCGCATCCCAAGCCCCCCAAAACTTCACCTGCTTTGAGATACCCTCTTCCCCCGGTAGAATCTCTATGCCGCAGCAAAGCCAAAAAGAGCCCCGTAAAGGGAGGAGGGCGAAGAAAACTAAAAAGTTGCCTTATAAAGGCAACTTTTCTGGTCGTAACTATAGCGGGTAAAAAGGGGAAGGAATTACCTGAAGGAGCGCCGCTGCCGTCTGCGGGCCGCTTCCGACTTCTTCTTCCGCCGCACACTCCGGCTTTCATAATGCTCGTGGCGGCGTGCATCGGCCAGGATACCGGCACGCTGGCACGTACGCTTAAACCGCTTCAGAGCGCTATCCAGAGTCTCGTTTTTGCCCACTCTAACTTCCGCCATGCCTCATCCCTCCCTCCGCCGATATTTTGAAAAGCGGAGGTTCCAGATACCGCTTAACCCGGAGGCCACAAAAGCGGCCGCCCGGCAATAAGATGGTAATGCAGGTGAAAGATAAGCTGTCCTCCGCCACGCTGGCAGTTGGCTACCAAGCGAAAGCCCTTTTCCGTAAGGCCCAGTTCTTGGGCTACCTGGACCGCCGCCCGGTGCAGCTTTCCAATCAGAGCCTCATCGCCCGGTTCCATGGCGAAAAAGGTGCTGATATGCTTTTTGGGAATAAAGAGAATATGTATCGGGGCTACAGGGTTGATATCTTTAAAGGCCAAAATCGCATCATCTTCGTAAACGATGGTGGCCGGAACTTCTTTCCGCACGATCCGGCAAAAAAGACACTCTTCCACACCCTACACCTCCAGCCTTAATTATTCCACGCCTGCGTCGGAAATCCTGCCGAAAATCCTAAATTCCCCTGGCAAAAAGATTCTTCTTTCATTCAACAGTACAATTTTAAGAATATTCTGTCAATAGCTCCCCGCACAGAAGCTTTCCCTTAACTTCGCGAACCCGCACCGGTACGATTAACCCCCGGAGATCTCCGCCCGCCGTAAAAGCCACCGGGAGGTAATGCTCACTCAACCCTTCCCAAAACCCAGCCTCGTTCTTCCCTTCGACAAGCACATTTACCGTGCGACCAGAGAAGCGCGCGGCAAAGGTGTGGCTAAGCGCCGCACCTACCTCTAAAAGAACCCCCAAACGCTTTTCCTTTACCGGTCCCGGAACCTGGTCCGCGAAGGTCGCCGCCGGGGTACCGGGACGAGGGGAAAACTTGAACACGTGTAACCCGGCAAAACCAATCTGCCGGACGAAAGCCACGCTTCTGGCAAACGCCGCATCCGTTTCGCCCGGGAAGCCCACCATAACATCGGTGGTGATAGCGATTTCAGGGACCTTCGCGCGCAAAAAGTGAACCGTCTCCGCGTACGCCGCAGTGGTATACCGGCGGCCCATTCGCCGCAACACCCCATCATCGCCGCTCTGCAGGGGAATGTGGAGGTGCGGGCAGAAGCGGGAATCGCGCGCTATCAGCGCGACCAACTCCGGAGTAACCTCCGTCGGCTCAAGCGAACTCAGCCGCAGCCGCTCGATTCCCGGCAATTCCAGCACCCGCGCAACGAGTTCCGCCAGGGTTACGGGCGGCTGCAAGTCGCAGCCGTAAAGGCCGATGTGGATACCGGTCAGGACAACTTCTTTGAACCCGGCCGCTAGCAGCCGCCTGGCCTCCGCCAAAACGGCCTCCGGCTTCCGGCTGCGTAGCGGGCCACGGGCGTACGGTACCAGACAGAAGGTACAGAAATCCCTGCAGCCCTCCTGAATTTTTAAGTAGGCGCGGGTCCGGGTGGTAAATAAGGCCGGGAGTTCCTCAAATTTGCACCCGGCGGGAAATTCCCGCACCGCCACCACCTGCCGCCCCGTGCGCATCGCCTCTTCCACCAAGTCAACCAATCCTTCTCTCCCGAAGGTCCCCACTACCACGTCGACCCCGGGAATCCCGGCCACCGCCTCCGGATTTACCTGGGCGTAGCAGCCCGTTACCACGACCACCGCCTCCGGATTGCGCCGGATGGCGCGCCTGATGGCCTGACGTGACTTCTGGTCGGCGGTTCCGGTTACCGTACAGGTATTAATTACGTAAACGTCGGCGATGCTTTCAAAATCCTCAACTATCCTGTACCCCCGCCGGGCAAAAAGAGAAGCTAACGCCGCCGTCTCGTACTGGTTAACCTTGCAGCCTAAAGTATAAAAGGCCACCGCTTTCATTTTGGCCCCGCTCCGTCGCAAACCCCATTCCCTGCCTCCCGGACGAACGACATAGAAAACGGCCGGGCTCAAGGCCCTATGCCAGTTCGCCCAGCGAATAGAGCACCAAAGCCAGCACGACCATCCCCGCCGTTTCCGTCCGGAGGATGCGGCGCCCCAGGCTCACGGTGCAAAAACCGCAGGCCTTAGCCGCCTCAACCTCGGCGCGGCTGAAGCCGCCTTCCGGTCCGATAAAAAGGGTGACTGCTGCCGGGTCCTTCCCTTGCAATGCGGAACGCAAAGAAAACCTTTCTTCTCCCTCCCAGGGCATGAGCCGCAGGGAATCACCGGGGGCGGCAACCGCTAACGCCTCCTCAAAAGCGCAGACCGCGCCGACAACGGGAACCGCACTCCGGCCACATTGCCGGGCCGCTTCCCGCGCTACTTTCTGCCACCGTTCCTGCTTCTTGGCCGCCCGGTCGCCATCAAGATGCACCACCACCCGCTCGGTCAGGACGGGAATAATACGCGCTACACCGAGTTCCGTAGCTTTCTGGACCACCAAGTCCATCTTATCGCCCTTGGGAATCGCTTGCAGGAGAGTGACTTTGACTCGCGGCTCGGTATCGTCCACGACCGCTCGCGAAAGAGATAACACGACTTCCCCGCCATTTATCTTCCGGATGAAAGCTTCGTAAACCCGCCCTTTTCCATCAAAGACCGTAACCCCGTCACCGGTGCCAAGCCGCAAAACCCGGGTCAGGTACTTCACGTCACTGCCCCGAACCACAACCTCTTTTTCTATCCATTGCTCCGCCGGAACAAAAAGCCTGGGCAAAACGATCCCTATCCTGCTTTAATTTACGCTAAAAGTATACCATAAAAGACGTTCAAACCGCCAAAACAGAAAATGTCCGGCATTAACCGGACACCTGCAGGCACTTCGCCCGCTTTCTCCCGTTTCTTACGTTTCGCGTCCGCCGGACGATTTTTCTTCTTCTCCCGACCTGTTACCTGACCCTACACCACCCTTATTTCTCTCAAGCTCCTCTACAGCACCAGGAACTACAGCCGGCACATCCTTGAGATTATGCTGGCAATAAGGACAGTACCAGTCTCCAATGTCGGCCGCACTGTAAGACCACTGGTTACAATGCGGACATTTCTTGGCAAACATTTTCCCACCGCCTAAAGATTACCATAAGAGATTATTACTCTTTCTGCCGCTTTAAAGCACTATTTCACTTTAACAGTTATATTTTCCTGCCAAAAGGAGTTCCTGTCAAGAAAAAATTGCCAAAACAGACCGGCAGGCAATACGAGAATTAATCGGATAGGGGTGACGCGCGAAACCAGACAGGCCTAAGGAGATCAACCACCCACGACTCAGAATAAGGGTGTTAGTTCAGGGGCTAAGCTGCCCGGAGAAAAACGCGGCCTTCGAGGCCACCCCACCTTAAACTGTGCACGGTGCCTGAAGGCGTCAGCAACAGTTCGGATATAATTGGTAGCGCTAACGGGATTCGAACCCGTGTCTCCGCCTTGAGAGGGCGGTGTCCTGGGCCCCTAGACGATAGCGCCCCGTATTGGCTGCGGGACCAGGATTCGAACCTAGACTACATGGTCCAGAGCCATGCGTGCTACCGTTACACCATCCCGCAACTGCGATTGATATTATAATATAAGCTTCTCCACTTGACAAGGGGTCGCAAACTATTATTCAGGTTTAATATTTGCCTCGATCCAGGAAGCGGCACGCTCCAGCCGCTCAAGACAACGCTCCTTCCCCAAAAGGGCGATGATATCAAAAAGGCCGGGACCCACCGTCCGTCCCGTCAGGGCAAGCCGTGTCGGGTGGATAAGCGCCCCACCGCTGATCCCCTCCGCCTCGATTAGACGGCGGTAAGCCGCCTCCGTTTCGGCCACCCCGAAAACTGCTACCCCGGCCAGGGCTTCCCTCCCCTTGCGGAGTAAGGCAGCCACACCGGGCGCCGTGAAGAATTTCTTCACGCCCTTCGGATCGTAACCGAAATCGTCGCGGAAGAAGTATGCCGCCATGTCCGCAAGTTCAAGTAGGGTGCGCGCCCGCGACCGGACTGTTTCGAGGACCTTGCGGACGTAATCCTCCTGCTGCGGGTCCAGAACCGCACCGATGAGTCCCGCCGCGCGCATGAAGGGCAAGGCCAGTTCTACCAGGCGTTCGAGCGGTACGCTGTTGATATACTGGCTATTGAGCCAGGTTAACTTTTGAACGTCGTAGATGGCGGCGTGCTTGGAAACCGCAGCGAGGGAAAACTCCCGGATGATCTCTTCCCGGCTCAATATCTCCCGCTCGTCGCCCGGCGACCACCCTAAGAGGGCCAGGTAGTTGAAGAGCGCCTCCGGCAGGTAGCCCTGGCTCCGGAACTCTTCAACACCTGTCGCCCCGTGGCGCTTGGAAAGTTTCGAACGGTCGGGCGCCAAAATCATCGGCACGTGAGCAAAAGCAGGCAGGGGATAGCCGAGAGCCCGGTAAACTAAGATCTGTTTCGGTGTGTTAGAAAGGTGCTCCTCCGCCCGGATTACGTGGGTAACGCCCATCGTGACGTCGTCTACCACACAAGCGAAGTTGTACGTAGGAACCCCGTTTGACTTCATAATAATAAAATCATCAAGCGTCGCGTTTTCAAAAACCACCGTCCCGCGGATCAGGTCCTCAACGACCGTCTGGCCGTCCGGCGGCACCCTAAGCCGTACAGCCGGTTTCCGCCCCTGGGCTTCTTTCGCCGCCCGCTCCGCTGGGGTAAGTTCCCGGCACCGGCCACTGTAGCGTGGGACTCTCCCGGCCTTACGCGCTTCCTCCCGTTCGGCCGCCAGCTCCTCCGGCGTGCAGTAACAGAAGTAGGCCGCACCCGAAGCAACCAGCCGCTCCGCCTCCCGCCGGTAAAGCGCCAGCCGCTCCGACTGCCGGTACGGCCCGGCGGGACCGCCCTTATCCGGTCCTTCATCCCAGTCAAGCCCGAGCCAGCGCAGGCTCTCGATGATCCCCTGCGCCGCGCCCTCAATATGCCGCTCAAAATCCGTATCTTCCAGCCGCAAGATAAACTTCCCGCCGTTGGCACGGGCGAAAAGGTAATTAAAAAGGGCCGTTCGCGCCCCGCCGATATGGAGGCTTCCCGTTGGACTCGGCGCAAACCGCACCCTGACACCTGATAGCAAGACTCGCTTACACCTCCTGAAATAGCTTGGCCGAAAAGATTAACCGGCTGCCGCCATTATAATTCCCCCGTCTGCCTCTGTAAAGAATTGTTCGCGTCCTCCGGAAGATCTTCTCCTGTCTCCTCAGAAAGCTCTCCCCCTACCTCCCGCCGGACGTAACCCGTCCCACCGCAGTGCGGGCACGGTTGGAGCAACATTTCCGCCAGGCTCGGGCGCGATTTTTTCCTGGTTAACTCAACAAGCCCGAGCTTCGTGATCCCGAGGAGGTGCGACCGCACCCGGTCGCGCCGCAGGGCTTCCTCCAAGACCGATAGAACCTGCTGGCGGTGCCTCTCCTCCACCATATCGATAAAATCGATGATGACGATGCCGCCGATATTCCGCAGCCTGAGCTGACGGGCAATCTCGCGCGCCGCTTCAAGATTTGTTTTGACCACCGTCTCCTCAAGGCTTGCCGATCCAACGTACTTACCGGTGTTCACGTCGATGACGGTGAAGGCCTCGGTCCGGTCAAAGACAAGATAGCCGCCCGACTTCAACCAGACGCGCCGCTTCAGAGCTCGCTCCACTTCCTGCTCTACCCCGTAGGCCGCCATCAGATCCGGCCCGGTTTCGAGAAAAACCCGGTCTTTAAGCTCCGGGCCAAGGTCCGCGATTATGGATAGGACTTCCTGCCGGAGCGCTTCCGAATCAACCACTAGACGGTTAACGTCGCCGGTAAAGAAATCCCGCAGGATGCGTGGCAGGAGGTCGATATCCCGGTAAAGCAGTCTGGGCGCCGGCTCCCGCGCCTTCACGCAGATATCCTCCCAGCGCTTAACCAGCATCTCCAGGTCGTGCCGCAGCTCTTCCTCCCCGACGCCCTCAGCGGCCGTCCGGACAATGAGCCCCATCCCGGTAGGGCGAAGCGCCGTGGCTATTTGCCGCAAGCGTTCCCGCTCGGCAGGAGAACCGATCCGCCGCGAAACGCCTATGTGCTGGACGCTCGTAGCCAGCACCAGGTACCGTCCTGGAAGCGTCACGTGCGCCGTTACCCTGGCGCCTTTAGCCCCGAAATGGCTCTTGACTACCTGGACGATTATTTCCTGCCCGGGCTTTAAAATCTGCTGAATCTGGAGCCGCCCGCTCCGTTTTCCCGCTAACACCCGGGCGTCTTTAACGTAAAGAAAGGCGTTTCTCTCGAGGCCGATGTCCACAAAAGCGGCTTCGATGCCGGGCAGAACGTTTTCTACCCGGCCCTTATAAATACTGCCCACGAGCTCCGCCCCGGGCGGTTCAAAGTAAACCTCTACGGGAACGTGGTCCTCAAGGACCGCAACGCGCATCCGGTTGCCCGCCGAGGAAACAATAATTTCCTTAAGCATCACTTACGCTCCCATCGCAGCATTCAGCCGAGGCTAACCGTACGGTCACCGGCCACGGTATAAAGTCCGGTGCGGTAGTAGTCAAAATCTTCCGGCGCTCCCGGCAGTAGTCCCAGCCGCCAGAGAGTCGCCGTTACCTCTTCGGGGCGGACGTTACCCTCCTGTCCGGCCTGCACTAACATCGTCACTACAATTTTCCCTTCTTCGAGAGAGGCGTCAAGGGCAAAAATTCCCGGGCGGATATCGCGCTCCTTCGGCCCCTTTTTCCCCTGGCGCACACTTTTAATCTCCCCTGCCTGCAGCACCCTTTGCACCGCTTCGGTCAGGGCCGCCTCGCAGAGTCCCGCAGCCGGCCTCCCCTCTGCCCGGTAGGCCGCCCGCCGGACCGCCGCCATGAGGTTGGCCTCTTCGCGAGGCACGCGCTTGACTCGCACCAAGGTCAGCCCTTCCGGCAAAACCGGCCCGAGCCGCGCCTGCACCAGTTCCGGGGCCACAGGCACCCGCAGATAAGCGTCGACGAGTTCCCTCAGCCCGGCAACCCCGACAGGTAGCGGCGCCGCGAAAACCAGCCGGGAGCGCGGATTGAACCCTTCCGAGTAGGCGAGCGGCAACCCCGCCCGGCGGCACGCCTGTTCAAAGAGACGCACCAGGTCCAGATGGCCGATCCAGCGGGCCGGTCCCTCTTTACGAAAGGTGATCCGGTAACGAAACAAGCCCGTCCTCCTCCGCCAGCACCGGAGCCACACCGAAAGCCGGGCAGACCCCGCAAGCCATGCACTTTTCCCACCGGCAATCAGGCGTAATCTCCCCGCGGTAGGCCCGCTGGTGCTCCTCGATCAAAAACTCCCGGCTCACTCCCACGTCAATATGGTCCCAAGGCAGTACCTCACCGTACGCGTAGCGCCGCTGGGCGTAATCCTCCGGTTGGAGCCCGGCTTCGGCAAAAGCCTCCAGCCACCGGGCCAGACTGAAGTGCTCCCGCCAACCGTCAAAGCGGCAGCCCCGCCGCCAGGCGCCAAGCAACACTGCACCGAGCCTTCTGTCGCCCCGCGCGAAGACGGCTTCAAGCATGCTCATCTCCGGGTCGTGCCAGTCGAAATCGATGCGCCGGTCTTTTAAGCGCCGCTTCAGGTAGCGGATCTTCTCCGCCAACACCGCGCGGGGCACCTGTGGCTCCCACTGAAAGGGGGTGTGCGCCTTCGGGACGAAACAGGCCACACTCACCGTCACCCGCAGCTTCCCCTTCGGAACGCCACACTCTTCCCCTACGCGCAGGACATCGCCTGCCAGAGCCGCAATCCCGTCAAGGTCCTCTTCCGTCTCCGTAGGCAGCCCAACCATGAAGTAGAGCTTTACCCGGAGCCATCCGGAAGCGAAAGCCGCCTCCACCGCCCTTAACAATTCTTCCCGCGTAACCCGCTTGTTGATCACGTTGCGCAGCCGCTGCGTTCCAGCCTCTGGCGCAAAGGTGAGCGTCCCTTTGCGGACTTCCTGCAAGCGCCGGGCGATTTCAACCGCAAAGGCGTCGGCCCGCAGGGAAGGAAGCGAGATGCTCACCTTATCCGGCGTGAAAGTCTCGATCAGCCCGTCGACCAGCGGCAGGAGCCGGGAATAGTCGACAGAGCTGAGCGAAGTCAGGGAAATCTCCTCGTAACCCGTATTTTTTGCTAGTTCCCTGCCCTGGACGAGAAGCCGCTCCAGGCTTTTCTCCCGTACCGGCCGGTAGATTATTCCCGCCTGGCAGAAACGGCAGCCCCGGCTGCACCCCCTGAAAATCTCTATCATCCCCCGGTCGTGCACCGCCTCGACCCAGGGGATCACCGGCCGTACCGGGAAGGGAGCCCCGTCTAAATTTGCCACCACGCGTTTGGTCACTTTCTCCGGGATGCCGGGGTATAGAGGGCGAACGGAGGCTATCCGGCCGTCTTCCTGGTAACGCACCTCGTAAAAGGAAGGCACGTATACGCCGTCAATCGCAGCCGCCTCCCGAAGGAATTCCTGCCGTCCCTTTCCCTCCTGGCGCGCTCTGATATAGGCGTCGAGCAGTTCGTGAACGACCTCCTCCCCTTCGCCAAGCACAAAGAGGTCGAAAAAGGCGGCCAGCGGCTCGGGATTGAAGGCACATGGACCCCCGCCGATTACCAGCGGTTCACTCTCACGCCGTTCCGCCGCCAGTGGACTTACGCCCCCGAGTTCCATCATGTTAAGCACGTTCGTATAAGTAAGCTCGTATTGGAGGGTAAAGGCGAGAATGTCGAAATCACTGAGCGCCCGGCGCGACTCGAGCGAAAAGAGAGGTATCCGCTCCGCCCGTAAAAGCGCCTCCATATCTGGCCAGGGAGCAAAGACCCGTTCCATCAGGGCGTCCGGCCGCCCGTTTACTATGGCGTAAAGAATCTGGAGCCCGAGGTGGGACATCCCGACTTCGTAAACGTCGGGGAAGGCAAAAGCGACCCTTACCTTTACTTTCTCCCAGTCTTTCTTTACCGCGTTGTACTCGCCGCCCACGTAGCGCCCCGGTTTTTCAACCAGGCGCAGCAGCCGCTCCACATCCCGCATTGAATGACCTCCGCGTTATGTTATAAATTATACCAGAATTATCTTCCCTGAGCAGACCCTTCATTCCTTAAAATTTTCCCCCGCGAAATAAAAAAGGGGGGCGGCCCCCTTTTTCACCCATAGGTCAGGTAACGAGCGGTTACGGCCCACCCCCAAAAGGCGCCTACGCGCCCCCGGTAATCGCGAGCAACCGGTGGATTATAGCAGCAGCCTCTGCCCGCGTAACGCTCTTCTCGGGCCGGAAGGTGCAGTCCGGGTAGCCGGTGACAAGCCCTTGCGCCAGGGCTATGCCGAGAGCATCCCGGGCCCACACCGGAATCGCGCCGGCGTCGCGGAAGGTCAGTGCGGCGGGTGCCGCAGGCCCCAGCCTTTTGGCCGCAAGCCGCGTCGCCAGGACGGCAAGCTCCACCCGGCTGACCGCCCGTTCCGCCCCAAAACTCACCTCTCCGTTCGGCTCCGGGTAACCCTTCACTATTCCCTCCTGCACCGCCGCCGCTACCGCCTCCCGCGCCCAAGCGGGGATACACCCGGCATCCCGGAAATTTAGCACCGCCGGATCACCGGGCGCGAGACCCAACAGCCGCACCAGGATGACGGTCGCCTCCGCCCGCGTCATTTTCTGCTCCGGCCTGAAGGTACCATCGGGATAGCCGTAAACGAGCCCCCTTACCGCAAGCTCACCCACCACTCCGGCCGCCCAATGCCCCTGTAGATCGCTAAAACTGAGCCGCGGCGCCGCCGGCAGCGAGGGACCCGCTGCCGCCACAAAGATATCGGTAACCCCGTTCCTATCGCCCGTCACCAGGTTATCCGCCTCCGAAGCGAAAGCAACCAGCCCACCGCCGGCCAGGCATGCCGTCAGGCTGTCACCGTTTCCCGCACCGTTCGGCGAAACGCTCACCCGCTCCAGACGGTGCGTCTTGCGGTCGTAAATAAAAACGTCCGCCTTTTTGTTCGTGTCGTCCGCTACAAGGTTGTCCGAGTCGGAAACAAAAGCCACGAACCGCCCGTCCGCACTAATGGAAGGGAAAAGATGCTCGCCGTTTCCTTCCGTACCGCTGCTCGAAACGCTTACCCGCTCGATCGTCCGCGTTGTCCGGTCGAAAACGAAGACGTCCGGCTTGCGGTTCTTATCCCCCGCCACTAAGTTGTCTGCCTCCGAAACAAAAGCCACGTACCGCCCGTTGGCGCTGATACTGGGCAGGTAGCTGCTCCCGTTCCCCTGCTGGCCGCTGTCGGCGACGCTTACCCGCTCGATCCGCCGCGTTTCCCGGTCGTAAACGAAGACGTCGGCCACCCTGTTCGTATCTCCCGCCACTAAATTGTCCGCGTCGGAGGTGAAAGCAACGTAGCGCCCGTCGGCACTGATGGAAGGGTGGTAGCTGTCCCCGTTGGCTTCAGCACCACCGTTAGTAAGGCTCACGCGCTCTTGCACCGTCAGGCCACCGAGAAGAGAAAGCGCACCAAAAGAAGACGGAAGGCTAAAGATGGATAGCAGCAACACCAGCGTCACACCGAAACCCCATATAAACCACGAGCTATTTCGCAGAATGACCCCTCCTTATAAAGCATATAGGAGAAAAAGACGGCAGCAAGCGCCATAAAAAGCAACTCTCGCCTTTTAAGGCGATTTTACGCAGAAAACCGGTTCCCTGTCCATATGGAGTTGGTGGAAGTAGAGGTAACATCTGGCCGATCAAAGAAAAGAGGCGATTGCGCTTTCCATCGAAACGCGTAGGGAGCAGGGGCTGCCGCCTGGATATGAGATCGCCGAAGTGGAGGTAGCGGACGAGTTCATAACACTTCTCGGAAGGTGATAGAACTGTAAAACGAGCAGGGGAACTTATCCAGTTTTTGTGGTTAGGCTCCGGTCCGACGAAGCCTTGATATTCCTGGTCGGAGCGACAGGACTTGAACCTGCGGCCTCTACCACCCCAAGGTAGCGCTCTAGCCAAACTGAGCTACGCCCCGACCCGTTTTCTATTATAACCCGGTAAAGAAACAACCGTCAAGGCACGCCGTCCCTTTATAATCGTTTTGCTCTAACCTCAATGGCGCCGCCAGGCGGAAACTCCCGATTTTGCCCGTCTAGTGGGGGCAGACCAGCTTATCGTCTTTGTCCGCGCGCGCCGCCGGTTTTGCCACTGCGCCACAATAATCACGCCCACCGCACAAAGCAACTCCACGGCGAGCTCCATTTCGTGTGGGACCCGGTAGAATTGCCAGACAAACGGGTCCGTCACCATGAGCTCCCCGCCTACCTTACCCAGGATAGCCGCCGCAATGTAGGCCGTCACCGGGAAGCGGTCCATGAGAAGGCAGAGAAAACTCGACCCGCACACCACTAAAGGAATACTCAACCCCAACCCGAAAAGAAGCAGCGGTAAATTACCTCTAGCTACCGCGGCAATCGCGAGCACGTTATCGGTACTCATCACAAAATCGGCAACCACGATGAGTCTGACCGCCTCGACCAGGCTGCCTGCTTCCCTGCCATCCACCTCGCAGGCCGCGTTCTCGCGCAAGAGCTTAACCGCAATCCAGAGGACGAGCAATCCACCGATCAGCTTGAGGAACGAGAGCAGGATCAGCTTCGACGCCACGAAGGTGAGGCTAACGCGCAAAATTACCGCCGCCGCTGCCCCAAGGACAATCCCGGCAAAACGCTGGCGCCCACGCAGCCGGCGCACCGCCATGGCGATAACGCAGGCGTTGTCGCCCGCTAAAACCAGATCGATCAGGGCAATCTCAAACGCTCCCAAGAAAAGAGGCTCCATAAAGGCTCCTTCTCGATAGAATAAGCGCTGCCATGTCCAAGCTGTCTCATAAATAATATTTCGACCCCAAGCAAAATATCCTCCTCACCGGGCGCCAAAACAGCTTTGCCGGGCGGGGCTCCGTCAGGGGGTGTGATGCACCAGCAAAAACCGGCCGGGCTTACGTCTCGTTTTCCGCGGCGTAACGGAAAATCCGGTTCAGGATCTCCTGGCGCCGCGCTTCAACCCGCGCGAAGTCCATCGCCCCGGTATAAAACTCCTCTAAATAATCATGGGTGAGCTTCGCCTGGTGCAGATAGTGGACGGCACGTCCCAGCGCCTCGCTGAAGCGGCGCCGGGCGTGGGCTATTTCGGCTGCGTAGGCGGTAAGGCGCCGGGGCTGGGAATATCCCTCAAGGTTTACCCTTCGCACCGCCAACTGCTCCGGCGGCACAAAGCCCACCTCCGGAACCTCCTTCAGCACCGCAACCTTAAGATCAGGGATGATGAAAAGGTCGATTTCTCGCGGTAGAAAAGCGCAGTGAAAAACCTCCGTACCCAGACCGCGGATCACGGCCGCCTCCACCAGCCGCGCCAGGAAGGTGCTCCGGCCCGATCCGGGCGGTCCCTGAATTACATAGAGCGTCTTTAGGTCCTGAAGCAGCGTCTCCAGATGGTGAACCACGCCATCGGGAGAGATGGCCGACGCAAAGAGCCGCCGCACCTGCGGGAAATGCTCGTGCTGGACGGGTGCGCCTTTGAAAATCGCCCGCGCCGTCTCCCGCAAAACCTCGTTCACTTTAACGAAATCCATACTTACGCTGATATAGCTTTCGAGCTCGTCCCTGATGACCGCCGCCTCCCGTAGCTGCGCGTAGGCAATCCCGAAAAGCCGGCTTATCCGCCGGTTGGTCGCGAGAATCTCCTCCTTATGCGCCCGCAGCTTGGCCTCATCCCAGAAATCACCCAGATGAACGATCTCGTCTACCGCACCCGGGTTCTTTGGCTCGACGCCATGCGGCGCCGTACCGTCGATGAGGGCCACCCGGATTGCCGGGATAACCACGCCAGTAAGCGATCCGTTATCGGACGAAGAGCACATGAATTCAACGTCGAACCCGCGTGCCAACATCTCTTCCCCGATTTTCCGTATAAAGGTTGACTTGCCGGTCCCAGGCCCGCCCTTGATTATGAAGATGCGCGTGGCGTCCGGGCCGATGATCTGGTCGTAGTAAGAGTAAAAACCGGCCGCCGTATTGCCTCCTGGAAACATCTGGCGCAGTTTTCCCTGTTTCACCCGCCTTCGCCTCCTTAAAGAAGTCTAACGGTTGCCGCGCATAAAAAAGCGCCACCGAATTCTGCGTGGCGCCGTTGGCACCTGGTTTTACTGTTAGAAGGCCTCTTTCCACTCTATAAGGTTTATGAAGGGGGCTTACTTTTTAGACCCCAGCTCTCCTCTTGATAGGTATACCGAGAAAATTTACTTCCGCCTTAAAAGGAAAAGCATTCGCAAAAGGCGAAAACTAAACTTCAGCAATATAGCGAAAATGAAAGGCGGTTTTAGCCGTGGGCTGTTTTCTACCCCTTCTATTTCTCCTGTTGCTCCCGGTCCTCTTCTTTTTCTTCTACTTCCAGGTGGCCGCTTTTTCCCTCACCAAGCTTGGGCTTTCCCCGCAGGGAGCGGTGCTTTTCTTCAGCCTTTGTCTCATCGGCGGGATAATCAACATCCCTGTTTCCCGGCAGCCGATCATCGTTGAAGAAGGGCCAATTTTCGGACTCCCGTTTTTCTTTTATTACCCGCCGCGCGTGCGGGAGCAGGTAATCGCGGTGAACTTAGGCGGCGCCATCCTTCCCGGACTCTTCAGCCTATATCTCCTGGGCCGGGCCCCGCTTTTGGCTACGTTGATGGCTACTGTGGTCGTGGCCGCTGTAGCCAAAGGCTTAGCCCGCCCGGTACCTGGAGTAGGTATCATCTTGCCGGCATTCATCCCGCCCCTTGTGGCCGCCGTGGCCGCGCTTCTCCTATCCCGGGACAACCCGGCACCGGTGGCCTACATTTCCGGCGTCTGGGGTACACTTCTCGGTGCCGACATCTTGAACTGGTCCCGCTTCCGCGAGATGGGCGCGCTGGTCCTCAGTATCGGCGGGGCGGGCGTTTTTGACGGCATTTTTCTGGTAGGCATCGTTGCCGCCCTTTTAACCTGAACCGTGCGTTTGGCAAAAGCTATTTTCAGGGAGGTTGCCTTATGGAAAAGTGTATCTTTTGCCACCTGCCGCCTGACGCCATTATCGCGGCGAACGAATTGGCGGTAGCCATATTTGACAAGTACCCGGTCAATCCCGGGCACACGCTCGTGATCCCCCGGCGTCACTACGCTTCTTATTTCGAAGCCACAGAAGAAGAAGTGATGGCGCTTCACCGGCTCGTGACAGAGGTAAAGAAAATCCTCGATGAACGGTATCATCCCGACGGCTACAATGTCGGGGTGAACGTGGGTGCTTGCGCGGGGCAAGCGATCGGCCACGTGCACCTGCACGTTATTCCGCGCTTCAACGGCGACTCACCCCGTCCCGGGGGCTTAAGACGCGTGAAAAAACCCGTCACGCCGTGGCTACGGGAAGACGAGTAACGGCGAAAACCCGAAAGGCTACAATTTGTTCCTTACTGAATCACAACGCGGTACGCCCGCAGCCACACGTCCACCTGTATAAGATAGGCCATAAGTTGCGGGCCGGTCATCAACTGTCCGAACCAGGGAATACCGCTGGCCATACCACCCGTTGTAGCGAGAGCCCGCACGGCAGACAAATTAAGAAGCGGCCGCAGTGGCGAACCAGGATCGTCTAAGATGCGGCGCAGTCGCTTCCGCACTATGGCCGTGTAAGCCGGGTTATGCGTTTTGGGGTAAGGGCTCTTGCGCCGCCACAACACCTCATCAGGCAGAACCCCGCGTAGCGCGTGGCGCAAAACAGCCTTTTCGGTTTGGTTACAGAATTTCATCTCCCACGGAATATTCCACACGTACTCCACCAGCCGGTGGTCGCAGTACGGTACCCGCACTTCGAGGCCAAAAGCCATGCTCATTCTGTCTTTCCGGTCCAGTAAAACGGGCATAAACCGGGTAATACTCAGGTAAGAGATTTCGCGGCGGCGAGCGGCGTTGGGGTCTTCGCCCGGAAGCCGGGGCACCTCCGCCAGGGCTTCCTGGTAGCGGGCCGAAATATATTCTTGCGGGCGGATATAGCGGGCTACCTCGGGCGATAACAAACCTACCCTTAACTCAAGGTTCCGCATCCAGGGGAATGTAGAAGCCCAGATATCTTCTTCGCGGCGGAACCAGGGGTAGCCGCCAAAGATTTCGTCTGCCGCCTCACCCGAAAGAGCAACGGTATCCCGTGTTCTAATCGCGCGGGAGAAAAGGTAAAGCGAGGAATCGACATCAGCCATTCCCGGCAGGTCGCGGGCATGCACGGCCGGCGTTAGCGCATCGGCCAACTCTGTGACGCCAATCCTTACCACCCGGTGCTCAGTGCCGAGGTAGGCCGCCATGCGCTGGGCCCAAGGCCCGTCGGCGCTGGGTTCAAACTCGGTGGGTTGGAAGTGGTCTTCGTTGCCCACATAGTCTACCGAATAGGTGCGAACCGGTCCCCGCCCCTTCCTCCGAAAGAAGGCCGCAGCAAAAGCAGTCACGGCACTGGAATCTATCCCCCCCGAAAGCAGGGTGCAGACCGGCACGTCCGCTACCAATTGCCGCGCGACAGTATCTTCAAGGAGCCAGCGGACCTTGGCTGTTGTAGTCTTGAAGTCATCGGTGTGCGGCCGGCTTTCAAGCGCCCAGTACCGGCGCACCGTAGTCCCCTGCCGGTCGTAACGGAGCCAGTGCCCGGGTTTTAGCTCCTCAATACCCCGGAAAACCCCGTGCCCCGGCGTCCGTCCTGGCCCCATAAGAAAGACCTCCGCCAGCCCTTCGGCATCTACTGCCGGCTCAACTAAAGGATGAGCGAGTAGCGCCTTGAGCTCCGAAGCAAACAGAAAAGCGCTCCCCCGCCGGGTGTAGAAGAGCGGTTTGACGCCCAAGCGGTCCCGCGCCAGAAAAAGGCTCTCCTCCTCTTCGTCCCAAACAGCGAAGGCGAAAATACCGTTAAGGCGCTCAAGGCAGTCCGGCCCCCATTCCATAAAAGCGAAGAGCAGAGCCTCGGTATCGGAGTAACCCTGAAAGCTGTAACCGCGTGCCTTGAGTTCTCGCTGTAAATCGGGCGTGTTGTAAAGTTCCCCGTTGTAAGTAATCACGTATTTCCGGTCACCCCGGCTGCGGATCATTGGCTGGCCCCCGCCTACCGGGTCAACGACAACCAGGCGCCGGTGAGCAATAGCCGCCCGCGGTGAAAGCCACGTTCCCGCAGCGTCGGGACCCCGTGGGGAGAGGGTCCGGCTCATTGCTTCGACGATCTGTTTCTGACACGTCAGGTCCTCTTCCCAGTCAACCCAGCCGCATATCCCGCACATGGACTTTTACCTCCCTGATACTTAGCCTGCAATCGGGTGGCTTCCCATGGAAAAGGCGCGGAAAAGACGCGCACCGGGAACGGTTTCCGGCGCGCCTTTGCCGTGATGTTTCCGGTTTACGTTACTTCAAACTTATGTTGGCTCCCTTCACCCTTATGAACGATCGCACGAAAGGTGCATGAAATGAAAACCCCAAAAGCATTGACAACCAGGCATCTTCATGTTTAGACTGGTAATAGAAACTGAACAGGGGCAAGGGAGCAACGGCGCTCAGGGGGAGATATGTCTCTGAGTATTTTTATTTTCCGGGGCTGATAGGCTTCGATGACCGTGATGCTGATTTGCAGCAATAAGGCTTTGCGCCAGCGCCTCCAGGATCTCTTCCGCGCCTGGGGCTGGGTGGTCGTCGGCGAGACGAGAACCGGGCCAGAAGCGCTCCGGCTCGTTCGGGCGCGACAGCCTGATTTGATTGTGGTGGACGACGAGCTTGCGGAGATGAACCTTTCTCAACTGATGGACGTCATCAGCCAGGACCGTCTGGCACCGGTTCTTCTTCTCCTTTCGCCGGCTAACCGGTGGGGCGAGGAACTCTTGAAGTCTCAGGCGGTGCTCGCCGCGGTGAGTAAGCCCCCGAACGAAACCGATCTTTACCTGGCAGCGCTGCTCGCCGAAGCAAACTTTGCAAAGTTTGCTGCTCTGGAGCAGGAGATAACTCGCCTGCAAGATCAGCTCCAGAGCCGGAAGTTGGTGGAGCGCGCTAAGGGCATCCTGATGGAGACGTTAGGCCTCTCGGAACAGGAGGCCTACCGGAAGATGCAGCGGGAGAGCATGGAGCGGCGTACCAGTATGCGGACGATTGCCGAGGCGATCATCACCGCGCAAAAATTTTACCAGAATCGCGGTAAAAAACAGGAGTAAGGAAAGGGGTGATCTGGTGCGGAAGATCGAAGCGATTATCCGTTCGGGAAAGCTCGAAGCGGTAAAGGACGCTTTGGGTCGGTACGGTATTCACGGAATGACCGTCTCCCAGGTGATGGGCTGCGGCCTGCAAAGGGGCAGGACCGAGGTTTACCGCGGCCACGAGTACAGCATTAATCTTCTGCCGAAGGTGAAGATCGAGGTGGTTCTTCCGGACGGGCAAGTGGAGGAGGTGGTGCGGGTCATCACGGAAACGGCGCGGACGGGCGAAATCGGGGACGGTAAGATTTTCATCTACCCGGTGGAAAACGCCATCCGCATCCGCACCGGGGAAACCGGCGACGCCGCCGTTTAGCCGCGTGCCGGTTTAGGAAGCTTCAAGGCAGATTGACGCTGGCGGCTTAGGTCCAACGAGCCGAAAAAAATTTTAATGGTCGCTGCAGACCACAAGGGCAAAGACGCCCGTTAGAGGGTTACACCACCCTCCGTCGGGCGTTTTTCTTTTTTGAAAAGGGATTTTTAAGGGGGAAAGGGATTTGAACGCTAATCTTTTGGCTACGGGAATCAACACGGTATGGGTGCTCCTGTGTGCGGCGTTAGTCTTTTTTATGGAGGCCGGATTCGCCTTTCTGGAAGCAGGGTTCATCCGGGCGAAGAACTCCCTCAACATCGTGATGAAGGTTTTTACCGATACGACCGTTGGGATGCTGGTCTTTTACGTCTGCGGCTTCGGGCTGATGTACGGGCTCGACCGGGCCGGACTCATCGGTACAAACGGCTTTTTCCTGAGCGGGAATCTCGGCCACCTTAAGCTTGGGATCCCCCTTTACGCCTACTGGCTCTTCCAGGCCGCCTTCGCGGTGGCGGCGGCCTCCATCGTCTCCGGTGCGGTGGCGGAGCGGATGCGGTTCGCCCCCTATATCATTTTTACGGCGCTCCTCACGGGGATCATCTACCCCTTAGCGGGGCACTGGGTATGGGGCGGCGGCTGGCTCAGCCGGCTGGGAATGCTTGACTTCGCCGGTTCGGCGGTGGTCCACGCCCTCGGCGGCTTCAGCGCCCTGGCGGCGGTCTGGGTCCTGGGGCCACGGCAGGGTAAGTACAACCCCGACGGTAGCGTAAACGTGATCCCGGCGCACAACCTGCACCTCGCCTTTTTGGGCACCTTCATCCTGTGGCTGGGCTGGTTCGGTTTCAACCCCGGCAGCTCCCTTTCGGGGCTGGATATGAATATCGCCCGGATCGCGCTTACCACTAACTTAGCGGCGGCGGCCGGGGGCACGGCGAGTATGCTTTTCACGCTGGCCAAATGGGGTAAGCCCGACCCCTCGATGGCGATGAACGGCGCCTTAGCCGGTTTGGTGGCGATCACCGGCGGGTGCGCCTACGTGGCGCCGCCCGCGGCGGTTTTAATCGGCCTCGTGGCTGGAGTATTGGTGGTGGTGGCCGTCGGTTTCTTCGACCGGCTCCACGCCGACGACCCGGTAGGCGCAATTGCGGTGCATGGAGTCAACGGTACCTGGGGCATCCTGGCCGTCGGTCTTTTCGCTGAGAAGGGCGGTCTCTTTTACGGCGGCGGTTTTCACCTTTTGGGGGTACAGGCGCTCGGCGTGGCCACGGTGGCGCTGTTAGGTTTTGCCGCAACCGCGACAGTCTTCTATCTCTTGAAGAAAACGGTGGGCATCAGGGTTTCGGCGCAGGAGGAACTCGAAGGGCTCGACCTTAACGAGCACGGCGTGGGTGCCTACGCGGGTCTGGTGACGGAACCGTTTTACGAAACGGTCCTGGAAGAGCCCTCCCTGTCGGTTTTGCAAAAAAGTGTTGACAGGATAACCGAACGAGTATAAAATTAACTTAAGCGTTGTTTTAATTTTTACAATTTCAGAGCGTGGCGGGATACGATGGTGTATCCCGGAACAGGGCGCCGGAGCCGCTGGGGTTGTGGCGCCTTGCTGTTTTTGCGGTAGAAGCGAAGGTGCTTCGCAGGGCGGAGTAGCCCTAAAGGCGAAGCACCTTTCTTTTTTAACGTTCCGGTACGGGAAAGGCGCCGCCCGTGCCGGAGCGAAGCGATAGATGAAACAGCTTGTTTAAATCTAAAGGAAGGGGTGTTAGGTGATGAAGCGTTTCCTGTTTACCGGTCTTTTCGCTCTCTTTCTATCACTTATTCCGGGCGTCGCGTGGGCCGCGACAGCGACAGTGGATACCGGGGACACGGCCTGGGTGTTAGCATCAACCGCCTTGGTGATGCTGATGACGCCAGGGCTGGCCCTCTTTTACGGGGGGATGGTCCGCAAGCAGAACGTTCTGAACACCATTATGCTGAGCTTCATCGTGTTGGGTCTGGTTTCGGTGCAGTGGGTGCTCTGCGGTTACAGCCTGGCCTTTGGTCCGGACCAGGGTCACGTGATCGGCGGGCTCTCCTGGTTAGGGCTTAAGGGCGTGGGGTTGGAACCTAACGCCGACTACGCGGGCACCATTCCGCACCAGGCGTTTATGGCCTTCCAGTTAATGTTCGCCATCATCACGGTGGCCTTGATCTCCGGCGCAGTGGTGGAACGGATGCGCTTCCCGGCCTTTTTGGCCTTCGCGCTCCTGTGGACCACCCTCGTCTACGACCCGCTGGCCCACTGGGTCTGGGGCGTAGGCGGCTGGCTCCGAAACTTAGGGGCGCTCGACTTTGCCGGCGGCACGGTGGTGCACATCAGCTCCGGGGTATCGGCACTGGTGGCGGCGTTAGTGTTGGGGCGGCGCCGTGGCTACGGCGCGGAGCCGATGCTGCCCCATAACCTCCCGCTGACCGTCCTGGGTGCGGCGCTTTTGTGGTTCGGCTGGTTCGGTTTTAATGCCGGTAGCGCGTTGGCGGCAAACGGCCTGGCGGCCAGCGCCTTCGTGGTCACAAATACCGCAGCGGCCGCAGCGGCGCTTTCCTGGGTGTTGGCAGAGTGGCTGCACCATGGTAAGCCGACGGTCTTAGGCGCCGCCAGCGGCTGCGTGGCGGGCTTGGTGGCAATTACCCCGGCATCCGGTTTCGTGGGACCGTTGCCGGCGGTGGTCATCGGCCTGGTAGCGGGCGTGATCTGCTACTTAGCGGTGGCGGTGCTCAAGCCCCGGTTGGGTTACGACGACGCGCTGGACGCCTTCGGTGTGCACGGCGTCGGCGGCACCTGGGGCGCCTTGGCCACGGGGCTCTTTGCCTCCAAGGCGATCAACGCGGCAGGCGCCGACGGCCTTTTCTTCGGAAACCCGGCGCAGCTCGGCCCCCAGGCCGTAGGGGTGGTGGCAACCTGGGTGTTTGCGGCCCTGGCGACGTTTGTCATCCTGAAGGTCGTAGGACTCTTTACCCCGCTGCGGGCAGCAGATGAAGAAGAGACGCTGGGCTTGGACCTCACGCAGCACGGCGAGGAAGCCTACCGCGGGCTGGCGCTGTAAGCAGTTAAAAACGAGGAGGGATCAGCCTTGAAAAAGATCGAAGCGATTGTGCGGCCCGAACGGTTGGAGGCGGTCAAAGAGGCGCTAGGCAAGTTCGGCATCCACGGGATGACCGTTTCCCAGGTGATGGGCTGCGGCACGCAAAAGGGCCGGACCGAGGTTTACCGCGGGCATGAATACAGTATCAACCTCTTGCCGAAAGTAAAGATTGAGATCGTCCTGCGCGACCAGGAGGTTGAGAAGGTGATCGAAGTAATCGCCGCAGCCGCCCGCACGGGACAGGCCGGCGACGGCAAGATCTTCGTTTGCCCGGCAGAAAACGCCGTGCGCGTGCGGACCGGCGAGCAGGGCGACGCGGCAGTTTAAACCAATTAGAGCGACGACCGCTCGAGACGGGCGAAGCGGCCCCCCCTGTCAGTACGACGGCGGGGGCCGCTTCTTTTGAGACCGGGACTAAAGCGAAACGGTATTCTAACCCGTTGATTGGAAAACAATGTGGTCTATCGTTTACGATAACGAACAGCGCGCTAGGTTTTGACCTGCATTTTTAAAGAAAGGGTGATGCTGATGCTCGTCCCGTTGTACCAGGAACACCCGTGTTTCACTCCCGCTACCGCCCGCTGGTTCCGGTGCGCGCTGGTACCCGTAGCGGACCGGTGCAACATCAGCTGCACGTACTGCTCGCGGCGCCGGGATTGCCTTAACGGCTGCCGGGACGAAGCCACGCTAAGCAAGCTCCTGACGCCCCGGGAGGCCCTGCGCCGCGTGCAGCGTCTGGCGGCGGACCCCAGGGTACAGGTGGTCTGCGTAGCGGGCCCGGCCGAACCCCTCGCTGCAGATAATACCTTTGCTGCTTTACATCAGATCAACGCAGCCTTCCCGCACCTTCTCAAGTGTGTGGCGACCAACGGGCTCCTGCTGCCGGAAAAGGCAGCGGCACTGGCCCAGGCGGGGGTAAGCCACGTGGCGGTTACGGTCAACGCAGTGGACGAGCGGGTGGCGGCACGGCTCTATCGCTGGGTGAGTCTGGACGGGAAGGTGTATCAGGGCCGGGAAGGGGCGCGGCTGCTCATCGCCCGACAGTTAGAAGGCATTAGGGAAGCTTGCCGGGCCGGCCTGCGGGTAAAGGTGAACACCCTGTTTTTCCCGGGGATAAACACCGCCGACCTCCGGAAGATCGGGGCGGCGGTCCGCGCGGCGGGGGCAGTCCGGTGGAAGATCGTTCAGGTGGAAAGGGCCGTTTTTTCCGCCTGGGAATAAGCGTCAAGGCAAGCTTACAGCGGGAACTGCTTAATTTTGAAGCAACGCACCTGCCATTTACGGAGGGATTAATAATGTTCCAGACGCTGGGCTTAATTTCTTTAGGAATCCTGGTAGGCCTTTTCAGTGGCTTCTTCGGCATCGGTGGGGGCATCGTGATGATCCCCGCGCTGATGTACCTTATGCACATGGACCCGCGCGTGGTAGTAGGAACCTCGCTGGCCGTAATAATGCCGACGGCGCTTTTCGGCACCATTACCCACAGCGCTCACGGCAACGTTGACCTGCGGGTGGCCTTTCTGTTAGCGACGGGGGCAGCCCTCGGATCAGTTTTGGGAGCCAGCCTGGTAACATGGGTGCCGGAAAAGTTACTGCAGCGCCTTTTGGGAGCGGTCTTCTTGCTAGTAGCCGCGAGGCTGCTCGGCGGGAGGTAGCGCCGCCGCCATCGCCCGCCGCTGCGGTAGCTCCTTGGCCCGGCGGATCGCCGGCAGCGAGAACTGTTGTATACAGTATTTCCTTTTAGAGGGTATTGACACCACCTTGTCCTTTATATTAACCTGGTATTGGTTGAAAGAGCTTTACGGTGTGGTAAAGCAGGGTGACGGCGCCCGAACGGTTTGGCGGGTGCCGTTATGTTTTTTGAGGATAAGTTGTTTCTCAAGATGATTTAAACTAAGGGTGAAATTCGTGTCGTTTAAAAAGGTTACGCGAAGCGGCGCACCAGAGCGAACTCGTTTCGTACCTGTTTTTTTCGGTTGGAAACAGGAGCCGGGTTAAAACGACGGTGGCAGGTAGAAACGATAACTTGGGTCCAGTGGAGGACCAAAGGGCAGTGAGGCCCATACCGGACTGAAAAGCGGTATGGGCCTTTTGTTTACGCCGGGCGGCGTTTGGGAAAAGAACAAGGGCATAGTGGCCCGTTAGCCGACGAAGGGCGCGAGGGCAAGGAAGCCCCGCGAACCAAGGGTTTACGGGCCACTACTTTTGCCGGGCTTTAAAGGGGGTGATAACGGCGAAAACGGGACGTGAACGGTGGTACGTAGCCTAAGAGCAGCGGTTTGCAAAACTTCTCAGCGGGGGGAAAACAGATGACACGGAAAATCGCGATTTACGGCAAAGGCGGCATCGGTAAGTCCACCACCCAGCAGAACACGGCAGCGGCACTGGCCTACTTCTTCGGCAAAAAGGTACTTATCCACGGGTGCGATCCCAAAGCCGACTGCACCCGCCTGATCCTCGGCGGCAAGCCGCAGGAGACGGTAATGGATACCCTTCGGGAACTTGGCGAAGATGCGGTAACCATCGACCGGGTGGTGAAGACCGGGTTCTGCGGCATCAAGTGCGTCGAGTCCGGAGGGCCCGAGCCTGGTGTCGGTTGCGCCGGCCGGGGCGTGATCACGGCCATCAATCTGATGGAAGAGCTGGGCGCCTACACGCCGGATCTCGACTTTATCTTCTTCGACGTGCTCGGGGACGTGGTTTGCGGCGGCTTCGCCATGCCGGTACGTGAAGGCAAGGCTGGAGAAATCTACATCGTGGCCTCTGGGGAGATGATGGCCCTCTACGCCGCCAACAACATCTGCCGGGGCATGGTAAAGTACGCCGAGCAGAGCGGCGTCCGGCTGGGCGGCATCATCTGCAACAGCCGTAACGTGGACGGTGAAAGGGAACTGCTGGAGGAATTTTGCCAGCGGATCGGGACCCAGATGATCCACTTCATCCCGCGGGATAACATCGTGCAGAAGGCGGAGTTTAACCGCCAGACGGTCACCCAATTTGACCCGGATTGCAAGCAGGCCCGGGAGTACAAAGAGCTAGCCCGCAAGATCATCGAAAACGATATGTTCGTCATCCCGGAGCCGATGACGATGGACGAAATGGAAGCCCTCGTCGTGAAGTACGGACTTTTGGATTAGGAGGCCTAGAACTATGAAAATGATCCGCGCCATCGTGCGGCCGGAAAAGGCCGAGGATGTAGTTGACGCTCTGGCTACGGCCGGGTATGTCGCCCTGACTAAGATGGATGTGGTCGGCCGCGGCAAGCAAAAAGGGATTCAGGTCGGCAGTATCTACTATGACGAGTTACCCAAGGTGATGCTCATGCTGGTGACGGAAGACGAAAGTGTGGCGGAAATCGTAGAGATCATCAACCGCGCAGCGTATACGGGCAACTTCGGCGACGGGAAGATCTTCGTGAGCCCCGTGGAAGAAGCCTACACGATCAGAACGGGAAGCAAGGGATTATAAGGGGGTGGCGTCCCGGTGAAGGAAATCGTGGCCATCATCCGGCCGAACAAGATGACCAGGACGAAAGAGGTACTCGCCGCACTCGGGTTCCCCGCCCTAACGGCCTGGAAGGTCCTGGGGCGGGGAAAGCAGAAGGGGCTGGCGGGAGAGGTTTCGTTCCCGCTGCGGCCGGACTTAGTGCAGGAAGAGGGGGGCATGCGCTACGTGCCTAAGCGCCTTATATCCCTGGTGGTGGAAG
This sequence comes from Thermodesulfitimonas autotrophica, assembly GCF_003815015.1. Classification (NCBI taxonomy): domain Bacteria; kingdom Bacillati; phylum Bacillota; class Clostridia; order Thermoanaerobacterales; family Thermoanaerobacteraceae; genus Thermodesulfitimonas; species Thermodesulfitimonas autotrophica. The sequence continues at coordinate 576,421 of NZ_RKRE01000001.1, forward strand.
ACGAGGACGTGCCGCTCGTGGTCGGGGCAATTATGAAGGTCAACCGCACCGGCGCCATCGGCGACGGCCGGGTTTTCGTCTGCCCGTTAGAAGACGCGGTGCGGATCCGCACCCAAGAGCGGGGCACGGTAGCAATTTTATAAAAGGGGGGAAAGGAAAATGCCCTTCGTGAACCTGAAGTGCAATGAGCTGCTTCCCGAACGGGAAAAGCACATCTATATTCACGACCCGCAAAACCCGGTGATCCCGGCGTGCAACATCAGGACCATCCCGGGAGATATGACCGAACGGGGCTGCGCCTTCGCCGGCGCCCGCGGGGTGATCGGCGGCCCGATCGCCGACGTCATCGCAATGGTCCACGCCCCGGTAGGGTGTGCCTGGTATACCTGGGCGACGCGGCGACACCTTTCCGACCTTTATCCTTGGGCTACGCCGACAAAGCTCGCTAACACCGCCTTTAACCGGCGCTACTGCGTGGTGACCGACATGCAGGAAAAGGACGTGGTCTTCGGCGGCGTGAAGAAGCTCAAGCAGGCCTGCCTGGAAGCCTTTCGCCTCTTCCCGGAAGCGCGGGGGATGATCATCTTCACCACCTGCACCACCGGCCTCATCGGGGACGACGTGCAGGCGGTGGCCCGCCAGGTGGAAAAAGAGGTCGGCAAGCCGGTCTTCACAGCGGAATCGCCCGGTTGCTCGGGCGTGAGCCAGTCCAAGGGCCACCACGATTTCAACATGCAATTCTACCGCCAGGTGAAGGCCCTGCGGGAGCGGCGGCCGGAACTCAAGATGCGGGAAGAGGAGAAAACGCCCTACGACATCTGCCTGATCGGGGACTACAACATGGACTGGGACCTTAAAGTGATAAAGCCGCTTTTCGAGAAGATCGGCGTCCGGGTAGTGGCCGTCTTTTCGGGGAACGAGCGCATTGAAAACCTGATCAAGATGATCGATGTAAAGCTGAACGTGGTGCACTGCCAGCGCTCTGCCGAGTACATCGCCCAGATGATCAAGGACGGCTTCGACATCCCCTTCATCCGCGTTTCGCTTTTCGGGATCCAGCAGACGGCGGAGGCGCTCAGGAAGACGGCAGCCTTCTTCGGGCTGGAGGAGCGGGCGGAAAAGGTGATTGCCGAAGAAGTGGCGCGGGTAGAGTCGGCCCTGGCCTTCTACCGCGAAAAACTGATCGGCAAGCGGATCGCCGTCTATGTGGGCGGCCCCCGGGTGTGGCACTGGATCCGGCTGATGGAGGAGCTCGGCATGGAGGTGATTGCCGGGGCCTGCACCTTCGCCCACGAAGACGACTACGAGAAGATCAACGCCCGGCACAAGGGAGGCATCCTGGTTATCGATGCTCCCAACGAGTTCGAACTCGAGGAGATGCTGGTTACTTTAAAACCCGACCTCTTCCTTACAGGGCTCAAAGAGAAGTACCTGGGGCGCAAGATGGGCATCCCCACGGTAAATTCGCACTCTTACGAGAAGGGGCCTTATGCTGGGTTTGCCGGCATGGTGAATTTCGCGCGCGACATTTACCAGGGCATCTACGCGCCAGTCTGGCGGTTTCAGAACGGCATCGAAGAACGGGAGACAGAGGAGCGTGAAGCGGCATGCGGCTAAAGGAAATTCCCATTGAAGGCGTCCCTTATGACCAGCTACGCATCGAGAAGGTCCCGGCGGCACCGGCTTACCAGCCCCGCGATCCGGAGCTGGTGCCGGCAGCCAACCGGGCGCTGGTGGTAAACCCCGACCGGATATGCATGCCGATCGGGGCGATGTGGGCGGTCTTAGGGGTGCACCGGGCGATCCCGTTTGTTCAGGGGGCGCAGGGTTGCACCACCTACGCCCGTTACACCTTCTGCCGCATTTTCAAGGAACCGGCAACCATTGCGACGGCTTCGTTTCACGAAGATGCAGCGGTCTTCGGCGGGCGCCGGAATCTGGTGGAAGGCCTCCGCAACCTCGTGGTGCGCTACTGGCCCGAGGTGATCGGGGTGGTGACCACCTGCTCCAGCGAAATTATGGGCGACGACATCGGCAGCTTTCTTAAGGAGGCGCGCGCCCGACTGCGCGCCGAGATCGGCCCAGAAAAGGCGGAACAGATCGCCCTCGTGCAGATCAACACCCCGAGCTTTGCCGGTTCCCACGTTGAGGGGTACGACCGGGCGGCGAAGGCCTTCCTGCAGACCCTGGCGACAAAGCGGGACACGCCGCACGACCGGGTAAACATCATCCCAGGCCTCCTTTACCCCGGTGACATCCGGGAAATCAAGCACATCTTGCGGGAAATGGGGATCGAGGCCACCATCTTGTTCGACATTTCGGATACCTTAGACGCGCCCCTTGAGCCACCACAGCGCATCCCCTACTACCCGCCCGGAGGCACGCGGCTGGCCGAAATCAAGGAGATGGGCAATGCCTGCGCCACCATTGCCCTGCAGGCCGACGCCGGCGGTAGCGGCGCCGTATATTTAGGGCGGAAATTCGGGATTCCGGCGGTCGCGGGACCGACCCCGGTGGGAGTGGCGGCCACGGACGCTCTCCTGCAGCATCTCAGCCGGTTTACGGGGCGGGCCATCCCGGCTACGCTACGGGCCGAGCGCGGCCGCCTGGTGGACGCCATGGCCGACACCTTCCACCACACGATGATGAAGCGGGTGGCCATTTTCGGCGACCCAGACATCGTGGCGGGGGTAACGCGGTTCGTCTGCGAGTTAGGAATGACCCCGGTAGCGGTAGCGGCAGGGACCTTCAGTAAGAGGTTCGGGCAGGAAGTCGAGGCGGCATTTGCGGCGTACCGGGACCTCTTCCTTGACACGCCGAAGGTTTTCAACGGGAGCGACCTGTTCGAATTCGAGGAATACCTCAAGACGCTTCCGCGGCTCGATTTAATCATCGGGAACTCGAAAGGCGTGGACATCGCCCGGGAACTAGAAGTGCCGCTGGTCCGGGTGGGGTTCCCGATTTACGACCGGTTCGGCTACCAGAAGCGGCCGATCGTGGGTTACCGCGGGGCGGAGTTGCTTCTCTACGAGATAGTCAACGCGCTTCTGGATTACCGCTACCCGGACGACCGCACCCAGCAGCTTTAAGTTTGCGGCGTAGCGATTTGGGGTCGGGCCGGTTGCGCCGGAGTTCTCTTCTGCGCTCCGGCGGGCGCCTGACCGGTCCGGCTCCATTTTACTTTTATCAGGGGAGGAGTGAGTTCCCTTGCAGGTGCCGCTGGAAATTTTGCCCTCCCGGCGAGGGCATGCGGTTGTTAAAGAGAGTGATCCACCGGTGCTCCCGGTGTGCGGCCAGCCGACCGTGCCCGGCGTGATTTCCGAACGCGCCTGCGCCTTTTACGGGGCGCGGTGGGTCTTGGCCCCGATACCTGATGTGATTCACCTAGTGCACGGCCCCGTTGGCTGCGCCTATTACGGCCGCAACGTGCGGCGGAAGGGCTACCGGTTGTTTTCCACCAACTTGGAGGAGCGCGACGTCGTCTTCGGGGCGGGAGAAAAGCTTTACCGGGCTATCCTGGAAGCCTGCACCCTCGTCCCCGATGCCCGTGCTGTTTTGGTCTATGCCACATGTGTGGTAGGGATTACCGGCGAGGACCTCCCCGGCATTTGCAAGCGCGCCGCCCGAGTGGTGGGCCGTCCGGTCGTGCCCGTAAATGCGCCCGGGTTCTGCGGAGCAAGCCAGGCGGCGGGACACGACATCGCCGCCCGCGTTCTCCTAGAGCATTTTATCGGCAAGGAGGCGGGAGAGCCCGTTGAAAACGGAGTGAATCTCCTCGGGGAGTTCAACGTGCAGGGCGATTTGGATGAAATCGAGGCGTTGCTCGAACAACTGGGGCTGAAGCTCATCTGTGCCATTTCCGGCAGGGCCTCAGTGGCCACCATGGCTCAAGCCCACCGGGCACGGCTCAATATCGTGCACTGCCGCCGCACGGGACACTTCCTCGCGGAAGGGATGCGGGAAAAGTTCGGCATCCCTTATGTAAAGGTCTCTTTCTTCGGCATAGAGGAAACCGCTACCGCCCTGCGTGTTATCGGCCAGTTCTTCGGCGCGACCGAGGTCGAGGAGGTGATCGCGCAAGGCATCCGCGCAGCTAAAGTAGCGGCAGCTCCCTTTCTATCAAAGCTGGGCGGAAAACGGGTGGGTCTCTTCTTTGGGGCTTCACGGATAGGTTCGATGGCCAAGGCCTTCAAGGAACTAGGGATGGATGTGGTGCTGGCCGGTTCCCAGTTCGGCTGCCAGGAGGACTACCAGGAGGCCGGAAACAAGGTCGCCAGCGGTACGGTGCTGGTCGACGACGCCCACGAGCGGGAACTGCTGGAATTCGTGACGTACCGGCAGCCGCACCTCTGGGTGGGCGGAACGAAAGAAAGGTTTCTCATGCAAAAATTGGGTATTCCTTTCCTTGTTTTTCCCCAGGAAAACGACCCCTTTGCCGGGTTCAGGGGATTTGTGAACCTGGCACGGCAAGCGGCGGGACTGGTAAGTGCGCCCGTGTGGCGGTTGACGTGAAGCAGGAGCAAAGGAGGAAATTGATTTATGGAAGCTTTTGCGGTGACGGAGCACCCGTGTTTCTTTAGGGAAGCAGCGCGGCGTTACGGCCGGCTTCACCTGCCGGTGGCGCCGGCTTGCAATATGGAGTGTCGCTACTGCAGCCGGGAGTACGATTGCCCTAACGAGAGCCGTCCCGGGGTCACCAGCCAGCTACTTACCCCGGAAGAGGCAGCGGCACGAGTGGCAGAGGTGGTGAAGAAGGACCCGCGCATCCGGGTGGTAGGAATTGCAGGACCCGGTGACCCGCTGGCCAACACTGCAACGCTCGAAACCCTGCGGCTGGTACACGCGCGATTTCCCCAGTTAATCAAGTGCGTCAGCACGAACGGTTTACTACTAGCCGATTACGTCTTGCAACTCAAGGCTTTTGGGGTGAGGACCGTGACCGTCACGGTAAACGCGGTGGACCCGGCGGTAGGAGCAGCGATTTATGCGGGTGTGCGGTGGCGCGGGGCGGTCTACCGGGGGATGGAGGCAGCAGCCCTCATCTGGTCGCGGCAGGCCGCGGGTATTATCGAGGCCATGCGCGCGGGTTTGCGGGTGAAAGTGAACGCAGTCTTCGTGCCCGGCGTGAACGGCCACCATCTCCCGGCAGTGGCGCGGGCTGTGGCCGCTTTGGGCGTGCATATGATGAACATCATGCCCCTCATCCCGCTAGCCGGGTTCGCCCACCTCGCGCCGCCAAGCCCGAAAGAGATCGCCTTTGTCCGCACCGTTTGCCGGCAGTACGTACCCCAGATGGACTGGTGCCGGCAGTGCCGGGCGGACGCGGTAGGCCTTTTACACGCAGCGGATGCCGGAAAACACGCTTATTGTGTTACCTGAGAAGATTCGTGGTGCGGGGGTAATTTCTTTGCGCGCGCCATTGTTCATCGACGTCACCCTGCGGGACGGGGAGCAGGCGCCGGGGGTGGCCTTCAGCACGAGGGAAAAGATCCTGATCGCCCGGCTGCTGGACCGCGCAGGTGTTTACCAGATCGAGGCAGGCATTCCGGCGATGGGTGAGGTGGAGCAGGAAGCGATAAGACGCATCGCCGCCCTGGGCCTGCGCAGCCGGGTTAGCACCTGGAACCGGATATTGCCGGAAGACATCCGCGCTTCGCTCGCCTGCGGGGTACGGGACGTGCACCTTTCTGCTCCCGTCTCCGAAATCCACCTCCGGTACAAGCTGGGCCGGTCGCGCGGCTGGGTCTTGGCGCAACTGCGGAAAGTAATCGCCTATGCTTTGGCTCACGGCTGCCGCGTAACGGTGGGAGCAGAGGACGCCTCCCGGGCCGAAGAGGCCTTTCTGGTCGAGTTTGCGCTGTTGGCACAGGAGATGGGGGCCGAGCGGCTGCGCTACTGCGACACGGTGGGCATACTCGACCCCTTCGCAACCTTGGAGCGTCTCAGTCGCCTGCAGGAGAAGGTGGCCATCCCGCTTGAATTCCACGGGCACAACGACTTCGGCCTGGCCACCGCCAACGCGCTGGCGGCAGTCAGGGCCGGGTGCGGATACGTAAACGTTACCGTAGGGGGACTCGGCGAGCGAGCGGGAAACGTGCCTCTGGAGGAGGTGGTGGCGGCGCTGGAGCACCTTTACGGCATCCCAATAGGTCTTGACCGCCGACGGCTCAGCATCTTGAGCCGCACGGTAGCCCGGGCGGCCGGCCGGGATGGAAAAAAGGTCTTGAGTGGCGCAGCGATCGGGAACCGGCCGCGTGGTTTAAAAACCAGTGCCTTCTGAAATTGCAAAATAACAGGCAAAAGGAGGAAGCGGGATGCGAAAGAGAGCCTGGTTGTTTGTAAGTCTCATCGGTTTGCTGGCAGGTCTGCTTGTCGGGTGCGGGACATCCCGGACCGCCCGGGAAGCCACGCCGGCCGCCGAAATCATGGTTTTCGCCGGCGCGGGGCTGAAAGATACGCTACCGGAAGTCGCGGAGCTGTATCGCCGGCAGCACCCGGAGGCCAAGGTCTCCTTCAACTTTGCCGGGTCTGGTACGTTGCAGAAGCAGATCGAGCAGGGGGCGCCAGCCGACATCGTCATCTTTCCAGGCAAGAAGCAGCTAGACGCCTTAGAAAAAGAGGGATTGATCGACAAGGCCACCCGTAAGAAGATTCTGGCCGATAAGCTGGTGCTCATCACCCCAAAAGACGTGAAAAAGGTGAAGGGCTTTACCGACCTCGCTTCGCCGGGCGTCGGCAAGGTAGCCATCGGCGATCCGGCCACCGTGCCGGCGGGAGAGTGGGCAAAGGAGACGCTGGTCAACCTGGGGCTGTGGGAGAAAGTACAGCCTAAGCTGGTGCTGGCCAAGGATGTGCAGCAGGTGAAGGCGTATGTGGAAACGGGTAGCGTTGACGTGGGCCTGGTATGGCGGTCTACCGCCGTAACTACGGCAAAAGTCAGGATCGCGGCCGAAGCGCCGGAAAAGGCCCACCGGCCGATCTTCTTCACCGGAGCCGTAGTCGGCAGCAGCAAGGAAAAAGAAACGGCTCTCGACTTCCTTAACTACCTTGCCGGCCCAGAAGCGGCCGCGGTTTTCGCCAGGCACGGTTTTACGCCGCTGGTGACGGCACAGTAACCGCTTCCAGCACCCAATTGCGGTGAATGTTAAGCGGCCTTCGGGAGAAGGGAGGAATGGTGGATGCCGGAAGAAGCACTCTTCGCTCTACTCCTGTCACTTCGGGTGGCGCTTCTGGCCACCGTGGTGGCGGCCGTAAGCGGAGTGGCGTGTGCCCGCTTACTCGCCCGCGCCCGCTTTCCGGGGAAGGAAGCGGTGGAGGCGGTCTTGCTCCTCCCCCTGGTTCTCCCCCCTACGGTGGTTGGGTTCGGCCTGCTCCTGCTGCTGAGCCGGAACGGCCTGGTAGGCCGGCTCGTCCCGGGTGGGCTGCTTTTCACCTGGCCGGCGGCGGTAATCGCTGCGGCGGTGGCGGCTTTCCCCCTGGTTTACCAGAACGCCCGGGCCGCCTTCGCGCAGGTTGATCCGGATCAGGAGAACGCCGCCCGGACCCTGGGGGCAGGAGAGCTGCTGGTCTTTTTCACCGTGACCCTCCCCCTCGCCTGGCCGGGCATCCTCGCGGGTATAGTCCTCGCCTTTGCCCGGGCGCTGGGTGAATTTGGCGCCACCCTGATGGTGGCCGGGAATATCCCCGGCAAGACCCAGACCGTGCCGATGGCGATCTACTTCGCGGTAGAAGCGGGAGACTACCGCACGGCACTCCCCTTGGTGGCGATCGTGTTGCTGTTCTCTTTTGGCGTGATCTTCGGGCTGCACCGGTGGTCGGGGCGACACATCGCCCGTTACACCGGACAGAGGAGGGGTTGACAAATGCTGGTGGTGGAAATTGAGAAGAGGTTGCCTGACTTTACCCTGAGAGCCAATTTCACGGTCCCGGCCGGCGAGCTCCTGGCACTGGCCGGGCCTTCGGGCTCGGGGAAGACCACCATCCTCGAATGCCTGGCGGGTTTGCAGCGGCCAGACGCAGGCCACATCACCCTGGATAGGCAGCCCCTCTTCGCCGCCGCGGCGGGGATAAACCTGCCCGCCGCCAGACGAAGGGTGGGGTTTGTCTTCCAGGCCTACGCCCTCTTCGAGCACCTGACGGTTTGGGAAAACGTGCTCTACGGGCTCCGGGGGCTACGCGGGGGCGAGAAGGAGGCCGGGCTCCGCCGGGCGGAAGGGCTTATGGCGCGCTTTGGTATCGGCCACCTGCGGAACCGCTTTCCCGCCCAGCTCTCGGGCGGTGAACGCCAGCGGGTGGCCTTGATCAGAGCGCTGGTGCGGGATCCGGCGATGCTGCTTCTCGATGAGCCTTTGGCGGCATTGGATCGGGGACTGCGGGAGCAGTTGCGGCAAGAGATAAAAGAATTACCGGCGGAGTGGCGGATCCCCGTAGTCCTGGTGACCCACTGCTGTTGCGAAGAGCGGCTGGCCACCAAGGTCTTGCGCCCGGTCAGGGCTAATGGTACGATTAGTTGGACAGCCTAACAATCTACCCCGGGAAGCGATTACGTTTCTGGTTAGACAGGAGGCGAAAACTTTGCGGGCTCTAATCGTGCAGCACGTGGCGTGCGAGGGGCCGGGGCTCCTGGCGGACGCGCTCTTTCAAGACGGTTGGGAACTCGATCTGCGTTGCATGGACGCCCCGGGGGCGATCCTGCCGGAAAAGCTTGAAGGTTATAACGCACTCGTCATCCTCGGCGGGCCGATGGGGGCGTATGAGGAGGAAGCGTACCCCTACCTGTACCGGGTGCAGCAGCTGATCCGGGAGGCGGCGGGAAAACGGGTGCCCACAGTGGGCATATGTCTCGGGGGGCAGCTCATCGCCCGGGCGCTCGGGGCCGAGGTAAAGCCGAACCCGGTGAAAGAGATCGGCTGGTACCCGGTGCGTCTAACCGCTGCGGGCAGACAGGCGGCGCTTTTCGCCGGCCTGCCGCCGGAATTCCCGGTTTTTCAGTGGCACGGGGATACCTTCGCGCTCCCGGAAGGCGCCGTGCTTCTGGCCGAGGGTGAAACCTGCGCCAACCAGGCCTTCGTTTACGGCGGCTGCGTCTGGGCGCTCCAGTTTCACCTCGAGGTAACGCCGGAAATGGTGGCGAACTGGGCCGCCATTTACGCCGACGAACTGGCAGCCTTTGCTGGCCCGGAGGCTCCGGCGGTGCTAGCGCGGGAAACGGCGCGCATCTGGGAGGAAAACCGGCCGCAGCGGGAGCTTTTCCTGGCGAACCTGTGCCGGGTGCTGCGCGGTGCGGTATAATTTTAGGCAGGTTTAGCTTGAAGGTGGCGGATAGCGGTTGAAAATAGCGCTGGTGCAGTTCAATCCCACGGTCGGCGACGTGACGGGGAACGCGGCGCGGATCCTGGGAGCGGTGGCCCGGGCGAAAGAGGCCGGCGCCGAACTGGTGATTTTCCCGGAACTTGCCCTGGTCGGCTATCCCCCGCGGGATCTCTTGTACCGGCAGGAGATGCTCCAGGCGGTAGAGCGGGTGCTGCGGGAAGAAGTGGCACCGGCAAGCCGGGAAACGGGCATCATCCTCGGCGCGCCAGTAGAGGAAGACGGCAGGCTTTACAACGCCGCGCTGCTCTTCGCCGGCGGTGCGCTGGCCGGGCGCCAGGACAAAACGCTGCTGCCGAGTTACGACGTTTTCGACGAAACGCGGTACTTCAAACCGGCAGCAGCACGCCGGCCGGTGGCTTTCGGGAACGAGACGATCGGTCTCACGGTCTGCGAGGATGTTTGGAACGACAAAGATTATTGGCGGCGGCAGATTTATGAGGTGGACCCGGTGGCAGAGCTGGTCGCCCAGGAGGCGACGCTGCTGGTCAACATCTCGGCCTCGCCGTACCACTACGGGAAAAGGCGTTTGCGGGCCGATATGCTGGCCCACACCGCCCACAAGTACCACCGGCCGCTGCTTTACGTCAACCAGGTGGGTGGGAACGACGAACTCATCTTCGACGGCTCGAGCCTGGTATTGACCGAGCGCGGCACGCTGGCCTGGGAGGGGCAGGCCTTCGCCGAAGATTTCGCAGTGATCGACACCGCCGCGCTGCCGCCGGGTAGGCCGCCGGGCGAGGTTGCGGAAGACATCTCTTCTATTTATGCCGCCCTGGTCTTGGGGACACGCGACTACTTCCGCAAGACGGGTTTTAAGCGCGCGGTGGTGGGCTTGAGCGGCGGGATTGACTCCTCGGTAGTGGCGGCTTTGGCCGCGGCTGCACTCGGGCCGGAAAACGTCTTGGGAGTAGGAATGCCCTCCCGCTACTCCTCACCCGGAAGTCTGCGGGACGCCGAAAAACTGGCGCGCAACCTCGGCATCGGCTGGCGGGTGATTCCGATCGAAACAATATTTGCGGCCTATTTGCAAACGCTCAATCCGGACGGCGCGCCGCGGCTTGACGTCGCCGAGGAAAATATTCAGGCGCGCATTCGGGGGAACATCCTGATGTTCATCTCGAACCGGGAAGGCTGTTTGGTGCTCAGCACCGGGAACAAATCCGAGTTAGCGGTCGGCTACTGTACCCTTTACGGCGATATGTCGGGCGGGCTTTCGGTCCTGGCGGATGTGCCTAAAACTATGGTTTACGAGCTGGCACGGTACATCAACCGGGAGCGGGAAATCATTCCGGCGAGCGTACTCACCAAGCCGCCTTCCGCAGAGCTGCGCCCCGACCAGCGCGACGAGGATTCCCTGCCGCCATACCGGCTACTCGACCCAATCCTCCGCGCCTACATCGAAGAGAACCTTCCCGCCCAAGAGATTGCGGCGCGAGGTTTCGACCCGGCCCTGGTGCAGGACGTGATCCGGCGCGTGGACCGAGCGGAATACAAGCGCCGGCAGGCCGCGCCGGGGCTAAAAGTAACCACCAAGGCCTTCGGCATGGGGCGGCGCTTCCCGGTGGCCTGGCGCCCCGGGTGGTGAATCTCATAGAAACAAAGTCCGGCTGCAAATCGGTAGCCGTCGCACGAGAAGCCGGGTGGCCTTTGGAGCTGATTGTTTTATTGACAAAAGAGAGTTTTTTGATAAAATGAAACCGTAACGTAGCAGCGCCTTTCCGGCGCAAATAACGAACCGAATAGCATGGGCAACGGGGCCCTTCGGGCAGGTTTGCGTAGCCTGCCGGAAGGGCTTTTTCGCTTTTGGCGGCTTTCAGGGTGATGTCTATCAGGAGCAGAAAGGAGGAGTGGTTTACTACCGGAAGATAGTTACGGTGCGTTACGCCGGTCAATTTGCGGCGCAAGGAAAGCAAAGGTTTTTAAAAATTTTTGCCAGAAGGAGAGAGCGCTACATGTGTCGGACACCACAAGACGTTCTTGAGTTTGCTAAGGAGCAAAAGGTGGAGTTTGTAGACCTGAAATTCATGGACCTGCCAGGTTTGTGGCAGCACTTTACGGTCCCCATTAGCCACCTCACGGAGGAAGCTTTTACGGAGGGATTTGGTTTTGACGGTTCAAGCATCCGGGGTTTCAAAAGTATTCACGAAAGCGACATGATCCTGATTCCGGATGCTACCACGGCCGTTCTCGACCCCTTCTGTCAGGTACCCACCCTAAGCTTGATTTGCAACGTTTTCGATCCTACTACGGGTAAAAACTACGAGCGGGACCCGCGCTACATCGCCCAGAAGGCCGAGGCGTATTTAAAGGCCACTGGCATTGCCGATGTAAGCTACTGGGGGCCGGAAGCCGAGTTTTTCATCTTAGACGAGGTCCGCTTCGACCAGAACCAGCGCTGCGGCTACTACTTTGTTGATTCAGCCGAAGGCTTCTGGAACGCTGGTCGAGAGGAAAACCCGAATCTCGGCTATAAGGTCCGCTACAAGGAAGGTTACTTCCCCGTTCCGCCCACCGATACCTTCCAGGATATACGCACCGAGATGGTCCAGATAATGCAGCGGTGCGGCATCAACGTGGAGTGCCACCACCACGAAGTGGCCACCGCAGGGCAGGCCGAGATCGACATGCGCTTTGCCCCGCTTACACGAATGGCGGACCAACTCCTCATGTTCAAGTACATCGTGAAGAACGTAGCCCGCAAGCACGGCAAGACCGCGACCTTCATGCCCAAGCCGATCTTTCAGGACAACGGCTCAGGGATGCACGTCCACCAGAGCCTCTGGAAAAACGGCCGGCCACTCTTCTACGACGAAAACGGGTACGCCCAACTAAGCGAACTGGCGCTTTACTACATCGGTGGGCTCATCAAGCACGGACCGGCGCTGGCCGCGTTGTGCAGTCCCACCACCAATTCTTACAAGCGCTTGGTTCCCGGCTTTGAGGCGCCCGTTTACTTAGCTTACTCCCAGCGGAACCGCAGCGCGGCAGTCCGCATCCCGATGTACTCGTCCAGCCCCAAAGCCAAGCGGATCGAATACCGGCCGCCGGACCCCTCCTGCAATCCGTACCTGGCCTTCGCGGCGCTGCTCTTGGCGGGCATTGACGGGATTAAGAACAAAATCCATCCCGGCGAGCCGCTGGAAACAGACATTTACGAGCTCTCGCCGGCGGAGATCGGCAGTATCCCGGCGCTTCCCGGCTCCCTGGAAGAGGCGCTCAAGGCGCTCGAGGCCGACCACGCCTTCCTGCTCGAGGGCGGGGTCTTCACGGAAGACCTGATCCAGGCGTGGATCAACTATAAGCGGGCCAACGAAGTGGATGCCATTCGCCTGCGGCCCCATCCGTACGAATTTGCGCTCTATTTCGATATCTAAGTCGTCCACCGTTTGGAACGTACCGGGGCGGGCCTCTCCCGCCCCTTCCTTATCAAAAGCAGATATTCTGCCGTAAGATAGGATTTGATGGTAGCCAGGTCGCCGGAGGGGATTAACAACTATCATCAAGCCGGAGAAAAAAATATTGTGTTTTTCCGGCGGGGCGTGTTATATTTTCTAAGAAACAGACTAAACAACTGCCGGCCACGAATCCACGGCGGCGAAGGCGAGGAAGGTGTGAAACTTGGCAGACCGGGTATTAAAAGAGGATATCCTTCTTATGGCGCGGGAAGAAGGGGTAAAGTTCATCCGGCTTCAGTTTACCGATATCCCCGGGATCTTAAAAAACATGGCCATCACCGTTGAACAATTAGAAAAAGCCCTCAACGGTGAACTCATGTTCGACGGCTCGTCTATCGAAGGCTTTGTCCGCATTGAAGAGTCGGACATGTACTTCCGGCCGGACCCGAAAACCTTTATCGTTTTCCCTTGGCGGCCGCGGGACGGTGCGGTAGCCCGGATGATCTGTGACGTTTATAACCCTGACGGCACACCCTTCATCGGTGACCCGCGGTACGCTCTCCGGCGGGTACTGGAGGAAGCGGCCGAGATGGGCTACACCTGTAATGCAGGACCGGAATTGGAATTCTTCCTCTTCCACCTCGATGAAAAAGGGCGGCCCACTACCATAACCCACGACCAGGCAAGTTACTTCGACCTGAGTCCTATTGATTTAGGTGAAGAAGCCCGCCGGGATATCGTATTGACGCTTGAAAAGATGGGCTTCGAGATTGAAGCCTCCCACCACGAGGTAGCGCCCGGCCAGCACGAGATCGACTTTAAATATTCGGATGCCCTCGATGTGGCCGATAAGATTATGACCTTTAAAATGGTTGTCAGGACCATCGCGCAACGCCACGGCCTGCACGCTACCTTCATGCCGAAGCCGATTTTCGGGATTAACGGCTCGGGGATGCACACAAACATTTCGCTGGCCAAAGACGGGGAAAACGCCTTTTATGACCCCAACGGTCCGCTGCAACTGAGTGAGGTTGCTTACCACTTCATCGGCGGGGTAATAAAACACATCAAAGCGATCACCGCGGTGGCCAACCCGACGGTCAATTCTTACAAGCGGCTGGTACCCGGCTATGAGGCGCCGGTTTACGTCGCCTGGTCGTGCCGCAACCGGAGCCCCTTGATCCGGATCCCGGCCAAGCGGGGGCCCTCCACCAGGATCGAGCTCCGGAGCCCCGACCCCTCCTGTAACCCGTACCTGGCGCTGGCCGCCATCATTAAAGCAGGCCTTGACGGGGTGAAGAATAAGATTCAGCCGCCGGCGCCGGTGGACAAGAACATCTACCACCTGACACCGGAAGAACGGGCCGAGTTAGGTATTGATTGCCTGCCTGGCTCCCTTATCGAAGCGCTGGCCGAACTTGAGAAGGACGACGTGATCAAGGATGCGCTGGGGCCGCATATTTACGAAAAGTTTATGGAAGCCAAGCTTAAAGAGTGGGATGAATACCGGACGCAGGTCCATCCGTGGGAGATCGAAACCTACTTAACAAAATATTAGATGTTCCGGTTAGGAAAAAAGATTGATGGAGCGCATCTCGCGACGACCAAGGTACTTGGTCGTCTTTTATCCCGTAAAAAAGTGCTTTGGGAAGACCAATAGTATGTTAAAATATTAGCCGACCTTTAAAAACCGCTTAAACCAAAATGGGAACGGTGGCCTCACGACGTAAGGAGAGAGAATATGTGCCGCCTCTTTTGTCTGACAAGTAATGAGCCTCAGTCACCTCTTATGGCCATAAGAGCACTCGATGTCATGCGCGAAGGCCATGATGGCTCCGGTGTAGGACTTTTTTTAACCGATCTCGCCGGTCCCTTTGAAGAGCTAAACGGAGCACCTATTCTTTCCGGCATCTTCACTAACGAGGGATTGAAGCGCCTGGACGAGCTCATGAAGAGCGTCGGCTTTACCACCAAGTACAAGCTTACGATTAAAGTCCCCAAAAAGCCGCCGCGGGGGGTTCCCAGGCGAGACGTTTACTTGATTCAGGCTTACGACTATCCTGAAGGCTGGGAGGAGTTGGACCGGAGCGAGGTTGAGTACCGCCTGATGATGCTCCGCTTGCAGTTGCGGCGGATGGGCGAGGAAAAAGAGGATATCATTGTCTACAGCTTCTGGCCTGACGTAATCATGATCAAGGAAATCGGCGACCCGATGACCGTTGCGGAATACCTGCAACTTGACCGCAAGGAACTCCGGGCACGGGTGATTATGGCTCAAGGACGCCAGAATACTAACTACGACATCAACCTCTACGCCTGTCACCCCTTCTTTATTCAAGGGGTGGCCACGATGACCAACGGCGAAAATACGGCTTTCGTGCCAATAAAGGAGTTTCTGATGTCGCGGGGTTTCCCGGGGTACATCGGCTACAACTCCGATTCGGAGGTTTTCACCCACATCCTCCACTACATGCTCAAGTTTCTGGGCCTCGGGATCGAGTATTACAAACACATCATCACCCCGCTCCCGGATGAGCAACTCGCCCAGCACCCCAACGGAGAATTCTTGCGGCGGCTCAAACACGCGTGCCGGCAGTTGATCATCGACGGGCCGAACTGCGTGATCGGCTGTCTGCCAGATAAGACCGTTTTTATGGTGCAGGACCGGAAAAAGCTGCGTCCGGGTGTCGTCGGCGGAAAACCCGGGCTTTACGCCTTTTCATCGGAGATGTGCGGCCTGGACGCAACCATTCCCGACCGCGACAAGAGCAAGGACTTTCAGCCGATGCATCTGGATACCGCTATCGTATACCCGGACCGGACGGAGGTTAAAGTATGTTCGCAGAAGGAACCATTACCCCCTCTACTTTAAGCGTCAAGGATCTGCTCTGGCAGATCCACTGGGATAAGGAAAAATGCACACTTTGCGGCCGTTGCACAGCCGTATGCCCGGTCCAAGCGATTGAACTCGGGGTGCACCGGAAAAGAATCGTGCAGGTACCGCTTCTCGGCGCAGCGGAGCAGAAGACAGCCCCAGGCAATCTCTACCAGGTATACTACGGCATCCGGCAGAAAACCGATCCGGCATACGCGTGTATCGGTTGCGCTATGTGCAACCAGGTCTGCCCCAACGGCGCCATCATCCCCTACCGGTCGGACGAGATAGACAAGCTCCGGTTCCATATTAACAGGGGTGGTCAGCCACGCCGGCGCGGCGGGCGACGCAACGACCCGTCCCCGAATGTTTTGGATCGGATCAAGTTCGTCCGGATTTCGATGCTTACCGACCCGGCTCTCGATGCCGGTCGCCATGAGTTTGAGTTGCGCACTCTGCTGGGCCGGGTCCTGCCTCCCGAGGAAGAGCTGCGCCTTTACCGGGAGCAGGGTTGGGTACCGCCGGTGCGGGAGATCTACCCGTTAATGATCGGCTCGATGTCCTTTGGCGCCCTCTCCCCTAACATGTGGGAAGGACTGCAGATGGGCGTCGCCTACCTCAACGAGGAATTAGGGATGCCGGTTCGTATCTGCACGGGTGAAGGAGGCTGCCCGCCGCGGCTCCTGCGCTCCCGCTTCCTCAAATACGTCATTTTACAAATTGCGAGCGGCTATTTCGGCTGGGACGAAATCATTCACGCCATCCCGGAGATGAAGGAAGATCCCTGCGCCATTGAAATCAAGTACGGTCAGGGAGCCAAACCTGGCGACGGCGGACTCCTCATGTGGTACAAAGTCAACAAACTGATTGCGGCCATCCGCGGGGTTCCGCCAGGTGTCAGCCTGCCGAGCCCGCCCACGCACCAGACCAAATACTCGATTGAGGAAGCGGTCGCCAAGATGATCCAGTCGATGTACATGGCCTGGGGCTTCCGGGTTCCCGTCTACCCGAAGATTTCCGGAACCTCCACGGCGCTGGCGGTACTGAACAACCTGACGCGCAACCCTTATGCCGCCGGGCTGTGTATCGACGGTGAGGACGGCGGCACAGGCGCCGCCTATAACGTTTCGATGAACCATATGGGGCACCCGATCGCCAGCAACATCCGCGATTGTTACTTGAACCTGGTCAAGGTAGGCATGCAGAACGAGATTCCCCTCATCGCCGGGGGCGGCATCGGGAAGCACGGCAACCTCGCCGCCAACGCGGCGGCCCTCTTCATGTTAGGGGCCTCTGCCGTTCAGATAGGGAAATATATCATGCAGGCGGCTGCCGGCTGCATCGGTTCGGAGGGTGACCGGTGTAATATCTGTAATATCGGCCGCTGTCCGAAAGGCATAACCTCCCAGGACCCGCGTCTTTACCGGCGTTTAGATCCGGAAAAGGTGGCGGAACGGGTGGTGGATGTCTTTTTAAGCTTCGATACGGAACTTAAGAAGATCGTGGCACCGCTTGGCCGCTCCACTTCCCTGCCTATCGGGATGTCCGACGCTATCGCGATTGACGACTACCATGCGGCACAGCGGTTACAGATAAAGTACGTGGTTTGATGAGGCTTGCCCCGAGTGCTGAAACCAGGGGCTTAGAAATGGCAGGCGGCAGCCCCATCGCATCCCACATAGAACGTAGAAGTTAAAACGGAGAACGTAGGACGCAGAACGTCTTACGCCGAGTTTTTTCAGGGAGAGATACAACGTGGCGCAAGAGAAGTTTTACCGGATTTCGGGCATGGAAAACGGCCGCCGTATCGAATCCCGCATCCTCGAGGAGCGGATTCAGAAAGCGGTAGCCGACGGTTACCGGTATATCGAAGTCGAAGCCTTCGGCCAGCACGGCATCGGCGGGCGGTTGTGGCGCGCCGGAGAGGATAAGGTCCACGTCCGCATTATCGGCTCTCCCGGCCAGCGGGTGGGCTCAATGGGCTTTCCCAATACCCGCATTGAAATCATGGGCCCCGCTTCTGACGATACGGGGTGGCTCAACGCCGGTGCAGAAATAATCGTTCACGGCCACGCCACCAACGGCACGGCCAACGCGATGGCCCAGGGAAAAATTTATGTCGCCGGAAATATCGGGGCCCGGGGTATGACCATGACCAAGCATAATCCCCGTTTCGCCCCTCCGGAACTCTGGGTCCTTGGCGGCGTCGGCGATTATTTCGCCGAGTTTATGGCGGGGGGCATCGCCGTTATCTGCGGTCATGAGCCGCAGAATCCGGAAAACGTTCTGGGCTACCGCCCCTGTGTCGGGATGGTGGGCGGCAAAATCTTTTTCCGCGGCCCGCATAAAGGTTACAGTCAGGCCGACGTTAAATTAGAGCCGATAACCGACGCAGACTGGGACTGGCTTAGGGAAAACCTGAAGGTTTTCCTTGCCGCTATCGGCCGCACGGAGCTTTTTGCTACCCTCGCCGACCGGACCCAGTGGCAGTTGCTCGTGGCCAGAACGCCGCAGGAAAAACGGAGCTTACCGCGCCGCCCGATAAGTGAATTCCGCCGGGAGGTCTGGGATAAGGAACTGGGGCGCGGCGGTTTGATCGGGGATTTGGTCGACTTCGACCGTAGCCCTATCCCGCTCATTGTGACCGGGAACCTGCGCCGTTTCGTCCCGGTATGGGAAAACCGGAAATACCTGCCTCCCTGCCAGGCAAGCTGCCCTACCGGTATCCCGGTTCACGAACGCTGGCAGCTCATCAGGGAAGGGCGGATAGATGAGGCTATCGATCTGGCACTTGCCTATACCCCGTTCCCGGCAACGGTTTGCGGCTACCTCTGCCCCAATCTCTGCATGCAGGCATGCACGCGCCAGGTGCGCAGGATGGTCCCGCCGGACGTAAGGGAACTCGGCAAGGCCAGCCTTACCGCGAAGCTTCCGGAACTCCCGTCTCTTTCTGGGAAGCGGGTCGCCGTTATCGGCGGCGGGCCCGCCGGCATCTCCGTAGCCTGGCAACTACGACTCCAGGGGCACGAAGCAGTGATTTACGATATGCAGGATGAACTCGGCGGTAAGCTCTCCTCGGCCATACCGCGTTCCCGGATTGCGGATGAGATACTTAAGGCCGAACTTGAGCGGGCCAAGAAGGTTCTGCCGCACATTTACCTGCAGCAGCACTTGAGCCGCGAGGATTTTGAGCGTCTGAAGGCGGATTATGACTTTATCGTGATCGCCGCCGGGGCCCAAAAACCGCGCGTTATTCCTATTCCAGGGAAGGAAAGGCTTATCCCGGCGCTTGATTTTCTGCGTCAGGCCCAAAAAGGCCAAGCCCGGGTCGGCAAACGCGTGGTTATTATCGGTGCCGGCAACGTCGGCTGTGATGTCGCCACCGAAGCGCACCGGCTTGGCGCGACGGAGATCACGCTGATCGATATCCAGGAGCCGCTCTCCTTCGGCAAGGAGCGCAAAGCGGCCGAAGCGGTAGGTGCTAAGTTCCGCTGGCCATGTTTTAGCAAGGCGGTCACCGAAGAAGGCCTGGAACTCTCTACCGGCGAAATAATCCCGGCGGATACGGTGATTATCTCGATTGGCGACGTGCCGGATCTGGACTTTCTACCAGAAAGCGTGGCCACCGAGCGCGGGTTCATCAAGGTGAACGAGTTTTACCAGACGTCCGACCCGCAGGTTTTCGCTATCGGCGACGTGGTCAAGCTCGGGCTTCTCACCGAGGCAATCGGCGCCGGCCGGAAAGCAGCCCAGGCGATTGCCGATCTTATAGCGGGCAGAACGCCGCTGCGCGATACCCGCACCAGGATCGACTACTCCCGCGTGAAGCTCGAGTACTTCAACCCCCGCTTACTTCGCCTTGACCGGCTTGAAGACGCGGCAGCCGAATGTGTTTCCTGTGGCACCTGCCGGGACTGCGGCATCTGCATCAGCGTCTGTCCGCAAGCGGCAATCTCGCGGCAGGAAACTGCTGGCGGCGGCTTTGAATTAGTAGTGGATCCGGACCGGTGCATCGGTTGCGGTTTTTGCGCCGGAGCCTGCCCTTGCGGCGTCTGGAACCTGGTGGAGAACGAACCGCTCGTCTGAGGCGGGACGAACTGTTTGGCTAAAGATCTTGGCTAAAGATAAAGTTTGGCGACTGGGCAGGGCGTAAAAAGCTCACTTTTAAAGCGGAGTGGTGGTTATGAAACACACTTTAGCCGTTTTGGCGCTCAACAAGCCCGGGGTGTTGGCGCGGATCGCCGGACTTTTGAGCCGGCGCAACTTCAATATCGAAAGCATTACCGCCGGCCATACCGAGGAAAGCGATATCTCCCGCCTTACCATTGTCGTTCAGGGAGACGACCGGGTAATCGACCAGGTGGTAAAGCAGGTTTCAAAGCTGATCGACGTTCTGAAGGTGGAACGCCTGGCGCAGAACGTCATCGACCGGGAATTGGCGCTGATAAAGGTAAAGGCGGATCCTTCCCGCCGCTCCGACATTGTGGACATCGTCGAGATTTTCCGGGCCCACATTGTGGACGTCGGAAGGGAAACCATGGTGGTTGAGATGACCGGCGACGAAGAAAAGATCGACGCCCTCTGCGCGGTATTAAGCGAGCACGGCATCCTCGAAATGGTCCGTACGGGGAAAGTAACCCTGACGCGCGGCGCCCATACCGTCAAAGGGTAAGCCTACCGGTCGCCACCCGTCAAGAAGGCTTTCGTCCCCTCTACTGCAAAGTCGCACCTCTCTTCGCAGCAACCTTTCCGGGCGGGGCTGGACCCCGCCCTTTCTGTTACCAAGTGCTTCGGCCGCCGTAAAAACCGGCTCCGGCCGGTCTGCGGCAAAGGAGGTTTTCATGCGCCCGGTAATCGGCATTACCGCCGCCTTTCAGGAGGAAGAAGAGCGCTGCTTCCTGAGCCGTTACTATAGCGACGGCATCTACCGTGCCGGAGGGGTTCCGGTGATCCTGCCGCCGCTTCCGCCGGAAGCCGCCGCTGCCACTATCACCAGCATCGATGGGCTTCTCCTGTCCGGTGGCGGCGACATTGACCCCTTCTATTTCGGTGAAGAACCGCTACCCCAAACCGGAATGGTCTCCCCACGTCGGGACGCCTTTGAGCTGGCCCTTGCCCGGGAGGCGCTCGCCCGGGTAGTTCCCGTTCTCGGTATCTGCCGGGGCATGCAGGTGCTCAACGTCGCCGCCGGGGGCACCATCTACCAGGACCTCGCCGCAGGCACAAAAAGCCCCCTGAAACACCGGCAGGACGCCCCGCGCTGGTACGGGACGCACCATATCGATATCCTCGCGGGCAGCCGCCTCGCCGCGATTTTCCGGACCACCCGTTTAAGGGTTAACTCTTTTCACCACCAGGCAGTAAAAAAGGTGGCCCCGGGATTTAAAGCCGCAGCCTGGGCACCCGACGGAATAATCGAAGCAATCGAGGCGACCGCACATCCTTTTGCGGTCGGCGTCCAGTTTCACCCCGAAGGGATGTGGGAAAAAGCCCCGCTTTTCCTCGCGCTGTTCAGCGCTTTGATAACGGCCTGTAATGAACAACCAAAATAAAGGTTGGTGACGGAAACCAATTTTCCGCCGGCTTCCGAAAGGAAACCGGCCTGCCTCGGCGAAAAAGATAGAGATGGCATTCAACCCAACTGCTAATACCTGTCAAAAACGACCGAGGAGTAATCTCGATGTCCGGAGAAACGCTCAAGGTGCTGATTGCCGACGACCAGCCGGAGATTTGCGAAATTCTCGAAGCCCTTCTATGCGCGGAGGGACACGTCACCCGTACGGCTAAAAACGGGCGGGAAGCGCTCGAGCTGGCCTGCGACTTCCGCCCGGACCTCGTCTTTCTCGACATCATGATGCCCGTGCTCGACGGCTTTGCCGCGCTCGAAGAACTACTGCGTCGCTTTCCTGAGGTAAACGTCGTGATGATGACCGCCTGCCCAGAAGTGGAAATGATCACCCGCGCCTTCAAAGAAGGGGTCATCGCCTTTCTCGGCAAGCCTTTCGATATGGCCGCAATCAGGGAGATCCTCAGGGCGATCAGGGAAAGGAAGGATACCGGCTGCGCGGCCGACTTTCCCCGGCAGGAATATTCGCAATGCGGTTGAATTTTTGCTCTGCCGCGGGAACAAATGCTTGTTGCCCCCACCCGCGGGGTATTTTAATTTTCGAAGCCTGCGGCACTTGCACCACGCATTTTCTTTTTAAAAGGGCTTGTTCAGGATGAGGGGCGTGGTTAAGATGGAAATAAAGGCCTTTTACCGGTTAACAGATGCAAACCTGAACCGGGCCCGGGAAGGCCTCCGGGCGCTTGAAGACCTCGCTCGTTTCGTCCTGCAGGACGGTGCTTTAGCCGAAAGGATCCGGGCAGCACGGCATAATCTACAGCAAACCGCCGCCAACCTGTCTGCCGTTTGCCTTGCTGCCCGCGACGTGAACCAGGATCCGGGCGCCAGCTATCCGGAAGACCCCCACCCGTCCGCCCGCGGGGTAGCGATAGCGAACGCCCGGCGCGTCCAGGAGGCGGCGCGGGTTCTCGAAGAAACGGCTCGTTACCTGGCGCCGGAAACAGTGGCCCAATTCAAGCGCCTTCGTTTTCTATCTTACGAGCTGGAGCAGCTTTTTGCCGCCCGGCTGGCCCCGGAGGAGAAAACCTCCTTTTTGCGTAAGCTGAGGCTTTACGTCATCGTGGGTTCCGCCCACACCGCCGGGCGACCCGTGGTCAGCGTAGCTCAGGAGGCCATCCGGGGCGGCGCCCAGATCATCCAGCTCCGGGAAAAAGAGCTCCCGGCCAAGGCCTTTTTCGAAACCGCCCGGGCACTCCGGGAAGTTACGGCGAAGGCCGGCGTGCCGCTCATCATTAACGACCGGGCCGACATCGCGGCAGCAGTTGGTGCGGATGGGGTGCACCTGGGGCAGGAAGATCTGCCAATTGCCGCTGCCCGGCGTATCCTCGGAGAGCAGGCCATTATCGGCGTCTCTACCCACTCCGTTGCCGAGGCCCTCCGGGCGGAAAAAGAGGGCGCTGATTACATCGGCTTCGGCCCTGTCTTTCCAACCAGGACCAAACCAGAATACGCCGCGCAGGGTCTGGAAGCGCTCCAGAAGGTCCTATCCCAAGTTCGCCTGCCGGTAGTGGCCATCGGCGGTATAACACCGGCGAACCTACCGGCAGTAATAAAAACGGGCGTGAAGCGGATCGCCGTGGTAAGCGCGGTGGCCAGCGCGCCCGATGTAGCTGCAAGTGCCGCACTTTTGCTGAAAATGCTGGAGGGGTCGTATTGACACAGTTAGAAGCAGCAAAGCAAGGGAAGATAACGCCGGAGATGGAACGGGTAGCCGCCCGGGAGAAGCGCACCCCGGAGTTTATCCGGGAGGGGGTGGCGGCAGGAAGAATCGTCATTCCCGCCAATAAGAACCATCGGGGGCTTGATCCGTTAGGGATTGGTGCGGGGCTCCGCACGAAGGTAAACGCCAACATCGGCACCTCACCCCGTCACCTTAACGCGGAACAGGAACTGGTTAAACTCCGGACGGCGCTGGATGCCGGCGCCGACGCGGTAATGGACTTAAGTACCGGCGGCGACCTGGACGCCCTGAGGAAGCAGACCATCGCCGCCAGCCACGTTCCCGTGGGCACCGTTCCGATTTACCAGGCCGCAATCGAGGCGCTCAAGCGGCACGGCAGTATCGTGGCCATGAGCGCCGACGAAATCTTCCAGGTCATCGAACGCCACGCGGCCGATGGCGTTGATTTTATCACCGTCCACTGCGGCGTTACCCGCGAAAGCGTCAACCGCTTGCGCCGCCAGGGGCGAATCACGGATATCGTCAGCCGCGGCGGCTGCTTCGTCTTGGGCTGGATGCTCCACCACGGCGCGGAGAATCCCCTTTACGCCCAGTTCGACCGCTTACTCGAGATTTGCCGCCGCTACGACGT